>CAZZFT010000010.1:0-70925 GCA_964653555.1 uncultured Spirochaetales bacterium | reverse complement strand
TCACCACGTTGCCCCGGCTCTTCGACATCTTCTCGGTCACCGTCTCGAGGAGCAGGTCGGTATCGGGGTGGAACGGCTGTCCGTCGACCCAGCGCACCGCCGCCGCGTCCACCCAGCGTTCCTTCAGCTCGGCCCCGGTGGTGGCGTGCCGAGGCGTCTCCCCGTCGAGGACGACGTCCGAGGCCGCGAAACGCGTCGCCTTCCCCTCCGCCACGTCGCTCGGATCGTCGTCGTAGTAGCGGTAGCTGTAGCCGAGCACCATGCCGGGGTTCAGCAGCTTCTGGAAGGGCTCCACCGTGTGCACGAGCCCGAGGTCGTAGAGAACCTTGTGCCAGAACCGCGAGTAGAGCAGGTGGAGCACGGCGTGCTCGGCCCCGCCGACGTACAGGTCGACGGGCATCCAGTAGTTCTCGGCCTCGGCCGACCACGGGGCCTCGTCGTTGTGGGGGTCGCAGAAGCGCAGGTAGTACCAGCAGCTGCCCGCCCACTGCGGCATCGTGTTGGCGTCCCTCAGCGCGGGCTCGCCGGTCTCGGGGTCGCGCGTCTCCAGCCACTCCCGGCTGCGCGCCAGGGGCGGCTCGAACTCACCCGAGGGCTTGAAGTCCTCGAGCTCCGGCAGCAGCACGGGCAGCTCCGACTCGGGCACCAGGGCGGTGCTGCCATCGCGACGGTGGACGACAGGGAAGGGCTCCCCCCAGTAGCGCTGCCGGCAGAACAGCCAGTCGCGCAGCTTGTAGCTGGTGGACTTCTCGCCGCGACCGTGCTCCTCGAGCCAGCTGCACATCCGCTCCTTCGCCGCTTCGGTCCCGAGACCGTTCAGGAAGTCCGAATGGACCGCTCGCCCTGGACCCTCGTAGGCGGCGCGCTCGACGTCGCCGCCCGAGACCACTTCGACGATCGGCAGATCGAAGGCCCGCGCGAACTCCCAGTCGCGAGCGTCGTGACCCGGAACGGCCATGATCGCGCCCGTGCCGTAGCTGGCCAGCACGTAGTCGGAGATCCAGATCGGAATCGCCTTGCCGGTGACCGGGTGCAGGGCGCGAGCGCCGATCGCGACGCCGGTCTTGGTCTGGTCGGCGACCCGCGATCTCTCGCTGCGGCGAGCGGTCTGCTCGACGTAGCGGGCCACGGCCTCGCGACGGTCTTCGCTGGTGAGTCCGGCGACCCGTGGGTGCTCGGGGGCCAGCACCAGATAGGTGGCCCCGAACAGCGTGTCGGGCCGCGTGGTGAACACCTCGATGCGGTCCTCGGAGCCCTCGACGTCGAAGACGATGCGGGCTCCCACCGAGCGCCCCACCCAGTCGCGCTGCATCTTCTTGATCGGCTCGGGCCAGTCCACGAGCTCGAGATCGTCGATCAGGCGGTCGGCATAGGCCGTGATGCGAAGCATCCACTGGCGCATCGGAACCCGTATCACCGGATGGCCACCCCGCTCGCTCTTGCCGTCGATCACCTCCTCGTTCGCCAGCACGGTGCCCAGAGCGGGGCACCAGTTCACGGGCACCTCGGCGTAGTAGGCGAGGCCGGCCTCGTAGAGGCGCTGGAAGATCCACTGGGTCCACTTCACGTAGCCCGGATCCGTGGTGTCGATCTCGCGCGACCAGTCGTAGTCCAGACCGAGCGAGGAGAGCTGGCGCTTGAAGGTCTGGATGTTTCGACGCGTCGTCTCGCGGGGATGAGTGCCCGTCTCGATCGCATACTGCTCGGCCGGCAGGCCGAAGGCGTCCCAGCCCATCGGATGGAGCACGTTGAAGCCGCGCATCCGCTTGTAGCGGGAGACGATGTCGGTGGCGATGTAGCCCTTGGGATGTCCGACGTGCAGCCCGGCGCCGGAGGGGTAGGGGAACATGTCCAGCACGTAGAATTTGGGCTTGCTCGGGTCGAGCTCCGCGCGGAAGACCTGGTTCTCCTGCCACCAGGCCTGCCACTTCGCCTCGATCGCCGCAGGGTCGTAGGGCATGGTCGGGGGAATCTAATGGATCGCTCCGGCAGCGGGGAGTCGCGCCGCGACGCTCGAACCGACGGAGAAGACCGCCCCGAGGTCGCGGCCCCGGAAATCAGGCAAGCTTCGTCCGTGACCGAGCCGCTGCCGACGCCCCGACCGATCTACATCGTCTCCGATGGAACCGGCGACACCGGCGCCGCGGTGGCGAAGGCGGCGCTCGCCCAGTTCCGAGTCGACAGCAAGCTCCGGCGCTTCGGCGGCATTCGACAGGCCTCTCTCGCGCGCCGCGTGGTGGCCGAAGCCGAGCGCGTCGGTGCCCTCGTCTTGTTCACGCTGGTCGACCGACGCGTGGCGCAGGGCCTGCTCCAGGAGGCCGAGGCGCGGGGCGTCCCCACCTTCGACGTCCTCGGCGGCATGATCGCGAAGGTGGCCGAGCACCTGAAGGCCGTACCGAGGTCCCAGCCGGGCCTCCTCCACGGCTTCTCGGACGACTACTTCCGGCGCATCGAAGCAGTCGAGTTCGCGGTGCGCCACGACGACGGAGCCAACCTCCGCACCCTCTTTCTCGCGGACCTCGTGCTCACCGGGGTGTCGCGCACGTCGAAGACTCCGCTCTCGATGTACCTGGCCCAGCGCGGGTACAAGACCGGGAACGTCCCGATCGTCCCGGGCATCGAGCCGCCTCGCGAGCTGCTGGAGCTGGACCCGAAGAAGGTCTTCGCCCTGACGGTCGATCCCTCGCTCCTGCTCACGATCCGCCAGGCCCGCGTTCGCACGCTCGGGGCGCCTCCCTACAGCACCTATGCCGACCCCGAGACGCTGATCGACGAGGTGCGTCGCGCGCGCCGCCTCTATCGCGAGCAGGGCTGGCAGGTGATCGACATCAGCGGTCGGGCGGCGGAGGAGAATGCCGCGCGGATCCTGCGCCACTTCGAGATGGACTAGGCGGACCGCGCGCCGGGCCTCGGCCTGGCTGCCTCCTAGACCCCGAGTGGCCTCCCGCAGCGCGCCAGGAAGGCCCGCGGCGCCATCACCTCGGCGCCGCGGTGGCGGGCCTTGGCGGCGAGTCGCCGGTCTGCCGTGACCAGGACGACGGAGCCGGCCGTGTCCTCGCGGATGCGCCCGAGCAGCCATTGATCGGCGTCGGGGGCGAACACCGAGCGCACGCGGCCCGGCGCCGGCGCGTCGGGCGGGTGGGCGCCGTCGAAGACCACCCAGATCTCCGCGTCCGGGTCGTCGAAGGTGGCGATCCGCCCGAGCAGCTCGCCGCGGTGGCGCGAAGACCACCAGCCCTCGCGCGCGCGCCCGGCCAGGAGCCCGACGTTCAGGACGTTGTACCCGTCCACCAGCCAGACGCGGGGCGTGGGGTCGCTCGTTTCCACGACCGAAGCGTACCTGCGGCCGTTTGCCGCGGCGTCGCCCTCGAGAGCCGCCGCCACGGCCATTCCGCCGGCGACGAACGCGGCGATCACGGCGAGCGCCTCGGCGACGCCCCGCGCGAAGCGGCGCAGCCCGACCACGCTCGCGCGGGGTTGGACGCGATCCACGGGACATGCGAGCGGGGCCTGTGAGGGTCGGATCTCCACGATCTCCTCCTTCGAGAGGAGCGTCGACCGTCGCCGTGACGGATCCGGTCACGAGGGGGCCCTTGCCGGCCCGCAGCCGCTGGCCTACGCAGACCCCATGGCCGGATCCCTGCGGATCGCCCTCGTCCAGATGCGGGTGGAAGAAGACCCGGCAACCAACCTGACGCGTGCCCTGGAGCAGCTCGACGCGGCCGCCCAGCGGGGTGCGCGCCTGGCCTGCCTTCCGGAGCTGTTCCGCTCCCGTTATTTCTGTCAGAGCGAGGACGCGCGCCACTTCGACCTCGCCGAGCCGATTCCGGGCGAGAGTACCGAGGCGCTGTCGAAGCTGGCCGCCGAGCGCGAGATGGCGATCGTGGCCTCGCTCTTCGAGCGGCGCGCCCAGGGCGTCTACCACAACACCGCCGTGGTGATCGACGCGGACGGCAGGCCGGTCGGCGTCTACCGCAAGATGCACATCCCCGACGACCCGCTGTACTACGAGAAGTTCTACTTCACGCCCGGCGATCTCGGATTCCAGGCCTTCACGACGAGGCCGGCGCGGATCGGGGCCCTGGTCTGCTGGGACCAGTGGTTCCCGGAGGCCGCCCGGCTGACTGCGCTCTCCGGCGCGCAGGTGCTGTTCTACCCGACGGCGATCGGCTGGCAGTTCGACGAGGGTGAGTCGGTCGACTCCGCACAGCAAGATGCCTGGGAAACGGTGCAACGCGGCCACGCGATCGCCAACGGCGTGTTCGTGGCGGCGGTGAACCGCGTCGGCCGGGAGGGGGGGATCCGCTTCTGGGGACAGTCGTTCCTGGCCGATCCCTTCGGCCGGGTGCTGGCCCGTGCGTCTTCGGACGAGGAGGAGACGCTGATCGTCGACTGCGACCTCGGGGCGATCGAGGAGGTGCGCCGCAACTGGCCCTTCCTGCGAGACCGCCGGATCGACGCCTACGCGGAGATCGGCAAGCGCCTGAGAGACTAGGGGTGCGCTGGCCCGCGGAATGGGAGCCCCACCGGGCGACCTGGCTCTCTTGGCCGCACAACCCGGAGACCTGGCCGGGGCACCTCGAGGCCGCCCGCAGCGAGTACGGCGAGATCGTGCGTGCGCTCGCGGGGCGCGAGAGCGTCGAGCTCCTGGTGCCGGACGAGGCGACCGCGGCCGACGTCCGGGCACGCCTGCGCGCGGTCGGTGTCGATCCCGACGCGGACGTCCGCCTCCATCTGCTGCCGACCAACGACTCCTGGCTGCGCGACAGCGCGCCGATCTTCGCCGTCGACGAGATCGGCCAGCGCGTGGCCCTGGACTTCGGCTTCGACGCCTGGGGCGGGAAGTATCCGCCGTGGGACCTCGATGCGGCGCTCGGCGCGCGCGTCGCGGCGCTGGCGGGAATCCCGTGCAAGACGCCGGGCTTCGTGCTCGAGGGCGGATCGATCGACGGCGACGGGCAGGGGGTGATCCTGACCACCGAGTCGTGTCTCCTCAACCCCAACCGCGAGAAGCCGGCGCGCCGCCACGAGCAGATGGAGAAGCGCCTCGGGCGCTGGCTCGGGGCCCGGCGCGTCGTCTGGCTGGCCGGAGGGATCGAGTCCGACGACACCGACGGGCACATCGACGACTGTGCGCGCTTCGTCGCGCCGGGAGTCGTGGTGGCGGCCACTTCTTCCTCGGGTCCGGATGCGCCGATGCTCGCGGAGAACCGACGCCGGCTGGTCGCCGCCGGCCTGGAGGTGCACGACCTGCCGATACCTCCGGTCCACTGTGTCGACGGCCAGCCGTGTCCCGCGAGCTACGCCAACTTCTACCTGGCCAACGGCGTCGCGCTGGTCCCCGTCTTCGGCGCGTCCTCGGACGAGCGGGCCCTAGCCGTGATGCGCGACCTGCTACCCGGACGCGACGTGGTCGGCGTGCCCTGCTCGACGCTGGTCCTCGGGCTCGGGGCGATCCACTGCCTCTCTCAGCAGGAGCCGGCGCTGCCCGTTCCCGTGTCGGCTGGCTGACCCGGGCGGCACGGCGCTTTCGCCCGCCTCCGCTTTCGCAAGTACCCGAGATTCGTTATTACGGGAGCGGCCCCCACCGGGCCCGAGACCCCCTGTCGAGTCCCCCGTCGCGAAGCGGACGAGATCCGGCGCGGCGCCCATCCCATCGAGGTTGCGATCTGGTGGAAGTCATCCGTCACGACATCGTCATCGTCGGCGGGGGGGGCGCGGGAATCCGCGCCGCCATCGCCGCCGTCGAGGCCTCGCCCGACGCCTCCGTCGCCATGGTCTCGAAGGTCTACCCGATGCGGAGCCACACCGTGTCGGCCGAGGGCGGAGCCGCCGCCGTGGCGCGCTCCGACGACAGCCTCGAAATGCACGGCTACGACACCGTCAAGGGCTCCGATTTCCTCGGCGACCAGGACGTGATCCAGTACTTCGTCGAGCAGGCGCCGAAGGAGCTCACGCTGCTCGAGCACTGGGGCTGTCCTTGGAGCCGCAACGAGGACGGCACCGTTGCGACGCGCGCCTTCGGCGGGATGAGCACGAAGCGCACCTGGTACGCCGCCGACAAGGTCGGCTTCCACATGCTCCACTCGCTGTTCCAGCACTCGCTGCGCTTCGATCGGATCGTCCGCTACGACGAGCAGTTCGTCACCAAGCTCCTGGTGGACGGCGGCGCCGTGCGGGGCGTCGCGTCGCTCGACGTCCGGGAAGGCGTCGTGCGAGCGATCCTCGGTCGGGCGGTGATCCTCGCCACCGGTGGTGCGGGGAAGATCTTCCCCTTCACCACCAACGGGAACATCAAGACCGGCGACGGGATGGCGCTCGCCTACCGCGCCGGCGTGCCGCTCAAGGACATGGAGTTCGTCCAGTACCACCCGACCGGGCTGCCGGGGACCGGCATCCTGATCACCGAGGCGACCCGCGGTGAGGGCGGCCACCTGAAGAACGCCGAAGGTGAGCGCTTCCTGGTGACGCGCGACTACGGCGTCGGCACGAAAGCCGAGCTCGGTCCGCGCGACATGATCTCGCGCGCGATCGTCCAGGAGATCGAGGCCGGCCGCGGCGTGAAGGGGCCCTACGGCGAGTACGTGCACCTCGACCTCACCCACCTCGGCGAGGCCGCGATCGACAAGAAGCTGCCGATGGTGCGCGAGCTCGCGAAGATCTACGCGGGCGTCGATCCGGTGTACGAGCCGATTCCGATCCGCCCCGTGGTGCACTACATGATGGGCGGCGTCGACACGGACATCGACGGGGCGACCTCGCTCCCCGGTCTCTATGCCGCGGGCGAGGTCGCGTGCGTCTCGCTCAACGGCGCCAACCGCCTGGGCTCGAACTCGCTCACCGAGTGTCTGGTGTTCGGCGCCCGCGCCGGGCGCGAGGCCGTCCGCTACGCCGCCGGCACCGACGCCGGCGGCGAGGCCGCGAGCCGCCAGCAGGCCGAGGAGGAATCGGCGCGGCTGGCGTCGGCGCGCGACGCCCGGAGCGGAAGCGAGAAGCTCTCCCAGCTGCGGCGCGAACTGAATCGGACCATGGAGAGCGGCTGCGGCGTCTACCGAGAGCAGGCTTCGATGGACGAGACCGTGCGCACCCTCGCCCAGCTCAAGCAGCGCATGAGCGAGGTCCGACTCGAGGACTCGAGCACCGTGTTCAACACCGAGATCACGGCGGCGCTCGAGCTCGACAACATGCTCGAGGTGGCCGAGGCGCTCGCGGTGTCGGCAGCCCACCGACGCGAGTCGCGCGGCGCGCACACCCGGCGCGACGCCCCGACGCGCGACGACCACAACTATCTCTACCACACGCTCTGCTACTACGACGCCGCGGGTCCGCGGCTGGGTCGCAAGGACGTGACGCTGGGCAAGTGGGTGCCGGAGGAGCGGAAGTACTAGATGGCCGAGAACAGGAAGACCTTCGTCGTCACCCGCTTCGATCCCGACCGGGACGAGGCGCCGCGCAAGCAGAGCTACGAGGTGCCGGTCCAGCCCGACTGGAAGGTGCTCGACGGGCTCAACTACATCAAGGACGAGCTCGACGGCTCGCTCTCCCATCGCTGGTCGTGCCGGATGGCGGTGTGCGGGAGCTGCGGGATGATGGTGAACGGAAAGCCGTCGCTGACCTGCAAGGACCCGCTCTCCAACTATGGCGACAAGGTCGACGTCGCCCCCCTCGCGAACTTCCCGGTGGTGCGCGATCTCGTGATCGATCTGGACGGCTTCATGGAGAAGCTGCAGAAGGTCAAGCCCTGGATCATCGTCGCCAAGGAGAAGGCGGTGGAAGAGGGCACCTATCGCCAGTCTCCCGAGGAGCTCGAGTACTTCCGCCAGTTCAGCATGTGCATCAACTGCATGCTCTGCTATTCGGCCTGCCCGGTCGTCGGCAACGAGCCCGAGTTCCTCGGACCGGCCGCGATCGCGCTCGGCCACCGCTACAACATGGACTCCCGCGACGAAGGGCAGCACGAGCGCAACGAGGTGTTCCGCGGCGAGGGGACGGTCTTCGCCTGCTCCTACGCCAACGAGTGCAGCGAGGTGTGCCCGAAGCACGTCGACCCGGCCGCGGCCGTGAACCAGTCGAAGATCAACGCGGTGATCGACTGGGCCACGAGCTTCGTCGTGCCGCGCGGAGGCAAGTAGCCATGGCGCGCGCCTCGCATCCCCACGCGATGGCTCCCACCCGGCCCGGGCGGACCCGCACGGCGGCTCCGATGATGCCCGCCCAGTTCCCGCTCTCGGGCCGCTACTTCACCTACACCCTGTTCGGCGCGACCGGCGCCCTGTACCTGCTCGCGGGCCTCGTCGCCCTACGCGTGATCTGGGCGCTCGGCAGCGGGCCCGCGGCCTGGCAGAGCGTGATGACCCAGCTCGCGCACCCGCTCTACGTGCTCTTCCACCTCGTCACCCTGGCGGCGGTGATCTTCGTCGGCGTGCGCTTCTTCCGGCTGTTCCCGAAGGCCCAGCCCGCGAAGATCGGCCCGGCAAAGCCACCGCCGCAGCCGGTCCTGCACGTCATGCTCTACGTGATCTGGGTCGCCGTGTCAGGTGGGCTCGCCCTGGTGCTCGCGGGAGGGATCTTCTGATGAAGGAGCTGTTGCTGAAGCTCGAGCCCGTGATCTGGCTGCTCTTCGGCCAGGGGATCATGATCGGCACGATGCTGCTCACCGCCTGGCTCGCGGTCGTGGGCGTGGGCATCCCGCTGGGCATCGTGCCCGCCGATGCGCTCTCCTACGATCGCGCCCACGCGCTGGGGGCCAACCTGATCGGACGCCTGGTGCTGCTGGCGCTCATCGCACTGCCGCTGTGGAAGGGGGCGCATCACATGCGCCACGTGTCCCTCGACATGGGCGGTCTCGATCGCGATACCGTGGTGGCGCCGCTCCTTTACGGCATTGCGGCGCTCGGGAGCCTGCTCGCGATCGTCGCCGTGGTGCGGCTGTAGCGTACGACGCGTGAGCGCGGATCCGGTCGCGGTCCCCTGGTCCGAGATCGAGCTTCCCGACACGTGGACCGATCGCGAGGGGGTGGGCTGGCGCGGGGCCTGCCGCCTGTTGCTTAGCGCCTTCGACGGCCGCCACTCGCGGGTCGAGCTTCCCGAGGCCCTGCCGCTGTCGGTGGAGATTCCCCGCTACGCGCTCCAGGAGTTCCACAACGTCCCGAACGGGAACTACTCCAATGGACTGACGCGCGGCTACACGACCGGCTTCGATCTCGCGATGCTGGGAACGATGGGCCCAGCGCGCGGCGGGATGGCCCGGTCGCTCGCCGGCTGCGACGCGGTGCTCGACGTGGGCTGCGGTGGCGGAGCCTCAACCGAGGCGCTGGTGGAGCAGGACATCGGCGAGGTCTGGGGCCTCGATCCCTCCCCCTACCTCCTCCGCCACGCCCACCTTCGCGTTCCGCACGCGCGCTTCGTGCAGGGCCTCGCGGAGGACACGGGATTCGAAGACGAGCGTTTCGACGGCGTCGCCTGCTGCTTCGTCTTCCACGAGATCCCCCCGCCCGCCGCCGACCGCGCCCTCGACGAGCTCGCGCGGATCCTGCGCGCGGGCGGACGGCTCGCGATCGTCGAGCCCTCCCCCGAGCAGTACCGACTGGGTGCGCTGCGCCTGGCGCTGCGCCACGGCCCGCGGGCGGTGTACTTCCGGCTGCTGGCGCGTGCGCTCTACGAGCCCTTCGTCGACGCCTGGCACCGCCGCGACACGCACGCCTGGCTTGCGGAGCGCGGCTTCGAGGTGCTCGAGGACCGCGCCGGGATCCCGGTGCGCACGATCCTCTGCCGCCGCGCCGAGCGCGGCGGGCCGCGCGCGTGAGCAAGCGACCCGCGCGGCTGCGAGCAGTGGCGATCGCCGTCGCCGCGTTGCTCCTCGCGCTCGGTGGAGTGGCCTGGATCTTCCTGAACACCTACGTGGCGGCGCCCGTGGATCCGGCCTGGGCGGTTCCCGCCAGCCGCGTCATCCCGCCCGGCTCGGTGACGGTCCGCTACACCGGCACCGCCACCCTCGTCTTCTCCGACGGCGAGACCGCCTGGATGACCGACGGCTGGTTCACGCGCCCCGGTCCCCTGGCGCTCTACTTCTCGCGGATCGCGCCCGACACGACCGCCATCGAGCGGGGTCTGGCGCGAAACGGCGTCGAACGACTCGCCGTGGTGTTCCCCGTCCACTCCCACTACGACCACGCGATGGACGCGCCCGAGGTGGCCCGCCGCACCGGCGCGCTGCTGCTCGGCTCCGAGTCCACGGCGAACATCGGCCGCGGCTGGGGGCTTCCGGAGAGCCGGATCCGGGTCGTGCGCGACCGGGAGCCGATCGAGATCGGTCGCTTCACGGTGACCCCGATCGAGTCGCGGCACTTCCAGTTCCCGGATCCGGCGCTGCGCGAGCGCGCGCTCGGCGACCCGGACATCCGTGTCCCGCTCGTGCCGCCGGTGAGCGTCTTCGACTACAAGGTGGGCAAGGCCTACGTGCTGCACGTGACGCATCCGCGCGGCGCGTTCCTGGTCGTCGGCAGCGCCGGCTGCGTCGAGGGCGGCCTCGAGGGCTTCTCGGCCGACGTGGTGTTCCTCGGCACCGGCGGCCTCGGCTCCCAGACTCCCGCCTACCGCGAGACCTACTGGCGCGAGACGATCGGGCGCACGCACCCCACGCGCGTGATCCCGATCCACTGGGACAGCCTGACCGGGCCGATCGAGGGTCCCTTCACCGGTCCGGTGCGCGCAGCGGCCTTCCTGGCCCGGGGCACGGAGGAGACGCTCGCGTTCCTGAAGGAGAAGGAGGCCGCGCAGCCGGAGCTCGTGTTCCAGACGCTGCCCCGCTACGACGAGGTCGTCCTGTTCTGAGATCCGAGGCGGCCCCGCGGTTTCTCGGAACAGATCCGGGTCGTTGAGCGTTCCCCCTGCCGGTGGGTGCGACCGCCACCGCGGGGCCTCGGACGGGGTGAACTCAATCCGAACCGGCAGCCTGCCGATCGGATGAGCACACGACGAAGTGTCGCGTCGAGCGAGCCCGCGCTCACCGTCTCGAGAGATCCCCCATGGACAAGTTCCACCGCTCCATCTTCGCGTTCCTGTTCGCCGTCTTCGTCGGCCTGCCTGCTGCGGGCGTTCCGATCGCGTTCCTCGGCACCTTCGACGATCCGAGCGCCAGCGAGAGCGCGGGCGACGTCTTCGTCCTCACCAACACGACCCCCGACTCGCAGTCGGACATCGTGCAGGTGGTGATCGACCTGGGCACTGCGAATCAGCTCCCGATCACCTTCGACACCAGCCTCGCCACCGGCTCGCCCTTCACGCCCACGCCCGGCAGCATCGCCGCCACCGGTTTCCTGGCCGCGGTGTTCAGCGCGGGGAACACGGTGCTGACGCTGACCTTTGCGAGCTTCAACCCCGGGGACACCTTCTCGTTCACCGTGGACCTGGACGACAACAACACGCGCATCGACGCGAACCGGATCCGGAGCACGGTCGTCACGGCGACGTTCGCGGCGGGCAATACGCCGCTTGCGGCGACGATGGTCGACCCCCCGGGCTCGGGCCGGAACACGACCTTCACCGCAGCAGGCGTGTCCGTGATGCCCGTCCCGGAGCCCGCCGCGCTGCCGCTGCTCTGCTCCGGTCTGATCGCCCTGGCGCTGCGCCGTCGCGCGACCCGCCGGCGCGCCCGCGTGCCGGTCGCCCGCGACTCCGCGGGCGCCTACCCCTGCTCGTACGCGTAGGCCGTCCGGTAGAGCGTCGCCTCCTCCCAGTGCCGCCCGACGAGCATCATGCCGACGGGCAGGCCGTCGACCTCGCCGCAGGGCACGCTGATCGCAGGGTGATGGGTGACGTCGAAGGGGATCGTGTTGGCGGTGGGCTCCGAGGCGCGCTGGAACTGCTCCTCGATCGGCGCGTCGGCCGCCGGGATCGGCGGGGCCACCATCGGGGTCGTGGGCAGGAGCAGTACGTCTCCGCCGGCGAGCGCGCGGTCGTAGGCGGCGCGCAGACGCCAGGCCTGGTTGGCGGCGAGGGCGTAGTAGCGTGAGCCGGCCCGGCTCTCGACGAGGTGCGCGGCCATCGTGACGAGCTTGAGGATCGGCGAGAAGCCGGCGGCGTGCTCGCGCCAGCGCGACATCCGCTCGTGGAGGCCGGGCGCGTAGAGGTCGGGGCGGCCCATGCCCTGACCGCCGTCGCACAGCGCGGTGCGGTACATGCCCTGCACGAGCAGCGGGAGGGCCGCGACGCCGGCCGTCAGATGCTCGGGGATCGACACCTCCTCGACATGCGCCCCCAACGCCGCGAGGCGATCGGCCGCGATGCGCACCGCGGCCGCGACGGGCGCCTGGGTGCCCGGCACCGCGAATCCCTCGCGGAGCAGCGCCACGCGCAGCCCCGCTACGCCGCCTTCGAGGGCGCCCACGTAGTCGCCGGCCGGAACGCCCGAGCAGCGCACGTCGATGCCGTCGGGACCCGCGATTACCCCGAGCATGCGCGCGTTGTCGCGCACGCCGGCGGTGATCGGTCCCGTGTGATCGAGGCTCGGTTCGATCGGCACGATCCCGGTGTAGGGCACCAGCCCCCAGGTGGGCTTCATGCCGACGAGCCCACAGAAGGAGGCGGGGATCCGGATCGATCCCCCCTGATCACCGCCGATCGCCAGCTCCACCTCGCCGGCCGCCACCAGCGCGGCCGCGCCCGACGAGGAGCCGCCCGAGGTACGGCCGCGGCGACGGGGGTTGTGCACCGGACCGCGCACGTTCGTGTGGCTTCCGCCCGAGAGACAGAGCTGCTCGCAGTGCGCCTTGCCGAGCAGAACCGCCCCGGCGTCGAGCAGCCGCGTGACGATCGTGGCGTCCATCTCGGCGACGTAGCCCTCGAGGATCGCGGAGCCGTTCAGCAGCGGAAGGCCCGCGATCATCACGTTGTCCTTCGCCGCGAAGCGCATGCCCGCGAGCGGTCCGTCGTCGCGCGTGCGGATCTCGCAGCGCACGTACCAGGCTCCGTACGGGTTCTCTGCCTTCGTCGGCTCCCACCAGCGGCGGCCGGCGGGGATCGGAGGCAGGGCCGACGGTGCGTCGTCCAGGGCGCCGAAAGCCCCGAGCGAGCCGAGCAGAAGCCGACGGTAGATCTCGATCTCTTCGTCTCCGAGGGAGAGGCCGAGGTCGCGCGCGAGCACACGCACCTCTTCGACGGTGGGAGGTGCCAAGCTCATCGGTTCTCCTCCAGCTGCGCCGCGCCCGCGGCGGGAATCTCCACCCGCAGGACACCGGCTTCCTCTCCCTCCACCCAGGTGCCGATGAGGGTGCGCGAGCCCTCGCGCCGCAGCGTACAGCGGCGCGGACGGCTGCGGGCCACGAGCTGGAACAGACCGGGCTCCACCTCGCGGCCCACCAGCACCACGACCCCGCGCTCGTCCCAGTAGGAGATCAGCAGCTGGCCGTCGGCCAGCTGCAGGTCCGAGTCCTCGTCCTCGAAGTCCGGCCGGCCATCGTCGAAGCCCACGCAGATACGGCACCCGGAGAAGCTCGCCACGCGCGCCAGCGTACGTCGTTCCTCGCGGCCGATGCTACGTTGCCGCCATCATGGCGGGGCGCGTTCTCGAAGGCCTGCGGATCCTCGACCTGTCGCGCGTCGTCGCCGGGCCCTTCGCGACGGCGGTGCTCGCCGATCTCGGCGCCGACGTGATCAAGGTGGAGCGCCCCGGCGTCGGAGACGACTACCGCCACGGACCGTCACCGGAAGGGGAGACGTCGCTCTCCTTCCAGAATACGAACCGCGGCAAGCGGTCGATCACCCTCGACGTCCGTGGCGCCGAGGGGCGCGCTCTCTTCCTGCGCCTCGTCGAGCGCGCCGACGCCGTGGTGGAGAACTTCCGCGCGGGCTGGCTCTCGCGCCAGGGCCTGGCGCCGGAGGTGATCCAGGCGCGCAATCCGCGCTGCGTGGTGGCCTCGCTGTCGGGCTTCGGTCAGACGGGACCCGCCGCCGGACGCGCCTCCTACGACATCGTCGCCCAGGCGACCGGCGGGCTGATGGCGATGACCGGCTTCCCCGACGGACCGCCGACGCGCGCCGGCGGCGCACTCGCCGATTTCGTCGGGGGCCTGTACCTGGGACTCGGGGTCGTGGCCGCGCTGCTCGAGCGGGACCGCACCGGACGTGCGCGGGTGCTCGACCTCTCGAACCAGGACGCGATCTTCGCGATCACCGATTCGGCGGCCTCGATTCACGCGGCAATCGGTGCGGTGACGACGCGGCTCGGGAACCAACACCCCTTCGCGTCCCCCTACGACGCCGTGCAGGCCAGGGACGGCTGGGTGGCGATCGCCACCGCGAGCAACAAGCTGTTCCGTTCCCTGTGCGAGGCGATCGGACGGCCCGAGCTGGGACGCGACGAGCGCTTTCGCAATCACCGCGCCCGGGCGGCGAACCGCGCCGAGATCAACGGTCTCGTGGCCGACTGGGTTCGGGAGCGAAGCGTTGCAGAGGTGCTGCGCGCGCTCGGACCCGAGGGGGCCGACCTCCCCTGCGCCCGGGTCTCCGCGCCCGAGGATCTCGTCGCCGACCCGCAGCTGATCGCACGCGGAATGGTCGAGCGCCATCCCCACCCCTCACTCGGGGAGGTGACCTTCCACGGCAACCCTCTCCGCTTCTCCGAGATGGAGCCCCGCTCGCGCGCCCTGGCGCCCGAGCTGGGAGAGCACAATGCCGAGGTCTACGGGGAGCTGGGACTCTCCCCCGCGGAGCTCGAGCGGCTCGCGGCCTCGGGCGTGGTGTGAGCGGTCCCGGGCGGGCCGCAGCGGCTTGACGCTGCCCCGCCTCCGCTTAGGGTTGCCGCGCTTCGCGCCCGAGCGGCAGCGACCGCAGCGCGAAGAGGAGGCCCGATGACCCACCACCTGATCGTTTCCCGACACCTCTCCGGACCCAGGTCTGTGATGGCGTGGGGCGACTTCGATCGCCTCTTCGCATCGGTGTGGCACGGCTTCGTCGTGGCGACGCGCGCCTGCGCCTTTGCGCCCCCGATCGACGTCACCGAGGCCGAGCTCCGCGTCGCTGCCGCGCTCCCGGGATTCGGGGAGCGGGAGATCGAGGTCTACCTGGAAGACGGCGTGCTGACGATCCGCGGCGAGCCCGCCGAGGCGTCGGAGCCTCCGACCCCGACTCTGCGACACGCGGGGACCCTCCTCGGCGGGTTCCGGCGCTCGCTGCGGCTGCCCGCCGGGTTCGATGCGGACGCGGCGAGGGCCGTCTACCGCGACGGGATCCTGACGGTCGCGCTGCCCAAGGGCCCAGCTCCGGAGGTGCGCGCGATCCCGGTGACCACCCCTCGGGAGGGCGGGAAGCGGGACGACAGGTAGGGAAATGGTAGGCGAGCGGTAACGGCGACCCGCCCGGTCGCACCGGATCACGGAGCAGGCGCTCTGGTTCGGGCGCCGGATCGGGCACCCCTACGCTCGGGCCTGTTACGACGCACACGGCGTGGGTCTCGCCCGCGCCCGGGGTGCGCACGAGGAGGTGATCCGGATCTTCGAACGCGGTCTGGGCGCCGAACGCGGCGCCACGCACTACGTGAGGGCGGTGATCGCCCGATCGCTGGTCGCCCTCGGGCGCCTCGACGACGCCCGCCGACACTTCGAAGTCCTGGCCGGCGGCGATTTCTCCGGCATCCCGCGCAACATCCGGTGGACGAACACCCTCGCCGAGACCGCCCACCTGTGTGCGGATCTCGGTGAGGAGGAGCGCGCCGAGACCCTCCTCGATCTGCTGGCTCCGGTCTCGCACCACCACGGCGTGTTGGCCGTTCCGGTCTGCTACGGCGGCCCGATCGAGTTCGCGCGCGGGCGGCTGTTCGCGCTTCGGGGCGAGGGCGCCGAGGCGCTCGTCCACCTGGCCGAGGCGGCGGAGGCGGCGGAGGCCCTCGGGGCCCGGCCCACCCGGGCGTGGATCGCGCTCGAGCGCGGTGCGCTGCTCGCCCGGCGCACCGAGCTCCGCCGCGCGCGGGAGTCGCTCGAGGAGGCCCGCCGGCTCGGCGAAGAGCTGGGAATGCCCGAAGTGGCCGCGGCGGCGCAGGAGCGCCTGGCCCGCTGACGCGGCCCGGGATGCGCCCTCCCGGCTCAGGCAGCGTCGTGGAAGATGATGCCGAGCGCGGTCCGTCGGCCACCCAGCAGCGGACTCACGCCGTGGCGAACGGCGGCGCGGTAGGGACCGCGCGCTCCGTCTACCGGCCTCTCGCGCGTGGCGAAGACGATCGCCTCCCCGCGCTCGAGAGCGACGGCACAGCCGCGCGACTGCTGTCGCGGTCGCTGCTCGACCAGCAGGAACTCGCCGCCCTCGAAGTCGATGCGCGGGCGGGAGAGCAGCACGGTGACCTGGAGCGGAAAGGCGAGCGGACCGTACAGATCCTGGTGCAGGTTGTTGAAGCCGCCAGCCACGTAGCGGAGCAGGAGCGGCGTCGGTCGCGATTGCCCGCGGGCGTGACAGCGACCCAGGAAGCGCGAGAGCGTGGGCTCGTAGCGATGCGGGTCGCCGAGACGCGTCTGCCAGACATTCGCGATCCGCGCCAGCGGCGGATACAGGCCCTGACGGAGATCCTGCACCAGGGTCGGGAGCGGGTAGCGCAGGTAGCGGTACTCCCCGCTGCCGAAGCGGTGCGCGTCCATCGAGACCGTCTTGCGGAAGCGGGCGTCCGAATCGTAGAGCGACGCGAGCTCCGCGCACTCGCGCGCGGCCAGCAGGCGCGGGATGCGCGCGAAGCCCCAGTGATCCAGGGCCTCGTGGACCGACTCCCAGTCCACGGCGGCGACGCGCGCCGCGAGCGCCTTCCTGCGGGACCCCTGCGCAGCGGTAAGGGGATTCGCCATTCCCGCGATCATCGCGCGCCGGCGAGCGCGTGTCGCCCTGCGAGCACTGCGGCGGCCGGAATCCGCGTCAGGCCCGAGCTAGAGTCGGGCGCGATGGACCGGCACCACCGTATCGAGAGCCGACTGCGCGAGGCGCTGGACGCGCGCCACCTCGACCTGGTCGACGAGAGCCACCTGCACGCCGGACACGCCGGCGCCGCGTCCGGCGGTGGCCACTACCGCGCCATCATCGTCTCCGATCGCTTCGAGGGTCTCTCGCGCGTCGCGCGCCAGAGACTGGTCTACGCCGCGCTCGCGGAGGAGATGGGCGGCGAGATCCACGCGCTCGCCATGCGGACCTTCACACCTTCGGAGTGGGAGACGCTCGAGCACCCGCCGCTCCAGCCGCCTCGACGAGCGAAGGGGGACTAGCAGCAGAAGTCCTCCAGCCAGATGCGCAGGGAGACGCTGAAGCCGGAGGCGTTGCGGTGCCCACCGCCTCCATAGCGGTGGGCAATCGCGGAGACGTCGACGTCGCCGATCGAGTAGATCGAGGCATCCACCTGGGATCCGGTCACCCGGTAGACGACACCGATCGGATTCCCGAAGGCGGCGCGCTTTGCCAGCTCGTGGCCGATGTGGCTGCGGTTCTGCTGGGCGTTCACCGCCTCCACGCGGTACTCGCCCACGGCGATCGGGTGCGCGCTCTGGAGAGTGCGCAACATCTCGGCCCGCTGAGCGCGCAGGATCGGGGCGCCTTCGCGCGCCAGGTCCTCCGGGCTGCGCCCGGCGAGCTCGTCCCACACCGCGAACTCGCGCGGGTGCGAGCCGATCGCGGCATTCACCTCCTCCGAGCGCGGCAGACGCCAGTGCCAGAGGTCCTGGTCCTGGACGTACTGGAGCAGCGGAGGGAGCGAGGCCTCGGGATGGAAGTAGCTCCAGGCGAGGACCGCGCCCGAGTGAGCGAGATCGAACACGATGCGGTGTCCGCCCTCCTCCACCCGATTCGCGACGGCCGGGTCGGCGAGGTAGCGGTTGCGGGCGCTGAGATGGTGATCGAGCACGACCACCTGTGCGGCATTCTCCGCGAGCTCGGACAGGTATCGGTTGTCGGGCGCGATGTCGACGAACACGACCGTGTCGCCGACGTGGGAGCGCGGATTCGGGACGGGCTCGTGACCGCGTGGGATGTAGCGGGCGTCGTCGCCCCACGCTCTCCATACCGACCAGGCGGCACCGAAGCCGTCGGGACAGCCGGCATGGAAGTAGCACGTGCGATCCATCCGGCGATGCTAGCCCATGCCCTCGGCCTGCCGAGGCTCGCTGCGCGCCGATCGCCTGCGATACGGTTGCCACGGAAAGGCGCGATGACCGCTCCCCCGCGACAGACGGCCCAGTTCTCGCTTCCCCTCGGCGGAGACCTCGACCCCGTCGGGGTCTTCGAACGGCTGCGCGGCGAGCACGCGCCCTGGCTGTTGGAGAGCGCCCTGCCGCTTCCCGAGATCGGCCGATTCTCCTTCGCCGGCGCCGATCCCTATCTCGTCCTGCGCGCCCGCGGTCTCGCGCTCGAGCTGGAGTGCCGGCGGGCCGTACACGGAGGCCTGGTTCCGGGCGTGACAAGCTCGGTGGGCCCAACGCTGCCGGCGCTCCGCGCGCTGATGCCCGCTGCGCCGCCGTGCGATCCCGGGATCCCGTTCTGCGGGGGAGCCGTCGGCGTCTTCGGCTACGAGCTGGCCGAGCAGCTCGACGTGCACCGATTGCACGGCACCGACGATCTCGGACTGCCCGACGCAGTGTGGCTGTTCGTCGACGCGATCGTCGCCTTCGACCACGAGTGCGGAAGCGCGCTGGTGTCGGGGCTCGGCTTCTCCGTCGACGCGAGCCGGGCGCGGGCGCGCGCGGAGATCGCGGCCCGGTCCCTCGCGCGAAAGCTGGAGAGGCCGACGACCCGCCCGCCGCGCGGGTCCAGACCCCTGGAGCGACGCGAAGCGTCCGACCGCGATGACGTCGAGATCGGCGACTACCGCAAGGCGGTCGAGCACATCGGCGAGCAGATCGCGGCCGGTCGCATCTACCAGGCCTGTCTCACCTACCGCGTCGACCGGTCCTTCGAGGGCGATCCGTGGCGGCTCTACCGCGCGCTGCGACGGCGGGATCCGGCTCCCTTCGCCGCCCACTTCGCCCTGCCCGAGGTGGCGATCACGAGCAGCTCTCCCGAGCGCTTCCTGCGCGTGGACGCCGACGGCGGTGTCGAGAGCCGGCCGATCAAGGGAACCGCCTCCCGCGGCGCGCATCCCGCCGAGGACGCCGCGCGGCGACGGGCGCTGGCCTGCTCCGACAAGGATCGGGCGGAGAACGTGATGATCGTGGACCTCGTGCGCAACGACCTGGGACGCGTGTGCGAGCCCGGCACCATCGCGGTGCCCGGAATCTTCTCGGTGGAGCCCTACGCGTCGGTGTTCCAGCTGGTGTCGACGGTGCGCGGGCGACTGCGTCCCGAGCACGACGCCCTCGACGCGGTCGCCGCCACCTTCCCGCCCGGCTCGATGACCGGCGCACCGAAGATCGCGGCGATGCGCGTGCTCGACGGGCTCGAGACCGTCCGGCGCGGCTTCTACTCGGGCGCCCTCGGCTACCTCGACGTGCGCGGAGGGGCCGACCTCTGCGTCGTGATCCGCACCGCCCTGGTGCGGAGAGGTCGGGTCTACCTGCACACGGGCGGGGGCATCGTCGCCGACTCGACGCCCGAGGCCGAGTACGCCGAGGCCCGCGCGAAGCTGCGCTCCCTGCGCGCGGCGATCGACGACTGCGGCTGATCGCGGCTCGGCGCGCTGCGGTATGCTGGGCCGCCCGCTCTCTCGGAGGCATCATGGGACCGCTCGCAGGCATCCGCATCGTCGAATTCGCCGGGATCGGCCCGGGGCCCTTCGCCGCGATGATGCTCTCGGACATGGGCGCGGAGGTGCTGCGCCTCGACCGAGCCGGCTCGGTGCGGGACGCGATGGGCGATCCGCCCGGTGACGTCCTCAATCGCGGCCGTCGCAGCATCGGTCTCGACCTGAAGAGCGAGCGCGGCGTCGCCACCGCGTTGCGCCTGGTGGAGCGGGCCGACGCACTGATCGAAGGCTTCCGGCCCGGCGTGATGGAGCGGCTCGGCCTCGGACCCGACGTCTGCCTGGCCCGCAACCCGCGTCTGATCTACGGGCGCATGACGGGGTGGGGACAGGTCGGACCGATGGCGCACGCCGCGGGACACGACATCAACTACATCGCACTGGCCGGCGCCCTCGCTCCGCTGGGGCGCCGCGGCGAGAAGCCGACCGCGCCCCTCAACCTGGTGGGCGACTTCGGCGGCGGCGGCATGCTGCTGGCCTTCGGCGTCGCGTGCGCGCTGGTGGAGCGCGCGGGATCCGGCAAGGGACAGGTCGTCGACGCGGCGATGGTGGACGGATCGGCGATCCTGATGACGATGATCCACGGCATGCGCCAGATGGGCTTCTGGAGGGAGGAGCGCGGCGCCAACATGCTCGACACCGGCGCCCACTTCTACGACACCTTCGAGACGGCCGACGGCCAGTACGTCTCGATCGGATCGATCGAGCCCCAGTTCTACGCCGAGCTGCTCGAGAAGACCGGGCTCGCGGGCGAGGACCTTCCGGGACAGATGGACCGCAGCCAGTGGCCGGCGATGAAGGAGCGCCTCGAGAAGATCTTCAAGACCCGCACGCGCGCGCAGTGGTGCGAGATCATGGAGGGAAGCGACGTGTGCTTCGCGCCGGTGCTGGAGATGAGCGAGGCTCCGAGTCATCCGCACATCGCGGCGCGCGACACCTTCGTCGAGGTGGCGGGGAAGATCCAGCCGGCTCCGGCGCCGCGCTTCAGCCGCACGGTGCCCGAGATCCAGTCCCCACCGGCCCATCCCGGCCAGCACACCGACGAGGCACTCGCCGACTGGGGCTTCTCCGCGGGAGAGATCGAGGGGCTGCGCGAGGCCGGCGCGGTCCGCTGACCGGGCGATCGCGCGGTCAGCGCGCCTCAGCGCGCCAGCCGAGCTCCCGGGCGCGCTCGCGCGCCTGGGCCGGGACGTCGCTGGCGACGAACTGACGGTGCAGCACCTGGACGCCGATCAGGTGGTTGAACACGGCGTCGAGGGTGTTGCGCGTCGCCACCGTGGTGTCGGGGGCGTCGTGCAGCGCGAAGAGCGCGGCGACGCCCTCCGCGTCGAGTAGCCCCGCGTCCTCGATCGCCGCCGGCGAGAGATGGCGCTCGGCCAGACCGCGCATCGCGGCCCACTTGCGCGGATCCGTGTGGGCGGGCGGCGCCATGAACGCGAACTTCTCGCGCTCGTAGAGCACGCGCGGCAAGAGGCCCTTCATCGCCTCGCGCAACACCCACTTCTCGGTACGGCCGCGGATGCGAACCGTCGGCGGCAGCGTCGCGGCGAGCTCGGCCAGATGGTGATCGAGAAAGGCCGGGCGCGCCTCCATCGAGTTCGCCATGTCGACCCGATCGCCGCCCCAGGTGAGGATCTGTCCCTCGAGCATCGTCTTGATCCACACGTACTGCGCCCGGTCGAGGGGATGTCGACCGGCCAGCGCGTCGGCGTCGAGCGTCTCTGCGATCGCCCGCCCCGGCTGGTAGCCCTCGAGCTTCGCGGCCAGGTCGCGGTTCAGCACGCCCGGCACGTGGTGGGACGCCGCCAGCCACGGCTGGAGGCAGGCCGGCGTGAAGCCGATGCGCTCCGTGAGCGCGGGATCCGCGATCTCGTTCTCCGCCAGCATCGCGCCCTTGAACAGCGCGTTCTTCTCGTGCAGCAGCTTCTCCCACTCCCGGCGCTCGGTCGGCGGCATGTGATCCAGACCGTGGAGGAACAGATCGTTGCGGAACGCCGGGTAGCCGGCGAAGAGCTCGTCCGAGCCCTCCCCGGTCACCACGACCTTGTAGCGCGCCTCCTTCACGTGACGGCTCATCAACAGCTTCGCCACTGCGAGGGTGTTGTAGATCGTGCGCTCGGTGTGCCAGAGGGTCTCTTCGAAGTGGTCGTAGAGATGGGTCGCGTCGAGGCGCAGTACGTCCTGGTCGGCCCCCGCCGACTCCGCCATCGTGCGCGCGATCGGCGTCTCGTCGTAGTCGTCGTTGTCGAAGCCGATCGTGAAGGCCTTGACCGGCGACTGCTGAGCGGCCGAAGCGAGGCCCAGGATCGAGCAGGAGTCGATGCCGCCCGAGAGGTAGCAACCCACCGGGACGTCGGCCTCGAGCCGCAGCTGCACAGCCTCCAGCAGCTTCTCGCGCACGGCAGCGATCGCCTGCTCGTCCGACAGGGCGGCGTGGGCCCCCTCCTCGGGGAAGGGCATGTCCCAGTAGCGGCGATCCTCGATCGCGAAGCGGCCGTCCCGCCGGCGCACGCTCAGCACGTGTCCGGGCGCCACCTGACGCACGCCTTCGAAGGCCGTCGAGCCGGGCACGATCGCCTGCATGAGCTGGTGGTAGAGACCGGCGGGATCGAAGCGCCGCGGAACCTCGGGATGCGCGAAGAGCACCTTGAGCTCCGAGCCGAACACCAGCGTGTCTCCGGTGCAGCACCAGTAGAGCGGCTTGATGCCGAAGCGGTCCCGAACCAGATGCAGCGTGTCCTGAGAGCGGTCGTAGAGCGCGAAGGCGAACTCGCCGCGCAGCTCCGCCAGCGTCCTTTCCAGACCGAGCCGCGGCACGAGGTGCAGGACGAGCTCGGAGTCGCTCTTGGTGTCGAAGCGCTCACCGAGCGCGAACAAGTTCGCGCGAAGGCGCTTGTAGTCGTAGAACTCGCCGTTGTGCGCCAGCAGGAGACTGCCGTCGCGGCTCGTGAAGGGCTGTCGGGCGCGCTCCTCGTCGAGATCGATGATCGACAGGCGCGCGTGGCTCATTCCCACGCCCTCCAGCGCGCGCCAGCCGAAGCCGTCGGGACCGCGGTGGTGCTGGATCGCCGCCATCGCGACGAGCGTCTCCGGGTCGACCGGTCGGGCGCGGTCGGCGTGGAGGATGCCGGCGATTCCGCACATGGTTCGGGTTCCTCAGACGTAGGTCTTGAGCATGGCCGAGAGCAACGCCATGCGGATGAAGACGGCTCCGCGCGCCTGCGCGAAGTACCAGTTGTGGGGGGTCTCGTCGAGGCTGGTGTCGAGCTCCTCGCCGCGCGCGAGGGGATGCAGGACGATGGCTCCCGGCTTGAGCGGCGAGTCGGCGCCGAGACGGAAGTTCGCGCCCATCTCCTCGTAGTCGCCACCCTTCCAGGCGATCGAGTTGATGTAGACGACGTCGAGCTGCGGCAGCGTCGCGTCGAGCCGATTCGAGACGGACAGCCGCAAGCCGCCCTCGTCGAGCTCCTTCTGCTGCCCCTCGGAGAAGGGCTCCTCCTCGTCGGTGACGATCACCACTTCCTCGATGCTCGCCGCGAAGCGGGTCAGCAGGATCAGCAGGCTGCGCACCGTGCGCATGCGTCCGGGCACGCCGATGATCCCGATCCGCGCGGGAGCCTCCAGCCCGCTGCTCGCGATCTCGGGGCGCCACTTGAGCAGCGCGTACACGTCGGCCAGCGCCTGGGTCGGGTGTTCGTCGAGCCCGTTGCCACCGTTTACGATGGGGATGCGGAGCGTCTCGAGCATCTCGTACACGGCGCGCTCGTCGGAGTCGCGCAGCACCACCAGATCTCCGTAGTGGTTCAGCATCTCCCCGATGTCCTGGAGGGACTCGCCCTTGGCGATGCCGGTCGACAACGGGTCGGTGATCGACATCACGTCGCCCCCGAGGCGGTGCCAGGCGCTCTCGAAGGAGAGCCGCGTGCGAGTACTGGGCTCGTAGAAGGCGCTGACCAGGATCTTGCCGGTCAGCGGCCGGATGATCCGCTGGGGCTGGGTCTCGTAGCGCGCAGCGAGCCGGCACAGCTGCGCGATCTGATCCCGTTCGAACTGACGCGCCGTGATCACGGGTCGACTCGCCAGCTCGAGCAGCGGTGCCAGGTTCTCGGACACCGCGTCCATCAACGCCCGAGGCCGCTCGAAGCCCTGGGTGTCGAGGGCCGGCTCGCTCTGGATGTCGGCCAGCTTCGCGTCGAGGCTCGCGTTCACCACAGGTTCCCTCTCCGCGCGTCGCGAATCCAGAGGACGATCAGCACCACCGGCGCGATCGTCGCCACGACCGTCGCACCGGTGATCAACCAGGAAAGGAACGAAACGGAGGCCGTCATGCGCGCGTTTCCTCTTGCGCGACCGGTCCGGTCGCTGCGAGTGCGAGCCAGTCGAAGTCGTCGGGCCGGAGCCGCGCGGCGAGCCACACGGCGCACATCGACACGGCGGCCGAGACCAGCGCCGCGACGTAGAAGCCGATCGCGAAGTAGGCGAGCAGCCCGGCGGTGGTGCCGAGGATCATCCCGGCCACGGCGCCGCCCGCACTGGCGCGGCGCCAGTACAGGCCTGCGGCGATCGGCCAGATCGTGCTGGCGACGAAGGCGCCGGTGAAGTGGAGCAACTCGGCGAGGGTCGCGAGCCGGGGCAGGCACAACAGCCAGGTCACCACGCCCAGCCCTAGCACCACCCAGCGCGCCGCGCGCGCGAGGTCGTCGGATGTCGCGTCGGGGCGCAGGTGACCCTTGTAGAGGTCGGTGAGCACGAGGTCCGAGGTGGCGGCGAGCAGCGAGTCGAGGCTGGAGGCGAGCGCGGCGAACACGACGATGAAGACGAGCACGGCGCCGCTCTCGCCGAGCAGGTTCGCCGCCACCAGCGGCCCCACCATGTCGGCGGACGGCACGTTCAACCCCTGGGCGGGCACGGTGAGTGCCACGAAGCCGGCCACGATCGGGATCGGAATCCACAGCAAGCCCGCGATCAGGTAGGCGGGCCGTCCGACGCCCTCGCGGAAAGCGAACGCCCGGCTCCACCACACGTTCGAGTGGAAGATCTCTCCCACGCCGAAGAGCAGGTTGTTGAACAGGAACATGATCGCGGCGGGCATCAGCAGGTCGAGCAGCTCGGGGCTCTCGGCCTGGACGGCGTCGTGCATCACGCCGAAGCCGACGCGGTCGATCGCCAGCCACGCCAGCAACGTGACGCCGACCAGGATGATCAGGGTCTGGACGAAGTCGGTGCCGATCACCGCGCGCAGGCCGCCGATCAGCGTGTAGAGCACGCAGATCGCGACGATCACGCTCATTCCGAAGCGGTAGGGGATGCCGGTGAGCGCCTGGATCAGCACGCCTCCCGCCATGCCCATCGAGATCAGCCAGCCGAGGGCGTAGAAGAAGGAGATGGCGAGGAAGACACGCCAGGCGGTGGCGCCGTAGCGCAGGCGAACGAAGTCGCCGCTGGTGAAGCCTCCCGGCATCAGCTCGCGGATGCGCTTGGCGAGCGGCGCGAAGAGCAGCAGGCCCACCGCGCCCAGGGAGTATCCGATCATGCCCCAGACGCCGAGCTGGAAGGCGAGCTGCGGCGCGGCCATCGTGGTGTTGCTCGTGACCCAGGTGGCCATCGCGGTCGCCACGCCGAGGGCGAGACCGACCCGGCGGCCGGCGAGCATGAACCCCTCGAGGTCGTCCGAGCCCCGCCCGAGCCAGCCGCCGAGCACCACCCAGAGCACGCTGAAGCCCGCGAGGATCCACCACCCGGTGCGCGGATCGAGCACCGCCGAGCTCAGGTCATCCATGCTCGAGCCCCACGAGGTGCTGGACCTCGGCGATCGCCTCCTCGGTGGTGCGCACCCGGGAGTAGCGATCGCGCAGCGTGGTGATCGTCGCCTCCTGCAGCTCCGGCGTGACGGTCGCGCAGCCGTCGGAGATCAGCGTGGTGTAGAAGCCCAGGTCGCACGCGTCGCGGATCGCGGTGGAGACGCACTCGTTGGTGTAGACGCCGGTGACGAAGAGGCCGGTGATCCCGAGGTTGCGCAGGACGTAGGAGAGGTTGGTGGAGTTGAAGACGCCGGAGGCCGTCTTGTCGATCACGATCTCGTCGCCCTGGGGCGCCACCACCTCCAGGAACTCCGCCTCCTTCGAATCCGGAGGCGCGTGCAGGCCGAGACGCTTGTGGCCCGGACTGCGGTCGCGGCCGTCGCGGGTCAGCGACTGGATGCGTGTGTGGATCACCTCCAGACCGGCGGCGCGGAAGGTCTCCTGCAGGCGGCGGACGTTCGGCAGTACCACCTTGTCGAGCCGGTCGAAGTAGTATTCCTGCGCCTCGGGAGCGACCCCCGAGACCACGGCGTCGGCGAAGACGCCGACGCCCGGCGCCGCGTCGAGGTACTGCATGTCGATGCACAAGAGCGCCGTGCTCAGATGCTCGACCGAGCGGCGAAGGGCGGGGCTCTCGATGAACGCCTCGCGGTAGCTCTCGCGCAGCGGGTCGACGTTCAGGTACTCGGGGTGTGCCGCTTCCGTCACGGAGGCGTCTTCCGGATCGAGCTTCGGCTCGCTCGGCGTCGGCTTGCTCACGACGCGAGATCCAGCAGGGTGTGGAGCAGCACGTTGGCTCCGAGCTCGATGTCGCTGGGCGAGGTCCATTCGGCCGGCGAGTGGCTGCGACCGGCGCGGCTGGGCACGAAGATCATCCCGGCCGGTGCGATGCCCGCGATCATCTGGGTGTCGTGGGCGGCCCCGCTCGGCATCGCCAGGGGCTCGACGCCGAGCTCTCCGCAGGCCCGGCGCACCGCCTCCATCACACGCTCGCTGCAGCTCACCGGAGCGATCTCGCTCACCACCTGGAACTCGAACATCAGGTTTCGGCGCCGTGCGATCGCCGAGAGCGCACGGCGGAAGCCGTGGGACAGCTCCTCCAGGGTGCGCGCGTCGGTGTCGCGCACCTCGAGCGCGAAGCGGGCCTCGCCGGGCACCACGTTCGCAGCTCCCGGATGCAGATCGACACGGCCGATCGTCGCGCGGCTGCGCGCGGTCCCGTGCTCCTCGAGCACCCGATCGATCTCGCCCGCCAGCTCCGCCAGGCCCTGGAAGGCGTCGCGGCGCAGATCCATCGGCGTGGTGCCCGCGTGGTTGGCCTCCCCGATCAAGCGCACGTCCCAGCGGAACAGGCCCGTGATCGCGTCGACCAGTCCGATCGAGGACCCGCGGCGGTCCAGCACCGGGCCCTGCTCGATGTGCAGCTCGACGAAGGCGTGGATGCTGCCGGGCTCGCGTTCGGCCTTCAGCGCGTCCATCGCGCGGTAGCCCCGCTCGGCCATCGCCTCGACGAGCGGGATCCCGTCGAGGTCGCGCGCGGCGTGGATCGACTCGGGCGTGAGCCGGCCGCTCATCGCCTGGGAGCCGAGCATCCCGCCGAAGCGGCCTTCCTCGTCGCTGAAGGCGACCAGCTCGATCGGGCACCGCAGCGGAATGCGCGACGCGGAGAGCACGCGCAACACCTCGAGACCGCACAGCACGCCCAGGGCGCCGTCGAGCTGTCCGGCCCCCGGAACCGTGTCGATGTGCGAGCCGGTCATGACGCAAGGCTGGTCGTCCCGCTCCCCGAGCAGCCGCGTCCCGAGATTGGCCGCGCCGTCGAGCCGAGGCGACAGACCCGCCTTCTCGATCTGCGCCGTCAGCCAGGCGCGGCCCGCCATGTCGCCCTCGCTGAAGGCGGTCCGATTCAGCCCGCGCTCCTCGTTGCGACCGATCTCACCCAGCGTCGCGATGTCCGACTCGAGCCGGGCCGCGTCGATCCGCAGGATATCACCCATGCGCGTCGTCCCCGCTCGGCCCGGAGGGATCGGGATCGCTCAACACCAGTGCCGTCGTGCAGACGAAGACGAACAGACCCACGCCGAAGAAGGCGAAGGCGCGCGGGAGCGGATGGTGCGCGACCTCCACGTTCACGTCCGGGGCGATGGGATCGGAGCCGTCGAGCGCGAGCAGACGGTAGTGATAGGCGCCGTCGATGCGACCCGTCAGCACGGTCGAGCGATCGGTCCCTCGGTACACCTCGTGCGCGTCTGCGAAGTCGGGACGACGCGACTCCTCGAGCACGACTCCGTCGGCTCCCGACCAGCGGACCTGGATCACCCCGTCGCTGGACGACTCGGGCGACGCCGAGAGATCGACCTGCGCCGCGGCGGCGAGAGGAGCGATCGCGAGCAGGACCGCTGCGAGCCGGGCGGTCCGCGCGCGCGGGGGTGGCTCGAAGTCCGGGCGGCGGCGTGTGGCGCGGCGCGCGACGCCTGCGGGAGATCGCGGATCGATCGTCTCGGCCTCAGATGGGGGTGGTGCGGGACCCGCGGGCACGGATCGCTCCCGCGCGGGTCGAAGCAAAAACGCATTCTACACGAATCAATACGGTTCGCATTTCACGCCCCATACGCACGATGGAGCGCGATGGAAATGGCCCGAGTGCGCTCAGCCTGGATCAATTCGATAGCAGTGAATCGATATGGATCGATCGGCGACCCCGTTCCGGCCGCAGGCCCTCGCCCTCGCCAGCGCACCGGAAGGCCCGCATCTTCGCGCCGCCCGGATCGGGCGGAAGCGCCCCGCTAGTCCGCGACGTCGAATACCTGGATCTCGGCGGGCGCGGAGTCTCGAGCGGGCACGGCGACGTAGAGGCGGCGCGACCGGGTGTCGAACAAGCTCGTACGGGCGCCACTCCCGGTCGGAACGTCGCCGGCCACCGCAAGACGATCGCCTTCCCGGCGATCGTAGGTGCGGACGAGTCCCTCCCCCGCCGAGACGTAGATACGGCCGGCGGCGGAATCGACGAAGATATCGTCCGCGTCGGCGGGGCCGTCGCCCTCCGTGACCACCCGGCCCGTGTCCGTATCGAGACCGACGATTCGGGCCGGCCGACGACAGACGACGAAGAGGCGCTTGCGCTCCTCGTCGAACGCCATCGGGAAGTTCGAGGCGCAGGGGAGCTTCCATCGGGTGACGACGTTGCGCAGCTCGCGGTCGACGACCTCGACCTCTTGCTCGCTCGGCACGTTCACGAAGATTCGCGAGCCCTTCGTCTCGAGCTGGAAGGATTCCGGATGGCCATCCAAGGCGATGTCGAAGAGGGGTTCTCCGGCGCTGGAACCCAGCGCCACGAGCGCGGCCTGCTCTCCCCTTCCGGCACCGACCCAGATCCGGTCGGCGCCCGCTTCGTACCGGATGTTGTCGGGATCCTCCCGGGTCGCGATCCGCTCGGTGCTCGCGAGATCGGCGCCGCTCCGGACTGCGACGCCGGCAGCGCCGCCGATCGTCACATAGAGCCTCTGGGGCTCCGGCAGGTAGAGAACACCCTGCGGCTCGGAGAGGCCTTCGATCCGGCCGACCCGGCGATTCTCCGCCAGGTCGAGCACCTCGACGCTGCCCTCCGCGACAGCTGCGACGAACAAGCGGTGGTGCGCCGGATCGAGAGCGAGGTGGTCGATGCGGCCCACCACACCGGGCAGCGGAATCCCGGCAACCCGACGCAAGATGGCGTCACCCGCCCCAGAGGGTTGCGTCAGCAACCCGGCTCCGAGAGCCAGGACCACCCATCGCACCCCGACGATCGCCGGCGATGCGCACAGTGCTCGTCGTTCGTGGTCCAACCGGATCACGACGCTAGCGGATTCCGAACCGTTCCGATCGGCACACGCCGAGAGTGATACAAGGGCGGACGGCGCCCGCGACGGAAGAGAGATCCCATGCCCGTCATTCGCCGAGGCCTCCAGATCCCGAACTTCACCTACCCCGGCGTGGACGCAGCGGGTCTGTTCGAGGCCGTCGGCTCGATCGCGCGACGGGCAGAGCAGGCGGGCTTCGACACGGTGCTGGTGAGGGACCACTTCTACCAGCTACCCGCGCTCGGTCCGCCGGACGCCTAATGCTCGAGGCGTACACGCTGCTCGGGGCCCTCGCGGCGGGTACGGAGCGCGTGAGCCTGTCGACCCTGGTGGCGGGCAACACCTACCGCAACCCTGCACTGCTGGCGAAGATGGTCACCACGCTCGACGTCGTGTCGCGCGGGCGCGCGCTCGCCGGGATCGGGGCCGGCTGGTTCGACGTCGAGCACCGCGGCTACGGCTTCGAGTTCCTACCGCTCGGCGAGCGGCTCGGCCGTCTGGAGAAAGCACTCCAGATCATCCATCCCATGCTGCGCGGCAAGCGACCATCGTTCGAGGGCGCCTTCTATCGCGCTAGCGAAGCGCTGAACGAGCCGCCGCCCGTGCGCGCGGGCGGCCCACCGATCCTGATCGGGGATACGGGCGAGAAGCGGACGCTCCGGCTCGTCGCCGAGTTCGCCGACGAGAGCAACTGGACGTGTCCGCCCTCGGACGTTCCGCGCAAGCTCGAGGCACTCGAGCGCCATTGCGCCGACGTCGGGCGCGACCGCGCGAGCATCGGCGTCTCGTGGCTCGGCTCGATGATCCTCGCTCCCACCCCGGAGGAGGCCGAGAGAGCGCGCGACGGGTTCCTCCACCGGCGCGGCATCGACTTCGCGAAGCTCCCCGAGAACATGCAGCGGACGATCGACCAGGCGCTTCTCCTGGGCGACGCCGATACGGTCGGCGAGTTCCTCCAGGACCGGGTCCTCGGAGTCGGGCTCGACGGGGTGATCGTGAACCTTCCCGCCGACGCCACGAGGAGGGCAGCGTGGAGCGGGCCGGCGAGCTGCTCCGCCGCGTGACGGGCTGAGCGAACCGGCGACCCACGCCGCCGTCGGCCGGGCTTCACGGCGCGGCGTCCCCGCCGGGACGCGGGGCGCTCGAGCACGGGCGTCGCGGCCGCGCCTTCTCTCTCTCGACCTTCCCCGGCATGAGCCACATCCTGCGCGAGCTCCACATTGGATTCTCGCAAGATCGGGGAAGTGGAATTGCGTCGTACGCCCGCGAGAGTCGGTCCGATTCGTGCCAAGATGCTGCATGCGGATGTGGATGCCCTCGGGTCGAGTGCTTCGCCGCCTGCTCGCGTCGATCTCGACCACGTGCGCGCTGATGGCATGTGACGGCGACACCACGGTCGTGGTGGTCAGCGGAACGGGACCGCCGGAGGACTCGGACGGTGGGGGGCTGATCGTGATCGTTTCCTCGAGCGATCGGAGCCGCGGCGCGTTGCCCCTACAGCCTGCGCCGTCGCCACCCGCCGATGCGGCGGCGCCAGCTCCCACCCCCTCGCACGCGGCCTTCCCCGCGCCGGCGCTGGGCACCGCGGGTCGGACGCTCGCAGTCGTGATGGTCGTCTGGGGCGCAGGCTGCGGAATCATCCTGCGCGCTCGCGCACCAGGGTCGACGCGGTCCGGTTGACGTCGAGGAAGGAGCCCGCCGGCTTCGATTCGCACTCGACGATCCCGGAGCTCGACCCGCTGCGCTTCGCGAAACGATCGGCTCACCGAAGCGAGACGGGCGATCCGGTCCGCGGTGGCTAGACGCCCATGCCGGGGTGCTCGGCCAGCAGCACCGCCAGCCGCTTCTTGTCGATCTTGCCGCTGTCGGTGAAGGGCAGCTCCTCCTTCGACGCGAAGAGCCAGTGGCGCGGCACCTTGTAGCTCGCCAGCTCGTCGCGCAGGCGCGCGCTGGCGGTGTCGGCGTCGAGGGCGGCGCCGCGCTTGAGCACCACCGCCGCGGCCACGGCCTGTCCCCGGACGGGATCGGGCACGCCCACGACGAAGGCCGACACCACCTCGGGAAGCGCCTCGATCGCGACCTCCACCTCGCGCGGGGTCACGTTCGCGCCGGCGGCCTTGATCATCTCCCCGAGCCGGGCCGAGAAGAAGAGGTAGCCCTCGGCATCGAAGTGGCCCGCGTCTCCCGTGTGGTAGTAGCCGTCGCGGTCGAAGACCTCCTCGCGCTCCCGCTTGTAGAGACCGAGCATCAGGCTGTAGCCGCGCACGCAGATCTCGCCGACGCGACCGGGCCCGAGCGTCTCGCCGGTCTGCGGGTCGACGATCTTGTGCTCGAGGCCCGGAACCGAGCGACCGAAGGACCCGCGCAGCCGCTCGGGGAGATCGACGTCCATCCGGTCGATCGTGTGGGGACCACAGGTCTCGGTCATCCCGAGCGAGTTCGACCGCAGCTCCGGGTCCGCCGGCCGCGACGCCTCGGGCAGGACGGCGTAGAGGTTGCCCGAACGGATCGAGCGGAGATCGCGCGACGCGAAGCTCGGATGGTCGACCATCGCCTTCGCGTAGTGCGGCCAGCCGGCGGCGATCGTCACGCGCTCGCGCTCGAGCAGCGCCAGGGTCTCGCCGGGCTCGAACGCCTCCTCGCAGACCAGGAAGGCCCCGACGTGCATCGCCGAGAGGAGCGTGAACACGAAGCCGCCCACCCAGAAGAAGGGCATCGGAGAGAAGATGCGGTCGGAGGTCTCGAGATCGCGGAACCGGTTCAGGTTGTAGGCGTGCCGGATCGGCGCTCCCTGGCTGTGCAGGGCGCCCTTCGGATCGCCGGTGCTGCCCGAGGTGTAGATCAGGAGCATGGGATCGGCCGGGCGGACGGCCGCCTCGATCTCGGCGAGCCGGGACCCGTCCGGCGCCGGTGAGGCGTCGGCGGTGGCCTCGAGCTCCGAGAGCGGGGTCGCCCAGCTGCGTCCCCCGCCGTCCCCGGCGACGAAGACACGCCGCAACAGCGGGAGCTCGCGCGCGGACAGCGCCGACGGGGCCTGACCGGCGAGCGACGGCGCGCAGGCCTCGATGCGCTCCAGGTAGTCGTGGCTCAGGAGTCGCGGCACCGCGATCAGCGCCTGCACGTCGGCGTGGCGGAGCACGTAGCCGAGCTCGCGCGGCTTGTAGAAGGTGTTGAGGGGAACCACGACGGCGCCGACGCGCGCCGCGGCCAGCCACCACACCACCCAGTCGGGGCCGTTCGGCGCCAGCACGGCCACGTGGCTGCCCTTCGCGATGCCCCGGGCCAGCAGACCGCGGGCGAGGCGGGCGGAGGCGCGCTCGGCCTCGGCGTAGCTGATGCGGCGGTCGCCGAGTGCGATCAGCGGCCGCTCGCGGTGGCCCTTGGCGACCTCGGCCAGGAACCTCGGAACGGTCGGCTCGTAGTCGGGGAAGCGAGGCGTGTCCAGGGCTTCGGGAGCGGTGCGGGCCACGCGCTAGACCTACACCACCGGCGCGAGTCAGAGAAGGAAAATGCAGAGAGACGCGGATCGGACCCTCGCGGCCGAGACGGCGCGCCGCAGGCCGCGTCCGCGATAGACTGCGCAGGTCCTCGCGAACAGGGGGAGGTGACCCTTGGAATTCGACTGGTCCGAAGGCGACGAGACCTTCCGGCGCGAGCTGCGCGCGTTCCTCGACGCGGAGCTTCCGCCCGACTGGGCGGAGCTCTCCGCGGACGGACCAGGCAGCGACGCCCAGTCCACCTTCTCGCGCGCCTTCTGCGCGAAGCTCGCCCAGCGCGGCTGGCTCACCCAGAACTGGCCGGCGGCCTACGGGGGCGGCGACGCCACACCCTGGCGGCACGCCATCCTCTCCGAGGAGATGTGGCGGGTCGGCGAGCCGCGCGGCTCCCAGTACATGAACGTCAACTGGATCGGCCCGACGATCATGAAGTACGGCACCGAAGAGCAGAAGGCGCTCCACCTGCCGAGGATCTCCGCGGGTGACGTCCTCTGGTGTCAAGGCTTCTCGGAGCCGGAGGCCGGAAGCGACCTGGTCTCCCTGCGCACCGCTGCCGTGCGGGAGGGCGACGACTACGTCGTGAACGGATCGAAGATCTGGACCTCCTACGTATCCGGGGCCGAGTACTGCTTCCTGCTCGTACGCACCGACCCGACCTCGAAGCGGCACCGCGGCATCACGGTGCTGCTGGCGCCGATGAATGCACCCGGGATCTCGGTGCGAGAGGTTCCGGCGGTGATCGGCGAACGCTACTTCCACGAGCTCTTCTTCGACGAAGCGCGGATCCCGGCCGGCTGTCGGCTCGGTCCCGAGGGCGAAGGCTGGGGCGTCGTCTCCTACGCGCTCGCCTTCGAGCGCGTAGGAGCCATGCGCTACGCGCGCGCGGCGCTCACGCTCGACGCGCTGGCCGGGGCGGCTCGTGAGCGCGGCATGCTGGGCGACCCGGTCGTCCAGGAGAAGCTCGGCGCGGCCCGCTGCGCCGTGGAAGTCGGGCGGCTGCTCTCCTACCGCGTGATCGACCTGCGCGCGAAGGGCAGCGAGCCGACCCCCGACACCAACCTGGCGCGCGTCGCCGGCACGATGTGCGAGAACGCGGTCTCGGACCTCGCACTCGAGATCTTCGGCAGCGAGTCGCTCGCCTACGGCCACTTCGGCGAGTCCTACTGGCGCCTCGCGATGCCGGCCGGAGTCGCCGTCGGCACCACCGAGATCAACCTCAACCTGATCGCCAGCCGCTGGCTGGGTCTGCCGCGCGAGTAACCCATGGACTATGCCTGGAGCGACGATCAATCCGCGATTCTGGAGGCCGTCGACGCGCTGTGCGAGCGGTACGCGGGGGCGTCGCGGGCGATCGCCCTCGACGCGAAGGGAGAATGGGACGTCTCCCTCGACGCGGCGCTCTCCGAGGCGGGCTTCGCCGAGATCGCACTGGGCGGGGACACGGGCTCTCTCGAGGCAGCGATGGTGACGGAGTGCGTGGCGCGTTGCGCCGGCACGTTGCCGGCGGGGGCGCAGCTGCTCGTCGCCCCGCGTCTCACCGGACGCGCGCTTCCCGGACCGGTGGCCCTGGTCTCCCTCGCCCACCCGGGGCCGGTGCGCTTCGGCGACCGCGCGCGCACCGCCCTCGTCGACGCGGGCGGCGAGGCGCGTCTCGTCTCGCTCGTGCCCGGCGACACCACGCCGGTGCGGTCGAACTTCATGCTGCCGGTCGGGCGCATCGCCGTCCACGGCGGATCCGGGGAGTCGCTCGGTCCCGGCTCGGGCGACGCGTTGCGGCGTTGGTGGCGCGTAGCCCTCGCCGCCGAGCTCGTCGGCACCATGCAGGCCGCTCTCGACGTGACCGTCGCGTACGTGAAGGGTCGCAGGCAGTTCGGACGCGCGATCGGATCCTTCCAGGCGCTCCAGCACCGGCTCGCTCTGTGCGTCGTGCAGATCGAAGGAGCCCGCTGGCTCACGCTCGAGGCGGCGGCGAAGGAGGCGCCCGAGGAGGCCGCCGCCACCGCGGCCGCTCAAGCCGCGGATGCGGCGAACCACGTCTTCCGGGAGACGCACCAGATGACCGGGGCCATGGGCTTCACGCGCGAGCACGATCTGCACGTGTTCTCGATGCGACTCCAGGCGCTGCGTCTCGAGCTCGGCGGAGCCTCGGCCCACCTGCGCGCGATCGCGTCCAGTCGCTGGAACGCTCCGTCGCGGGTCTGAAGAGGTGCCCCTGGATCTCGCCCTCGACGACACGCAGCAGGCGATCGCCGACGCGATCGCTTCGTTCTGCGCCGAGCGGTGTCCCGAGGAGAGGGTGCGCGAGGCCGCGGGTACCCTTCCCCGCTCGCTGTGGCAGGAGCTCGCGGCTCTGGGCGTGCTTGCGCTCGCGACGCCCGAAGGAGAGGGAGGCGCCTGCGAGCTGGTCGCGGCGATGGAGTCGCTCGGAGCAGCGACGTTCCCGGGACCGCTCCCCGCGACGGTGCTCGCCTGCCAGGTGCTGGATCCCCCGGATCGCGCGCGGGTGACGAGAGGCGAGTGGATCGTGGCCCTCGGCGCACCGCCGCTGCTCCCCTTCGCACCGGTCGCCGACTGCTTCCTCGCCATCGACGCCGACGGCGTGCGACGGGGAACACCGCGGTCGCAGATCGAAGCGGTGGATACGCTGGGCGGCGAGCCCTGGGGCCGCGTGGAGCTCGAGCTCGGCCCTCCGCTCGCGGTCCCGGAGCGCGCCTGGGCTCTCCATGACGTCGCGCTCGGCGCCTACGCCGCCGCCGCCGGCCACGCGCTGGTGCTCGCCGCCGTCGAGCACGCGCGCAACCGCACCCAGTTCGGGCGACCGATCGGCGACTTCCAGGCCGTCGCCCACCCACTCGCCGATGCCCACATGCGCCTCGACGCCGCCGCCACCCTCGCGCGCATCGCGAGCCATGCCTGGGACGCAGGAGCGGGCGACCTCCGGGCGCGCGCCGCGGCCGCGCGCCTGTCGGCCACCCGCTCCGCACTCGAGGCCGCCTACACCTGCCATCAGATCTTCGGCGCCCTCGGCATCACCGTGGACGGCCCGGTCTTCCACGTCTCGCGACGCCTCCGCCAGCTCGCGTCGCAGCCGCCTCACCCCGACGTCGCCCGCGACGCGCTGCTCGCGCATCACGGACTAGGAGGCCTCGACGCATGAACACTGCCCCCGACCTGCGAGGACCGCTGCCCGGCGTCCGCTACGAGCGACGCGACGACGGCATCGCGATCGTGACGCTGGACCGGCCCGAACGCGGCAACGCGCTCGCCCCGGCCATGCAGCCGGTGCTGCGCGCGATCTGGAGCGAGGTGCGCGACGACGACGCGATCCGGGTCGCGATCGTCACCGCCGCCGGCGAGCGGCACTTCTGCACCGGCTTCGACGTCGGCGAGGCGGAGAGCGAGGGCGCGGGAGACGTGTTCGTCAACCGCCCGCTCGCCGAAGCGGTGCACTGGTCCCCGCATCAGAATCGGGTGTGGAAGCCGGTGCTGTGCGCCGTGCAGGGACTGTGCGTCGGGGGCGGCCTGCACTTCGTCGTCGACGCCGACATCGTACTCGCCAGCGAGAACGCCGCCTTCATGGACAGCCACGTGAACGTCGGCATGGTGGGCGCCCTGGAGAACGTGGGACTCGCCAAGCGCCTGCCCCTCGGCTCGGCGCTGCGCATGACCCTGCTGGGCCGTCACTACCGGATGCCGGCGCGGCGCGCCTACGAGCTGGGCCTGGTGGACGAGTTGGTGGCGGAGCCGTCGGCCGTCCTGCCCGCTGCGATCGCGATGGCCGAGCAGATGCTCGAGAACTCGCCCCAGGCGATGACGCTCTCGAAGCAGGCGATCTGGGGAAGCCTGGAGCAGGGCTACACCGCTGCGCTCGAGGCGGCCTGGAGTCTGCTGCGCCTGCACTGGAGCCACCCCGACTTCCGGGAGGGTCCGCGCGCTTTCGCGGAGAAGCGCGCGCCGCACTGGAACCCGAACCCGAACGCACGCGGCGAGGATTCGTGAACCCCGCCTTCTCGCCCGAGGAGGAGGCGTTCCGGGCCGAGGTGGTCGCATTCCTCGCCGACCACCGCGACCTCGACGCGTTCTTCCTCCAGGGCCACCACTGGCCGAGCGTGAAGGCCTTCTTCGCCGCGATGGCCGATCGCGGCTGGCTCTCCCTCGGCTGGCCGGTCGAGGCCGGGGGGGGCGGAAGGCCGCTCACCTACGAGTACATCCTGTGGGACGAAGTGGCCTACGCGCGCGCGGCGCGCAATCCGCTCGCCTCGGGAATCGTCGCGAAGACGATCGCCCGCTACGGCACCGAGGCCCAGCGCGAGCGCTGGCTGCCACCGATCCGGCGCGGAGAGATCCACTTCTCCCTCGCCTACTCGGAGCCCGAGGCCGGATCCGACCTGGCCGCGGTCCGCTGTCGCGCCGAGCGACGGGCCTCCGACTACACGGTGAGCGGCCGCAAGTGCTGGCAATCCTACGCCCAGGACATGGACTGCCTCTGGACCCTGGTGCGCACCGGAGATCCCCAGAGCCGGGGACGCGGCCTTTCGCTGCTGATCATCGAGGCGAACGCGCCGGGCGTCACCGTACGACCGCTACCCACTCTCGACGGCGACCAGCTGAACGAGGTGTTCTTCGACGACGTCCGGGTTCCCGTCGAGCAGCGGATCGGGCCCGAGAACGGCGCCTGGAAGATCATGGCCGAGGCGCTCGCCGATGAGCGCCACATCCAGTTTCCGCCCGGCCGCGTGCGCCGCGACCTCGAAGAGGTGGTGGCCTGGGCCCGGGGCCGGGGCCTCACGGGCGATCCGCGCGTGCGCACCACCCTGGCCGAGCTGTCGGTGCGCGTCGCAGAAGTGGAGGCGTGCGGGCTACGCGTGCTCGACGCGATGCTGCACGGGCGGACCGGCGTGGCGGAGGCCGCCGCCAACAAGGTCCTACACACGGTCGTGTGCCAGGAGATCGCGCGCGCAGCCCTCGACTTCGGTGGGCCCGGGGCGCTGGTCCACGGCGAGCGGGTGGAGCTCTTGTGGCGCCAGAGCCTGTGGGAGACGATCGGGGGCGGAACGTCGGAGGTGATGCGCGGGGTCGTCGCCCGGGAGGCGCTGGGCCTCAGCGCGCGAACCTGAGGTGGGATCGGGAGGCCGGATCCAATGGTGACTCCCCGCGTCGTGGAGGATCGAGCGGCGGGGGACGACCGGGCGGGCTCGTCGGCGGCGAGACGGCGCCGCCGGCTGGACCGCCTGGCCCGAAGACTGGCGCGTCTGGTGCTCGCGGTGTTCTACCGCAGCGTGGAGATCGAGGGCGCCGAGCACGTCCCGGCAAGCGGTCCGGTGCTGTTCGTGGCCAATCACGGCAATGCGCTCGTCGACCCGATCGTGCTGGTCGCCCTGCTGCCGCGTTTGCCGCGCTTCCTCGCCAAGCACACGCTATGGGGCAATCCGGCGGTGTTGCCCCTGCTCTCCCTGGTCGGCGCGATCCCGATCTACCGCGCTCAGGACGGGTCCACCTCCCGCAACCGGGAGACCTTCTCGCGCTGCTTCGCGGAGCTCGCCGCGGACGGCGCCGTCGCGCTGTTTCCGGAGGGAGTCAGTCACGACCAACCGTCGCTCCAGCCGCTGCGCACGGGCGCCGCCCGGATCGCGATCGGCGCCCAGGAGAGCGGCGCCGAGTCGGTCGCGATCGTCCCGGTCGGCCTGACCTTCGATGAGAAAGGGCGGTTCCGATCGCGTCTGCTGGTGACGGTCGGAGCCGCGATCCGCGGCAGCGCGGAGGGCGACGACGAATCGGGCGTCCGCGATCTCACCCACAAGATCGAAGCCGGACTGCGCGGCGTCACCCTCAACTTCGATTCGTGGCACACCGCACGGCTCGTGGAGCGCGCGGCCGAGATCTACGCCTCCGAGCCCAAGCGGCCGATGCCCGGCCGCTCCGGACTCGGCGAGCGCTTCTCCCTGCGTCAGTCCTTCGGCGCCGGCTACGAGGCGGTGCGTGCACAGGATCGCGAGCGCGTGGAGGCCCTGGAGGCGATGGCACGCCGCTACGAGCTGCTGCTCGAGACCCTGCACCTGCGCGACGACCACGTGATCGCGGACTATCCCTGGAGCCACGTGGCGGGCTACCTGGGCTTCCGCGTGCCGACCCTCGCCGTTCTGCTGCCGATCGCACTCGTCGGCCTCGCGCTCAACTACCTCCCCTACCGCGTTCCGGGCTGGGTCGCCTCCACTGTGGAGGACCAGGGGGACCAGCCGGCGACCTACAAGGTGATCTCCGGGCTGTTCCTGTTCCCGATCGCCTGGGCGATCGAAATCGCGCTGGCCGGACGTGCGTGGGGAGCGCTCGGAGCCTCGCTGATGGCGGTGGTGGCTCCCGCGACCGGCTGGGTCGCACTTCGCTTCTTCGAGCACACCGAGAGCTTCTGGAGCGAGCTGCGCGCCTGGCTCACGCTGCGGCTGGCCCCGCATCGGGCGGCGGAGCTGCGCATCCTGCGCGGGATGATGCGAGACGACCTCCAGGCGCTGGTCGCCTCGACGGCGGGTCCCGCCGACTCGTGAGCGCGGACCCGACGGGCGACAGCGGCGAAGCGACGCGCGAGAATGCGGGCGCCATGAACGACGAGGCACCGCTCGTGATCGCCGGAACCGCCGTCGCTCCCGGCGAGCGCAAACGGATCCAGATCCCGGTGGGACGACGCGTGAGCGGCAACGAGATCTCTCTCCCCGTCGAGGTGATCCGCGGCAGCGCCCCCGGCCCGCGTCTGTTCGTGTGCGCGGCGATCCACGGCGACGAGATCGCCGGTGTCGAGATCATCCGGCGCGTCCTCGCTCAGCGGGTGCTGCGTCGGCTGCGCGGGGCTCTGATCGCGGTCCCGATCGTCAACCTCTACGGCTTCGTGGGCCTATCGCGCTACCTGCCCGACCGCCGCGACCTGAATCGCTCGTTTCCCGGCTCGCCCCGGGGCTCGCTCGCGTCGCGGCTCGCCCATCTGTTCGTCTCCGAGGTGGTCGATCACGCGACCCACGGCATCGACATCCACACTGCGGCCGTCCATCGCTCCAACCTCCCGCAGATCCGCGCCTTCCTGGCGGACCCGGAGACGGACCGCCTGGCTCGGGCCTTCGGCGTCCCGGTGGTTCTCGACTCCAACCTGCGCGACGGCTCCCTGCGCCAGGCGGTGCTCGAGCGCGAGATCCCGATCCTGCTCTACGAGGGCGGCGAGGCGCTGCGCTTCGACGAGGTGGCGATCCAGGCGGGCTTCCGCGGCGTGATGCGCGTGATGCGCGCCCTGCGCATGCTGCCCGCCGCGCCGTCCTCGAGGCCGGGCGAGAAGCCCTTCATCGCCAAGTCGAGCCAATGGGTGCGCGCTCCCGGAAGCGGGATCCTGCGCGGGCGCGCGAAGCTGGGCGCGGCCGTGGCCGTCGGCGACCGCCTCGGCATCGTCGGCGACCCGCTCGGGGCGGAGGAGATCCCGGTGCTCGCGGAGCGCGCGGGCATCGTGATCGGCCGCAGCGAGCTCCCGCTGGTGAACGAGGGCGACGCGCTGTTCAACGTCGCCGTCTTCGACGCGCCCAAGCGCGTCGAGAGCTCGCTCGAGAGCTTCCGGGAGTACCTCAACGATCCCCTCGTCGAGCCCCTCTGAGCGGTGGCCTAGGCGACGCCCTCGATCGGAAAGACGAGACGCACCTGGAACCCGCCGCCGTCGGCGTTGGCCCCACTCACCGCCGCGCCCATTCGTTCGGCCAGCTCCTTCACCAGCGCCAGTCCGATTCCCGTCCCCTTCGTCGTCCGTGTGAGCTCCGACTCGCCGCGGTAGAAGGGATCGAACACGCGATCGAGGTGGGAGCGCGAAACCCCGGGACCGAAGTCCCGGACGGCGACGGTGACCGCGTCTCCGTGACGGATCGCCTCCAGCTCGACGATGCGCCGTTCGGAGGACCTCGCGTACTTCATCGCGTTGTCGACCAGGTTGAAGAGCACCTGGAGCAGCGCGTCCCGGTCGAAGCGCACGACCGGGAGCTCGGGCGCCAGGCGCACTTCGAGGGAGAAGCCCTCGCGCTTCGCGTGGGCAGCGAGCTTCTCGGCGGCCTCCTCGAGCACCGGACCCACGGAGCCGACCGTGGTGGCCAGCTCCCCGCGGCCGCCCTCGAGCTTCGAGAACTCGAGCACGTTGTCGACCAGCCGGGAGAGGCGCTCGGACTCGTCGGTGATCGTGTCGTAGTACTCCTGTCGCTTGTAGGTACCCGAGACGAGTCCGTCGCGCAGCATCTCGGCGTACATCCGGATCGACGTGAGGGGGGTCTTCAGCTCGTGGGTGACGGCGGCGACGAAGTTGCTCCGCCGCTCGGCGTACTGCACCGCGACGGCCACCGTGCGGTGCACGGCATAGAGACCCGCCGCTCCGAGAGCGAGCAGCAGCGCGACGAGTGCGTACAGGGCACCGGGAGATCCCGCGCCGGGAAGCGGAGCGAGCTGGAGCCGGGCCTGGAGCGCGTCGAAGGGCTCGGCGAAGCGATGGGCGAAGACGTAGCAATCGCCTGCCGCCGCTCCCGCCCGATCGCCCCCGAAGGAGAGCGTCGCCACGTCGCCGAGCTCGGTCTGGTCGATCACGCGTTCGTCGAGCCAGGCGCCCAGGGCAGCGCGGTCGATCACGAGACCCTGGCGATAGCCGCTCCGGTCGACCAGCACCGTGCGGTAGAGGACGAGCTCTCCCTCGCCGTGGGCGACTCCGACCATCGGGTCGATCGCGACCCGCAGCTCCCGGCTCGCGCGCTTCGGCTCGGCGACGGACCGCGCCTTGTCTTCGGTGACGGTGAACGGCCGCCGTTGGGGAGCCGGGGTCGGGCTCCCGGGGGCGGCGCGAAGGGCGGGCGCGACCGCCCGGTCGGAGAGCGCGAGCTCCGGCGGCGCCACGGTCGGCAGCGGGGCGAGAGGGCCCTCGGCCTCGGAGGCGAGGGATCCGGCCGCCTGGCTCGAGCTGCCGTAGAGAGCCGAGTAGGGGGCTCGAGCCACCTTCTGCTTGCGCTCCCGGCGCTCCTCCGTCGAGCGGTTCAGGCTCTCGAGCACGTCGAAGGCGCTCTGCGCCTCCCCCTTCGCGAGCGACGACCGATCGCGATCGATCTCCCGCGCGTCGAACCCTGGCCCGGAGACGACGCGCGTCGTTCCGGGAGCCTGACTGCCGGGCGGTGTCGAGGGTTCGACCACCGCCTCCGCGTCGGGCCCGCCGGCGCGGCGACCGAGGGCCTCCGCGTCCGCGCGCGCGACGGCGTCCGTCTCCTGGAGCGCGCCCGGGCGAGAAGGCCACAGTCCAGCCACCGCGCTGCGCACACGGGCGGCGGAGGCGCGCGCGCGGTCGTCCGGCGGCCAGTCGCCGCGCTGCCGCGCCGTCGCATCGTCTTCGGGCTCGAGCGGCGTCGTCACCACCCCTTCCGGATCCACCTGGAAAGCACCGATGACGAAAGGCTCGGAAGGATGCGCTAGCGGGGATCGCTCGCCGCTCACCGGCAGATAGAAGGCGTAGTCCTCGAAGGGTCTGGCCTCCTCGCGCGCCAGGAAGTCGCCCAGGGCGCGTTCCATCTCCTCGAAGGCGCGCTCCGCCACCGCCTGGTGTCGCATCGCGCGCTCGGCGGCGAACCCCTGGTTCGCGCGCCAGGCGAGCACACCCACGACGGCGAGCGTCGCCGCCGAGACGAGGAGCAGCGCGAGGCGGATCCGCCTCATGCCGTGAAGCGGTAGCCTTCGCCCCGCACGGTCTGGATCAGCGCCTCGCCCGCGGAGCAGAGCTTCTTGCGCAGCTTCGACACGTGCATGTCGACGGTGCGCGTCTCGACCCGATCGGGATGGGCGATCTCCCAGACCTCCCGCAGCAGTCGACGGCGGGAGAGGATCCGCCCCCGCTCTCCCGCGAAGAGGGCGGCCAGGGCGGCTTCGAGCTGGGTGAGCTCCACGCTCTGCTCGCCGCGCCGCGCAGTCCGGGTGCGGCGATCGACCTGCCAGGGCCCGAAATCGAAAGGAGGACCCTCTTCGTCGTGCACCCGCGCCCCGCTCCTGCGCAGCAGCGCTTCGACCCGGGCCAGCAGCTCCGCCACCGAGAAGGGCTTCGTGACGTAGTCGTCGGCCCCCGCTCGGAACCCCTCGAGAACGTCCTCCTCGGCGCCTCGCGCGGTGAGCATCAGGATCGGCAGCTCGGGCAGAGCGCTGCGCAGCTCCCGGCAGACGTCGATGCCGCTCTTGCCCGGAAGCATCACGTCGAGCAGCACCAACGCGTGCTCCCGGGAGAGTCCCCGGTCCAGCCCGTCGTCTCCGCGCTCGACGCCCTCCGGCGCATAACCCCGGAAGGCCAGCACGTCGCACAGACCCCTTCGGATCGCTTCCTCGTCCTCGACGACGAGCACCGCGGGAGCGCGCTTCGACATCGCGGCCAGTCTAGATCGCGACCTCCCGACCCGCCGTAAAGCGAACGTAAACCGCTCGGTCCGGGTCTTTACCCCGCCTTGACGGCCGGGCGCCACCGCCTCGCCGACACTGGATCGCGGCGACCGACGGACGGCCGCGCCGCGGCGGCTCGGAGAAGCGCCGAGCCGAGACCCTCCCCCCGGAAACCACCCCTCAAGGAGAACCCCCATGCGATTCATGGAACGACTGGGTCTGCTGGTGAAGGCGGACGCCCACGGCATGCTCGAGCAGCTCGAGGAGCGCACGCTGCTCGCGAAGCAGCACCTGCGCGAGGCCGAGCTCGAGCTCGATCGCAAGCGCGCGCGACTGGAGGCGATCGCGGAGGAGTCGCGGCGTCTCGTCGAGCACGCCGAGCGGCTCGAGCGCGAGGCCGGCTCTCTCGATGCGGACGTCGAGCTCGCGATCTCCGGCGGTCAGGAGGAGCTGGCGCGCTTCTCGGTGCGCAAGCTGCTCCCGATCCGGCGCGCGGCCGAGGCCGCCCGGCGGCGTCTCACCGAGCTCGAGGGACTGCGAGAGCGGCTGGCCGAGAAGCAAGCCGCTCAGGAGCGTCAGCTCGAGGAGCTGCGCGCCCGGGTCGGCACCCGGATCGCGGCCGCCCGCGTCGAGGAGAGCGAGGTGTTCTCGCGACCCGCGACCGTGGCTGAGGAGGAGGTCGAGCTCGAGCTGCTGCGCCGGCGCACCCACGCGGAGGGTCGGTGATGTCGCGCCGGGACGGCTTCCGACGCTCGCTGGTCTTCGCGGCCGCCACCGCGGCGTTCCTGCCCGTGGTGGTGACGTTCGCATCCCCCTTGATGGGGGGCCCCGCCGCCGTGCGCCTGTACGCGATCGCTGCGGCGATCGCGTACACGGCGGGCCTGGCCGCGAACCACCGCACCCGGATGGCGGCGCTCGCGCTGACGGGCCTGGCCGGAATCGGGGTCGCGCTCGGGACGCCGGGCCTCCCGGGCGCCGCGGTGGGGGCGGCGGCGATCGTCGCCTGCGGCCGAGGCGCCCTGCTCGGCGGGTCGCGCCCGCTACGCGCGGCGATGGTGGAGGCGGCCCTCGGCCTCGCCGGCCTCGGGGTGGCCCGCTCCCTGGCGGCGGGCGGCCTGCTCTCGATCTGCCTGGCGTTCTGGGGCTACTTCCTGGTCCAGAGCAGCTACTTCCTCCTCGCTGGCCGCGCAGCCCGCGACACCGCGATCCGGGATCCCTTCGAGCGGGCACGTGTGCGCCTGGAACGCCTGCTCCAGGACGAGCGGGGGCTGTCGCGCTGACCCGAAGGCGACGCCGCGGCGCGACCTGGCGCTACAGATCTCGCCGCGGCGGGCCGTCAAGAGCGGTCGGGACAGGCGAGCCCGAGGTCCGGGCGGATCGCCGTCCGGGGGACACTCTGCCGCCCCCGGCATTTTGGGGGTTGCGAAATCCCACCCCGATCGTGTTCACTCTTGCCCAGGCGAGGGATTCGGCGAGCACCTTCTGCACGGAGCAGACGCTCTTCCTGATACTCGCCGCTGGGCATCACCGCATGGATCGGCCGCGGCCCCGAGGCGATCCGCGCAGCTTCCGATGCCGAGGCTGATCGAGCTTAGAGCTGGCTGAGAGCTGAAGGGCGTGTAGCAACCGCGCGAGCTCGCCCTCCGAATGCGGTCCCCGGAGCTCCCGGGGACATCCCGGGAACCGGGAGGCGACGTTCGGAGCGGGTCGCGCCCCACGCCGACGATCTGCGCCACCGCGCCTGCCAGGTGGCGAGAGCGAGAAGACGGAGAGTCTCCCGAACGTCGAAGGATTGACGTCGAGACAGGCAAGAACGGCGGATCGCGAGCGAGAGACGCGCTCGCGACGACCGCAGCGGCAGAGCGCCGCCATCCGGCTCCTGCACCGAGTCCGGTGCGGACCGGCCGGCGACCGCGCCTCGGAGAAGGTGCTTCGCGTACGCCGCGCTCGAGGAGAGCAGAAAGCGCAATGATCATCCTGCACGGCGCGTTCCTGGACGGCGCGCTCTTCCTCTGGGGAGAGTCACCGGCCGAAGGTGCGACGCCGAGCAAGAGCCAGCGGAAGGGCGCTCGGCCCTATCCCTACGACGCCGGTGCAGAGGCGGTGACTCGGGCTGCCCGCGAGCTGCCGATCGGATTTCGACCCACGGCGAGACGCAAGGCCCAGGCCACGGCCTGGCTCCCGACCTGCGGGACCCAGCCGCTGCCCTCGAGCACGCTGATCGGCGAGACCCCCGACTCGGACGAGCCCCCCGTGCACGCACCCTGGCGGGTGGAGGGGATCTCGCTGGACCCGAGCGAGGCTCTCGACCTGCTCTCCGCCTACGGCCAGCGCGGCGATGGACTCCACGGAGTGCTCGGGGGACCGGATCTCCGCTTCTGGATCCGCGCCGTCCGCCTGGCCGGCTCCCTGGTCGCGCGCCAGCGCTATCTCCCCGGTACGCGCTTCGACGAGGACGGCAAGCTGCACGCCTGCTGGCAAGTGGTCTGGATCACCGAGGACCGGGAATACCTGGAACGGCTCGCCGCCGCGATGCCTGCCGCGGCGCGCGCCTTGGTTCTCAACGGGGAGTCGGTTCCGCAGCAGGCCGCGGTCACGCTGCTCAAGCGCTTCGTCGAACAGCTCGTGGACCAGATCGTCCGCTCCCATCAGGAGCCCGACGCGGAGGACGGTGCCGTCTCGGTGAGCCCGAGCCTGTTCGCCGGCGAGGTCCCGGACGGCACGGTGCACGACCGCTGGCTGGCCGCGCTGCGCTCCCAACAGACTGCGATCAAGAGCAAGGACGCCGAGCTCGAGGATCTCTCCGAGCAGATCCGGGAGTGGCGCAAGCCGCTCGACGTCGCGGTAGGCGCGCCGTTCCGCCTGTGCTTCCGCCTCGAGGAGCCCGCGCCGCCGAAGGAGGATCCGCGCGCCCGCAAGCACGGGCGGCGCAACGGGAAGGCGCGCATGCGCGAAGCGGCGCGACCGGGTCAACGGCGCTGGTACGTGCGCTACCTGCTCCAGGGAACCGACGACCCGACGCTGCTGGTCCCCACGGCCGACGCGTGGATCCTGCGCGGCCGCAAGGCTGCCTCCCTGCAGCGGTCGGGATACGACGTGCACCAGACGCTGCTGATCTCGCTGGCCCAGGCCTCGGGCGTGTGTCCGAAGATCGAGATGAGCCTCCGCTCGCGCAAGCCCTCGGGCTACTCCCTCGACGCGCGCGGCGCCCACGAGTTCCTGACCCAGACCGCTCCGGCACTCCAGCAGGCGGGCTTCGGGACGATCCTGCCCGATTGGTGGAAGGGCAACGAGACCGAGCACCACCTCTCGGTGCGCGCGCGGGTTCGGACCGCCGAGCACCACGAGATGGAGAACGAGCCCCGGCTCGACGACTTCGTCTCCTTCGACTGGGAGGTGTGTCTCGCCGGCAACCCGCTCTCGGGACGCGACCTCGAGGACCTCGCGCGGCTCAAGGAGCCGCTACAGCGCGTCCGGTGCCACTGGGTGCAGACGAGCGTGGAGGAGATCCACGCCGCGCTCGAGTTCTACAAGAACCGGCGTGGAGGCGAAGTGACCGCGCGCGAGATCGTGCGCATGGCGCTCGGCGCCGCCGATTCCTCGGCGGGCATCCACTTCGCCGGCGTCCAGGCGACGGGGTGGCTCGGCGCCCTCCTCGAGCGGCTCCAGGACAAGAGCGCGATCGAGCCCCTGTCCACCCCGCCCGGCTTCGTCGGCGAGCTGCGAGCCTACCAGGAGAAGGGCTTCGCCTGGCTCGAGTTCCTGCGGCGCTGGGAGCTCGGGGCGTGCCTCGCTGACGACATGGGCCTGGGCAAGACGATCCAGACGCTGGCGCTGATCGAACGCGAGCGGATCAAGGGCGAAGACCGCCCCGCGCTGCTGGTATGCCCGACCTCCGTGCTGGCCAATTGGGAACGCGAGGCGGCGCGCTTCACTCCGAAGCTGCGGACGATGATCCACCACGGCCCCCAGCGGAAGAAGGGATACGAGTTCGTCGCCGAGGCCCAGGACCACGCCGTCGTGTTCACGAGCTACGCCCTCGTCCACCGCGACATCGAGGACCTGCGCTCGATGCGCTGGGCGGGCGTCATCCTCGACGAGGCCCAGAACATCAAGAATCCGGACACGAAGCAGTCGATGGCGGTGCGCGCGGTGATGTCCGACTACCGCATCGCCCTCACCGGCACGCCCGTCGAGAATCACGTGGGTGACCTGTGGTCGATCATGGACTTCCTCAACCCCGAGTTCCTCGGCACGCAGGAGCAGTTCCGCCGGGAGTTCCTGGTGCCGATCCAGGCCTACCGCGATCCGGACGCGGTGGAGCAGCTCTCCCACATCACCCAGCCCTTCATCCTGCGCCGCCTGAAGACCGACCGCTCCATCATCTCGGACCTGCCCGACAAGCTCGAGATGAAGGTGTTCTGCGCGCTCACCGGCGAGCAGGGCGCGCTCTACGAACAGGTGGTGGAAGAGGCGGAGCGCAAGCTCAAGGACGCCGAGGGCATCGAGCGGCGCGGTGTGATCCTGGCGACGCTTTCGAAGCTGAAGCAGGTGTGCAATCACCCGGCCCACTACCTGGGCGACGGCTCCGAGCTCGGCAGGAGGTCGGGAAAGCTGATCCGACTCGGAGAGATGATCGAAGAGGTGACCCAGGCGGGGGACCGCTCGCTGGTGTTCACCCAGTTCGCCGAGATGGGGAAGCTCCTTCAGGAACACCTCCAGGACCAGCTGGGCCGCGAGATCTTCTTCCTCCACGGCGGTACGCCCAAGAAGCGGCGTGACGCGATGGTCGAGCGCTTCCAGGCGGGTGGTTCCGACGCGCCGCCCGTATTCGTGCTCTCCCTGAAGGCCGGTGGCATCGGCCTCAACCTCACCGGCGCCAACCACGTCTTCCACTTCGACCGCTGGTGGAACCCGGCCGTGGAGAACCAGGCCACCGACCGCGCGTTCCGGATCGGCCAGAGCCGCAACGTGCAGGTTCACAAGTTCGTGTGCGTCGGCACGCTGGAGGAGCGGATCGACGAGATGATCGAGAGCAAGCGATCGATCGCCGAGGACATCGTCGGAACCGGCGAGCAGTGGATCACCGAGCTCTCCAACGAGGAGCTGCACGAGGTGTTCTCGCTGCGCAGGGACACCGTGCGGGACTAGCATGTCGGAAGAGTCCGGAAACGAAGGACGGCGGCGACGCCGGCGGCGGCGACGCGGTGGGCGCGGGTCGGCCGGACGCGGGCCCGGCGGATTCCGCGAGAAGCCGGGCGGAAACGCCAGGAGCGACGGCGCAAACGGTCACGATCGGGAAGTGGAGACCGCGAGCCGGGGGCGCGAGGATGCGCCGCAGGACGCCGAAGCGCGGCCGAACGGCGGCCAGCGCCAGGGCCAACGACGCGGCCCGCGCTCCCAGAACCGGGGACGGGGGCGCCCCCATCGCAACGGCAACCGCGGCAGGGTCCGGCGCGGGCGTGTCGCGGAGAACTGGTGGGCGCGGCGTTGGGTCGACGTGCTCGAGAAGTTCGCCGTGGGGCGGCGCCTCGGTCGCGGGCGCAACTACGCCCGCCAGGGACACATCGTCGACATCGAGATCGGCAAGGGCTTCGTCACCGCCCACGTCCAGGGGTCGCGCGACGCTCCCTATCTCGTTCGCATGCACTTCTCGATGCTCTCGAGCACCGACTGGAAGAAGGTGACGAAGGCACTGACCCAACGACCGGACATCGCGGTCGAGCTGGGCAGCGGGCAGATCCCCGAAGAGATCCTGGCCGTGTTCGAGGAACAGAACCTCTCGCTGTTTCCGAACGCCAGCGGCGACCTGAAGGCGAACTGCTCCTGCCCGGACAACGCCAATCCCTGCAAGCACATCGCGGCGGTCTACTACCTGCTGGGGGAGGAGTTCGACCGCGATCCCTTCCTGATCTTCCAGCTGCGGGGAATGGAGCGCGGCGAGCTGCTGGCGGCCCTCGGGTCGGCAGCGATCCCGAAGCCCCCCGCCCCGCCGCCCCCCGAGTCCTTCCGGGACGAGTACGACGAATTCGACGAGGACGGCGAGCTGCTGGGCGAGCTGCCGCCGATCCCCGAGGTGATCGAGCCGCCGCCCGAGCGGATCGTCCCGGACGAGCCGCTGCCCGAGGACCCCGGCGCATTCTGGGGCGGAGCGTCCCGCCCGCGCGACGAGGAGATCGAGGTGCGCATCCCGCGCAAGCCGGGTGCCGTGGTCGCGCGACTCGGCGGCTTCCCGTTCTGGCGCGGGCAATCCAACTGCGAGGCCGCCATGGCCCGCATCTACCGCAATGCCTCGATCGCCGGCCTAGACGTCTATCTGGGAGCGGGTCCGGTCAACGAAGATCGGGACGAGTGACCGCGAGGGCCGCCGTGGATCCGCTCTACTGGATCGGCCAGGCGAGAATACCCGGAATCAAGCGCTGCCGCGTGCCCCGCGACCCGAGCGGGCTGATCGACGTCGGCCGGGAGGATCCCGGCGGGTCCGACGTGCCGGCCGCCAACGTCGAGCGCGTGTGGAGCGCCGTCGTCGCGCTCTATCGCACGGGTGTCCACCCCGCGCTCCAGCTCTGCGTGCGCCGCCGGGGCGTGGTGGTGCTGAACCGGGCGATCGGCCACGCGCGCGGCAACGCGCCGGGCGACCCCCCGGATGCGCCGAAGCTGTCGGCCAGCACGAGCACGCCCTTCGACATCTTCTCCGCGAGCAAGGCGATCACCGCGATGGTGATCCACAAGCTCGACGAGAAGCGCGTGCTCCACCTGGAGGACCGCGTCTGCGACTTCATTCCCGAGTTCGCGAAGCACGGAAAGCACCGCATCACCCTGCGGCATCTGCTCTCCCACAAGGCGGGGATCCCGAACCTGCCTCCCGAGTCTCTCGACCTCGATCTACTCGCCCGACCCGAGAAGGTGGTGGAGATCCTGTGCGAGTCCCGACTGCGCTCGCGACCGGGGCGGGTCCTCGCCTATCACGCCGCCACCGGAGGATTCGTACTCGCCGAGGTGGTGCGGCGCGTCACCGGAGACGACATCCGCACGGTGCTCGAGCGCGAGATCGTGGGGCCGCTCGGCTATCGCTGGATGCGCTATGGAGTGCGCGAGGAAGACCTTCCTCTCGTGGCGCGCGATGCCGTCACCGGTCCTCCGGTGCCCTTCCCCGCCTCGATCGTACTGCGCAACGCGCTCGGCGCCGACCTCGACCAGGTGGTTGCGATCGCGAACGACCCGCGTTTCCTGACCGGGATCGTCCCCTCGGCGAACATCGTCTCCACCGCGAGCGAGCTGTGCGCCTTCTACCAGTGCCTGCTCGACGGGGGTGAGCAGAACGGTATCCAGGTCTTCGCACCGAGCACGGTACGCCACGCGACCGGCGAAGCGGCGTGGTGGGAGGTCGATCTCACGCTCGGGCTGCCGATCCGCTACGGGCTCGGCTTCATGCTTGGCAGCAGCGGCGTCAGCCTCTTCGGCGTCGACAACGAGAACGCCTTCGGCCACATCGGCTTCACCAATACCTTCTCCTGGGCGGATCCGGACCGCGCCCTCGCCGTGGCCCTGTGCGCCAGCGGCAAGCCCGTGGTGAGTCTGCACGCGGTACGCCTGGTGCAGTGGCTCGCGTCGATCGGACGCGCGTTCCCACGCCTCGACCGCCGGGGCTGAACGGGATCGCGGGCCGCAAGGACACTTGCGTCCCGTCGCGCCCCGCTTTCCGTCGCGCCGCGCAGTTCCGACACTTTTCTGGTGGGCCGACCTCGGTAACGGGCGCACATGATGCCCTGGGGTATTGCCGCGACCGCAATGCCTCCCACAGAATCCATCGAGTGTCGTGATGCCCTGACTCGGGCTCACGGAACGCGTCAGGTGGTGACAGGTGGTTCCGAACGGGTCGGGTCGAGAATCCGGGAGAAACGATCTGCTGACACCGGAAGAAGTACGCCGGCTCTTGGAAGCGTGCTCGGTCCGGTCGTCCACGGGCCTGCGCAACCGCGCTCTGATCACGGTGATGTACCGATGCGGCCTGCGCGTCGCGGAGGTGATCGCGCTCCCGTCGCGAAACGTGGACCGCGAGGATGGAACGATCCGCGTCGCGCGTCCCAACCGACACAGGATCGTGGCACTCGACGGCGCCTCCTTCCGGGTGCTGGACACCTGGCTCGCGCGCCGGAGAGAGCTCGCCCTCGACGCGCGCTGTCCCCTGTTCTGCACGCTCCAGGGCGGAACGATCAGTCCCTCCTACCTGCGTGCTCTGTTCGCGCGGCTCGGCCGCAAGGCCCGCCTGGACAAACGCGTGTCGGCGGAGGTGCTGCGGCGCACGCTCGCTGCCGAGCTCGCTCGCGAGGGCGTGCCGATCGGCCTGATCCAGGCCCAGCTCGGCCACGGCAGCCCCGCCACCACCCAGCGCTATCTCACCCGCGTGGCGCCGGATGGCCTCGCCGAGGCCATGCGACGGCGCGACGGCTGGCTGACGTGATCCGAGCCCGGACGTCTGCGCGCGCCGATGCACCGGACGTCGATTCTTGCGCCCGGCCCCGGGACCTCGCTCCCTTGCTGCCCGGGCTCCGGGTGCGGGCGCTCCCCGCGCAGTTCTGGGCCTGTGGCGGGGAGCGCCCTTCTCACGGCATCCGCACGGCCCGGATCCGACGAAGCTGCTAGAAGGGAACCGTGGCGATCGTGCACGGTTCCTGTGCCCCGGGCTTCGAAGCGGTGCGCGAGGCGTTCGCGCGAAACCTCGCCAAGCGCGAGGTCGGCGCGGCCTGCTGCGTCCATCGAGACGGCCGACCGGTCGTGGACATCTGGGGCGGCTACGCGGACCGCGAGGCGCGCCGCCCCTGGCTGCGCGACACCTCCGTCCTGCTCTTCTCCTCGACCAAGGGGCCGACGGCGGCGCTCGTCCACCTGCTGGTGGAGCGCGGCGTGCTGGACCTCGACGCCCCCGTGGCGCGCTACTGGCCCGAGTTCGCGGCGCGCGGCAAGCAGGCGATCACGCTGCGCGAGGTGCTCAGCCACCGCGCGGGTCTCGCCGCCGTGGACGGCGAGCTCACCCTGGAACAGGTGCTCGCCTGGGATCCGGTGTGCGCCGCGATCGCCGCCCAGGCGCCGAACTGGGAGCCGGGTGCGGCCCACGGCTATCACGCGCGATCCTTCGGCTGGATCCTCGGCGAGGTGGTGCGGCGCGCGACCGGAACGACCCCGGGGCAGCTGTTCGCGAAGGAGGTCGCCGGGCCTCTCGGCCTCGACTTCTGGATCGGCCTTCCCGAGCGCGAGGAGGGGCGCGTCGCGACGCTCTACCCGGCCCCCGAGCCCACGGACCCCGAAGAGCTCGCGCTGCGCGCGCGCTTCCTGGGCCCCGAGACGCTCCTGGGCCGCGTCCTGGAGGGGCCTTCGCGCTTGTTCTCCTACGGCCCGATGTGGAACACGCGCGCGCTGCACGCGGCCGAGATGCCCTCCTCGAACGGGATCGGCAGCGCCCGCGCGCTGGCGCGCTTCTATGCGGCGCTGATCGGCGAGGTGGACGGCGTTCGGCTGCTGTCGCCCGCGGCCCTGGCCACGGCCACCACGTCCCGGGTGCACGGGCCCGATCGCGTGCTGCTCTTTCCGACGCACTTCGCGCTCGGCTTCATGCTCTCTCCCAGCCTCTGTGCCGCCGCGCCCGAGTCCGCCTTCGGGCACCCGGGTGCGGGGGGCTCGCTCGGCTTCGCCGACCCCGAGACGGGAATCGCGTTCGGCTACGCGATGAACCAGATGCAGCTCGGCGTCACCGGCGACCCGCGCGCCGAGAGCCTGGTTTCGGCGACCTACGCCTGCCTCTCCTCCGGCGCCTAGCCTGGCGGGAGCCCGTTGCTTCGGGCTTGCGGGTCCGCGCGTCGGCCGCACAGCTCAGGGCTCGATCAGCACCTTGCCTGCGACCGCCGGGTCGCGCGCGGTGGCCAGGGCCTCCTGGAAGCGCGCCAGGGGAAAGCGGCGGGTGATCGCCGGCGACAGGTCCACCTCGGACAGCATGCGCACCATCTCGCCGTAGTCGTCCGGGTAGGCCATCGATCCGGCGAGGGTGAGCTGCTTCGCCATCACCGACAGGAAGTCGACCGGCTCGGGTGCGCGGTGCAGCGCGACGATCGAGATCCAGGCGCTGGGACGCGCCGGGGCGACCATGCGCTGCCGCAGATGCCGCACGCCTTCACGCGCAGGATCGCGTCGCGCGGCCCGAGCTCGGGCGTGGCCAGCTCGTCGAGGGAGACCTTTCCGAGCACGTGGATCCGCAGCTGCTGCATCGACGGATCTCTCTCCTGCTTGCCGTCCCGAGCCTTCTGATAGCCTGCGCACCACCGGGAGGCAGCGTCACGATGAACCCCTTCGATCTCTCTGGCAAGGTCACTCTGATCACCGGCGGCAACTCGGGGATCGGCTTCGGCTTCGCCGAGGCGATCGCCCGCGCCGGGGGTGACATCGTGATCTGGGGACGACGCGCAGACCGCAACGAGGAAGCGGCGAAGCGGCTGCGCGCGCACGGGGTCCGCCTGGCGAGTCTCGCGGTCGACGTGGCCGACGAGACGGCCCAGCAGCGCGGCTTCGCCCGCGCCCTCGAGGAGATGGGACGGCTCGACGGCGTGATCGCCAACGCCGGGTTCGTGTGCCTCTCGCCGTTGGTGGAGATGTCCCTCGACCAGTACGACGCGCTCCAGCGCGTCGCCCAGCGCGGCGCCTTCGTCACGCTGCGCGAGGGAGCGCGCCACATGGTGGAGCGAGCGAAGACCGGCGACCGGGGCGGGTCGCTGATCGCTACGGGCAGCCTGACGAACTTCGCCGCGACACCCGGTATCGGGCACTACGCCGCAGCGAAGAGCGCGATGGCGGGACTGGTGCGCACCTTCGCCCTCGAGCTCGGCCCGCTGGGCATCTGCGCCAACATGATCTGCGCCGGACTCACGAAGTCGGAGATGGTGCCCTTCGACGAGAGCCATCCGCTCGGCCAGGCGGCGGTCGCGAAGATTCCGCTCGGCCGGATGGCCACTCCCGAGGAGATCGGGGGCATCGCCGTGTACCTGATCAGCGATGCGGCCCGCTACCACACCGGCGATCTGATCACCGTCGACGGCGGCCGAATGGCCAACGGCACCTGACGAGGGGGATCCCCGCCCCGATGATTGACATCCCGAGATACATTTTGGTTACTATGTAAACTCGGGTGGCCGGTGCGCCGGCTCCCGCACGCCCGAGGAGAAGCGATGACCTACGACCTCGTGATCCGCGGAGGCAACGTCGTCGACGGGACCGGGCTGCCCGGCTTCACCGCCGACGTCGCCGTGTCGGGCGGACGGATCGCAGCGATCGGCCGCGTCGACGGGAGTGCGCGGCGCACGGTGGACGCCGACGGCCTGCTCGTCGCGCCCGGCTTCATCGACGTCCACACCCACTACGACGTGCAGCTCGACTGGGATCCGGCGGCGTCTCCCTCGATGCAGCACGGTGTCACCACGGTGCTGACGGGCAACTGCGGCTTCACCCTGTACCCGGCGAAACCCGCCGACGTCGACTGGCTGGCGGGAATGCTGACGCGCGTGGAGGGCATGTCGCGCGCGGCGCTGCGGGAGGGCTTCCGCTTCTCGGGCGGCGGCTTCTCCGACTACTGGTCGCGGCTCGAGGGTCGCATCGCGCTGAACGTCGGCGGCTACGTCGGCCACTGCGCAGTGCGCCGCCACGCCATGGGCGACGATGCTTCGCAGCGCGCCGCCACTCCCGAGGAGATCGGGGAAATGCAGGCGCTGGTGCGCCAGGCGCTCGGCGAGGGCGCCGTCGGCTTCTCCACCTCGCAGCTCGACTTGCACGTTGGAGAGGACGGCCGCGGGGTGCCCTCGAACTTCGCGGCGCCGGAGGAGATCGTGGCGCTGTGCTCGGTGCTCGCCGAGTTCCCCTACGGCGTGGTCGAGATCATCCCGCGCAGCCACAGCGTCGGGTTCGACGAGGAAGACCGGAAGCTGCTGCTCGAGATCGCGCACGCCTCGGGGAAGCCGATCGAGCTGGGCCTGCTCGCCCCGACGCCGGACCAGCCGATGGGCTGGCAGCGCGCCCTCGACTTCGTGCACGAGGCGCGCGGCCAGGGCCTGCGCATGCACCCCCAGTTCGCGACCCAGCGCCTCGCTCTGCACCTGCGGCTCGACGACACCTTCGTCTTCGACGAGATGCCCGCCTGGCTCGAGGCGCTGACGGGCAGCGTCGAGGAGCGCTGTCGCAAGCTCTCGGACCCCGCGGTCCGCCAGCGGCTGCGAGCGGACCTGCTCCGGGAGAACCGCGCCGCGCCGTTCCCGATCGAGATCCTCGAGGTCGAGCTGGTCCGCAGCGACGCCAACCGTGCGCTCGTCGGACGGAGCGCGGCGGAGATCGCCGCCGAGCGGGGCGGCGACGCCCTCGACGCGTTCCTGGACGTCTCGATCTCCGAGCGCCTCGCGACCTGCTGGAACGTGCGCACGCTGCCGGCCGCGCGCGAGTTCATCGCCAACGTCGTGCGCACGTCGGTGCGGGACCCGCTGGTGATGGCGGGCTCGAGCGACGGCGGCGCCCACCTCGCGAGCTTCGTCGGCGCCGACTACACGACCCTGCTGCTCACCGACTGGGTGCCCGAAGCGGTCTCGCTCGAGCACGCGATCTGGCGGCTGGCCGGAATGCCGGCGGCCGTGCACGGCCTGGTCGACCGTGGAGTGATCCGCACCGGCGGCAAGGCGGACCTCGCGTTGATCGACCTGCCCAATCTCGCAGCCGGCGAGCACACGATCGCGCGCGACTTCCCGGGCGGCACCGAGCGCTATACCGTCGACGCGCGCGGCTACGAGATGGTGATCGTCAACGGCGTTCCGGCGATGGAGAAGGGCCAGCCGACGGGCGCCTTCCCCGGAGAGGTGATCCGCGGTGCGTAGAGCGGAGCAGGGATGAAGATCGGCCTGTTCGGGATCAACTTCGGCCCCTGCGGCGACGCGGAGGCGATGGTGCGGGTGGCGCGCGCCGCCGAAACCGCGCAGCTCGAATCGCTCTGGACCGGCGAGCACGTGGTGCTGCCCGATCCCCAGGCCCCTCCCTCCCCAGCCGCGCCTGGCACCCCCTTCCTCGACCCGTCGGTGGCGCTCGCCCACATCGCCGCGCACACGGAGCGGATCCGGCTCGGCACCGGCATCATCATCCTGCCCCAGCGCAATGCCGTCGAGCTGGCGAAGGAGCTGGCGAGCCTGGACCGGGTGTCGGGCGGAAGGCTCTTGTTCGGCCTCGGCGCGGGTTATCTCGAGCCCGAGTTCCGCGCACTGGGCGCGAACTTCGAAGAGCGCGGCGCCGTGACCGACGAGTCGATCGACGTGCTGCGCGCGCTGTGGACCCAGGAGTCGCCGCGCTTCGCCGGCCGCTACTACCGCTTCGCGGGCATCGATGCCCAGCCGCGGCCGCTCCAACGCCCGCATCCGCCGATCGTGGTGGGCGGGATGAGCCGGGCCGCGGCGCAGCGAGCCGCACGGCGCGGGAACGGGTGGTACGGCTTCTTCACCGCGCCCGAGATCGTCGCCCGCTGCCTCGGATGGATCCGCGAGGCCGTGGACGCAGGCGAGCGCCCCGACGGCCTGGGTCCGCTGGAGATCAGCGTCACGCCGCCTCCCCGTCCCGGACTCGACCTCGATCTCGTGAAGCGGTACGCCGAGCTCGGCGTCCACCGCGTGATCGCGTCGACTTCGGCGCGCGACGTGGACGGCGTGCTGCGGTTCGTGGACGAGCTGGCAGAGCTGTCGCGTTGGGCAGGTTAGGCGGGCATGTCCGGGGAGGGGGCGACGGACACCACCCGCGCGCTGCGCGCCGAGTCCGTCTCCCGCTGGGACCGCACCCACGACGTCGTGATCGTCGGCCACGGCGGCGCCGGGGCCGCGGCGGCGATCGAGGCCGCGCGCGCCGGAGCCGACACGCTGGTCCTGGAGCGCATGACGCGCGGTGGCGGAACGACCGCGCTCTCGACGGGCGTCCTGTACTTCGGCGGCGGTACTCGCATCCAGAAACGGTGCGGCTTCGACGACTCGGTGGAGGAGATGACGAAGCACGTCCGGCTCGCCGCCGGGACCCACGCCGACGAGGAGAAGGTGCGCCTGTTCTGCGATCAGAGCCTCGAGCACTTCGACTGGATGTGCTCGCTCGGGGTCGAGTTCAAGGAGAGCTACGTCGCCGAGAAGACGACCCACCCCTTCGGCGACGATGGCCTCTTCTACAGCGGAAACGAGGAGGTGTACCCCTTCGCCGGGCAGGCGGTGCCGGCGCCGCGCGGCCACAAGCCGGCGCGAGCGGGAGAGGCCGGCGGCTACCTGATGGAGTGCCTGCTGCGCGCCAGCGACGAGGCGGGCGCCCGCGCGCTGAACGACTGCGAGGCCCTGCGCCTCGTGCAGCGCGAGGACGGACGTGTGGTGGGCGTCGTGGCGCGCCACCAGGGGGCCGAGCTCGTGATCCGCGCGCGGCGCGGCGTGATCCTGTGCGCGGGCGGCTTCGTCCTGAACGAGGCGATGGTGGCCGAACACGCCCCGCAGCTGCTCCAGTGCAACTGGAAGGCGGCCTCGCCCGGCGACGACGGTCGGGGCATCCGCATGGGAACGGGCGCCGGGGCCGCCTCCGTCAACATGCACGAGGGACTGGTGCTCAACGCCTACTACCCGCCGGCCAGCCACCTGAAGGGCGTGCTGGTGAATGCCCAGGGTCAGCGCTTCGTGAACGAGGACGCCTACCTCGGGCGCACCAGCGACGCCATGGTGTACCGGGCGGGCGGGCGGGCCTGGCTCGTGGTGGACGACGCGATCTACGCCCGAACCCAGGCCGCCCATCGGATCGCGGCCGTCGAGGAGAGCTTCGCGGCGTTGGAGGGCGCGCTCGGAATGCCCGAGGGAGAGCTGGTCCACACCCTGGAGAGCTACAACCGCTGGGCGGCGCGCGGCGAGGACCCGCTCTTCCACAAGGCCCCCGCCCATTTGCGACCGCTCTCGGAGCCGCCCTTCGCGGCGCTCGACTGCTGCACCGCGAACTCCTTCTTCGGGGTGTTCACCCTGGGCGGCCTCGCGATCCGGGCGACTGCGGAGGTGCTCACGCCCGAGGGGGCGGTCGTTCCCGGCCTGTTCGCGGCCGGACGCAACACGGCGGGCCTGTGTCTGGAGGGCCGCGGCTACGCGAGTGGACTCTCGATCGGCGACGCCACCTTCTTCGGCCGCGTCGCCGGCCGCAACGCCGCGGCCGGGCTCGAAGACCCGCAAGCGGCCGAAGGCCGCGCGCAGCGAGCCGTCGGCGAGCGAAGTCGAGAGTGAAGCTCTTCCAGCCGATCCGGATCGGGGCCATGGAGCTCAAGAACCGGCTGGTGATGTCGCCGATGACGACGGGCTATGCCGGGCTCGATCAGCTGCCCACGAAGCGCCTCGTCGCCTACCTCGCGGCGCGCGCCCGCGGCGGCGTCGGCCTGCTCACGCTCGAGGCCTGCGTCGTGGACCGGCGCCACCGCGAGGTGCCCCAGTCGATGCACTTCGCCTCCGACGACGTGATCGGCGCGCACCGCGCGGTGGTCGATGCCTGCCACGCCCACGGCGCGAAGGTGCAGCCCCAGATCGTCCACGCCGGGCCCGACGCGCTCTCTCCGCAGATGGAGAAGATCCCGAGCCTCGGCCCCTCGGTGATTCCTTCCTACCTCACGGGCACACCGAGCCGGGCCCTGGAGGCCGAAGAACTGCCGGCGATCCTGGACCAATACGCCTCCGCGGTGCGACGCGTCCGCGAGGCGGGCTACGACGGCATCGAGCTGCACGCGGCTCACGGCTACATGCTGGTGGGATCTTTCCTCTCTTCCTGGCGCAACAAGCGCGCCGACGGCTACGCCGGTCGCAAGCGCGAGGGACGCCTGCGCTTCCTGCTCGAGGTGCTGGCTGCGATCCGGCGCGAGGTGGGCGGCGACTTCCCGATCACGCTTCGCATCTCGGGCTACGAACGCGTTCCCGGCGGTCGTCCGATCGACGACACCGCGCGCATCGCGCCGCGCCTGGTGCAGGCGGGAGTGGACGCCTTCCACGTCTCGGGCGGCGTGATCGACCGGCTGACGTCGATGATCGTCACGGGCTCCCAGTGGGGGGAGGCGCACAATCTCGCCGGCGCGCGGGCGGTGAAGAACGTCGTGGACGTGCCGGTGATGACCGTGGGCCGCATCCACGACCCGCTGCGCGCGGAGGCGATCCTCCAGAGCGGCGACGCCGACCTGGTGGTGATGGCGCGGCCGCTGCTCGCCGACCCGGCGCTGCCCGAGAAGCTGCGCACCGGCCGCGCGCTGCGCGTCCGGTCCTGCATCTCCTGCGAGAACTGCATCGACTCGATGGAGACCGGGAACATGAACTGCGCCGTGAACGGCCTGTCGGGACGCGAGGGCGAGCTCGACCTGTCGCCGACCGCCGCGCCCAAGCGCGTCGTGATCGTGGGCGGCGGGCCCGGCGGCCTGGAGACCGCGCGCCTGGCGGCCGAACGCGGTCACCGCGTCGCCCTCTACGAGCGCGAGCGCCAGCTGGGCGGGTCGCTGGTGATGGCGGCGACGGTGCATCCGGAGAACGCGCCCTTCCTCTCCTTCCTGCTGCGGGAGGTGGCGCGGCTTCCGATCGAGGTGCACCGGGGACGCGCGCTCGCCGCCGAGGACGTCGCCGCTCTGCGCCCCGACGCCGTCGTCGTCGCGAGCGGCGGGCGGGTGGTGGTGCCGAAGATCCCCGGCGACGACCTCCCCCACGTGGTCACGGGCCCGCGCCTGCGCGCGCGGATGGGCCCGGCGGCGCGCTGGCTCACCCCGCGCCAGCTCGCGGCCGCGAGCCGCTGGTGGATGCCTCTCGGTCGCCGGGTGGTCGTGGTGGGCGGCGACCTCGCCGCGATCGAGCTGGCCGAGTTCCTCGCCGCGCGCGGTCGCCGGGTGAGCGTGGTGGAGCACGGGGAGCGCCTGGCACCGGAGATCGGTCCCAAGCGGCTCGCCGAGCACATGGATCGCCTGGATCGCCTGGGCGTGGCCGTGAACACAGGCGTCGCCTACGAGGGGATCACCCGCGAGGGCATCGCCGTCCGGCCGGAAGGCGCCGGCAGCCATCTCGTGGCGGCCGACACGGTGGTGGTGGCCGGCGAGCTGGAGGCCGACACGACGCTGTTCGACGCGGTGAGGGAGCGGGTGCCCGAGGCCTTCTGCGTCGGCGATTGCACCGGGCTCGGCCTGATCCGCAAGGCCACCGAGGAGGCGACACGCGTGGCCGCCGCGCTGTAGGCTGGGCAACGAGTGCAGGGAAGGAGCTCCCGATGACGACGACCCGAGAGCACCCCGCGATGGCCGCCGCACACCATTCCTGGCGCTGCGTGCAGGCGCGCCTGCGCGAGGAGTGGCTCGAGCTGATGGCCGACGACGTGGTGATCGAGGATCCGATCGGCGTCGGCCCCACCAATCCCACGGGCAAGGGCTTCCGCGGCAGGGCCGAGGCGGAGCAGTTCTGGGACAAGAACCTGGCGCCCACCGAGAGCGTCACGATCACCGCCCACGAGTCCTTCGCCGCGGGCGACGAGTCGGCCCACGTGCTGACGCTCGTGACCCGGTTCCCGAACGGCGCGGCGATGACCGTCCACGGGATCTTCACCTACACCGTGAACGAGGCCGGCAAGCTGCGCGCCCTGCGCGGCTACTGGTCGCTGGGCGACTCGAAGATCGAGAAGCCGGAATGAGTGACGCGCGCCAGGCGACGACGCCTCCCCCCCCGACCCGGGTCCCGACTGGAACCTGGAGAAGAAGCGCGTACTGATCCGCAAGGCCTTCGAGGCGCTGCCGCCGGGAGGGGCCTTCGTCGTCATCAAGAACCTGATCGACGACGAGCGGCGCGCGAACGCCTTCGGCCTGCTGATGTCGCTCAACGTGCTGGTCGGGTTCGGCGACGCCTTCGACTACTCCGGCGCCGAGTTCGCCGGCTGGTGCCGGGAGGCCGGCTTCGCGCGCAGCGAGGCGATCCGGCTGCGCGGTCCGGTCAGCGCCGCCGTGGCCTACAAGTAGCGGCAGGGGATCCCCGCCCGGAAACCCGATCGCTAGGCCGGCCGCGTGCCCGTGTATTCGCAGAAGGCCCCGGGCACCACCACTTCGAACTTCACGTCCGCGAAGCCGGCGTCCTTCAGGGCGGCGACGATCGTATCCGGCGGAACGCACTTCTCGACGGTGTCCCAGTAGTAGTCCATCAGGAGCTTCGCCTCGCGGCTGCCGGTGGAGAGCAACGTCATCCCGGGGATCACCTTCGCCCAGACGAAGCGGGTGAGGTTGTAGCCGAGCTTCGACTTCGGCACGTGGCCCTCGAGGATCCACAGCCGGCCGCCCGGCACGAGCACGCGCAGGTACTCGCGGAAGGTCTGGGCCAGGCTCGAGACGTGGCGCAGCGCGATTCCCATCGTGACGAAGTCGAACTGCTCGTCCCGGAAGGGGAGGGTGTCGCCGACGCCGTGGGTGAGGGGGCCGCGAAACACCTTCTTCGCCTCGGCCAGCATGCCGGGGCTCGGGTCGCAGCCGAACACCCGCCCCGAGGGCCCGACGATGCGCGCGGCGCCGCGCGCCACGGCGCCGGTGCCGGTGGCGACGTCGAGCACGCGCATGCCGGGCTTCATGCCCGCGCGCTTCATCCCGTAGCGCCGGTACCAGAGCCCTCCTTTGAGGAACAGGCTCTCGATCGTGTCGTAGTGACGCGCCGTCCGGTTGAAGAGGTCGACGACGTAGTCCTGGCGATCGCGCTCGTAGTACTCGGTGAGCGGCGCGTGAGGAGGGATCTCCTCGGCGCCGACTCGACTCGCGGACGTGCTCGGGACCGGTTCCATGGGATCCTCCGTCGGAGAGCGCATGCTACCCGGGCCGCCGGCGGGGCGGTAGCCCGTCAGTCCTCGCCGCAGATACGGGCCACGATCGCCGCCGGCGTCTCGAGGCGCAGGCGACCTTCGGCGTCCAGCGTGGCGAGGGTGGTGAAGCCCCGAGCCGCGCGGCGGCCGTGGGTCTCGTTGCGGATCTCGTAGCGGATCGTGAGCCGGCGCGCGTAGTCGGCGATCCAGGCCCGGATCGATACGCAGTCGGCATAGCGCAGCGGAAACGCGTGGCGGACGCCCGACTCGATCACGACCAGGCGATAGCGCCCGCCGACGAGGTCGCCGCCGTCGAGGCGCAGCGAGCGCAGGAGCGCCATCCCCGCCGCCTCGAAGTACTTCGGGTAGTGACCGTGCCAGACGATCCCGAGCGCGTCCACGTGGTGGAAGGGCACGTCCATCTCGACACGAGTCTCGTGGAGGCCGGGCCGGGTCTCCGCGATCCGCCGCACTCCGCGCGTCCCCGGACCCGACACGGCTCAGGCGGTCTTCGCGTCGAAGACGAGCTCGCGCGTCCGGTAGAGGGCGAGCACGCGCTCGATGTCGCGGTCCTGACGCCGGTCCTCGGAGAGGGCCGGCACCGCGCGGCGCACCGCCTCGCGGATCGCCCGCGTGCGGCCGGCCCCGGGCGAATCGCCGCGCAGCTCGAGGGCCTGGCAGTCCGCGAGCAGCACGATCGCCGCGACCGTCTCGCCGAGCTCGAGGATCCGGCGGCAGTCGCGCGCGGCGATCGTCCCCATGCTCACCTTGTCCTGGTTGTGCGACTCGGTGCTGCGGCTGAAGGACGCCGCCGGCAGGGTCAGCTTGAGTGCCTCGGCGGCGAGCGCCGAGGTGCTGATCCCCATCGCCTTGAAGCCGTGGCAGCCGGTCCCCCCCGCGCTGAGGTTCGCCGGCAGCCCCCCGCTCGAGGTCGGCGCGCACAGGAGCTGCATCTGGCGGTCGAGCAGATCGACGACACTGGCGACGGCGCTCTTCAAGCCGTCCATCGCGAAGGCGACGTGGCCTCCGTAGAAGTTCCCGCCGTGGTGCACCTCACCCGAGTCCGGGTCCACGATCGGGTTGTCGTTCACCCCGTTCAGCTCGATCTCGAGCGCCTGCCGCGCGAAGGCGAGCGCGTCGAGCAGAACACCGACCACGTGGGGCGCGCAGCGCACGGAGTAGACGTCCTGGAGGCGAGCGGGTCGGATGCCCTCGCTCGGCGCCAGATCCTCGCGAATCCACGCCGCCGCCCGGCGCGTGCCGGGGTGGGGCTTGAGGGCGAAGATCGCGTCGTCGAAATGCCGCGGGTTGCCGGCGATCGCCCGCGAGGTCATCGCGGTGATCGCGCAGGCCCAGCGCGCCAGACGCGCCGCGCGGTCCACGGCGAGACAGGCCAGCGCGGTCATCACGCTGGTGCCGTTCATGATCGCGAGGCTCTCCTTGGGCTCGAGCGCGAGCGGCTCGAGCCCCGCCCGGCGCAGCGCCTCCTCCGCGGGGACCGTCTCGCCCGCCACCAGCGCCTCGCGCTCGCCGACCAGCAGCGCGGCCAGGTAGGACAGCGGCGTCAGGTCGCCGCTCGCGCCGACCGATCCCTCCTCGGGAATGCGGGGGACGATCCCGCGGTTCACGAGCTGGCACAGTCGCTCCAGCACCACCGGGCGCACGGCCGAGTAGCCGCGCGCGAGCGACGCCAGCCGAGCGACCACCACGGCACATGCCTCCTCGGCGTCGAGCGCGCGACCCGTACCGCAGCCGTGGAAGCGCAGCAGGTTCTGGGTGACGAGCTTGCGCTCGGCCTCGGGAATCGCGCTGCCCTGGGAGGCGCCCACCCCCGTGGTCACGCCGTACACCGGGCGCCCCTCCCGCAACGCGACCTCGAGGGCGCGGCGTCCCGCCTCGAGGCGCGCGCGATAGGCGGGATCGGCGTCGAGCGCCACCTGCGCGCCACCGCGCGCGACGCGGACCAGGGCGTCGATGTCCAGGGGCGTCCCGCCGACCACGACGGTCTCGCCGGACCCACCGGGCGCGATGCGGGGGATGGCCTGCGTGCTCACCGGGGCCTGGACGTCGACGGCGGATCAGTTGCCGTCTTCGGCCGGGTCGTAGTCGATCCGCACGACCTTCATCGAGCCACCCCAGCGCGGCACCGCGAACACCACGCGGCCCTCGCCTTTGTAGGCGTACTCCATGCGGCTGCCGGAGTCGTTGCCGTAGGCCGTGAAGGGATTGAAGGCCTTGCCGGTGATGTAGTTCTTCTGGCCCGTGGGCGCGCCCATGATCTCCGTCACCTGTTCGGGCGTCATTTTGAGCTGCAGCTTCGCCATCTTGGAGCCCGCCGGGGGCGCGACGCCCTTCGGCGGCGCGGTCTTCGCCGGCTCCGACGACCCGGAGGAGGCCTGCGTGCCGCTCGAGGAGCCGCCGGAGGCGCAAGCGCCGAGGAACAGAGCAGCCAGAGACAGTGTCACCACCGCAAAACCCATCGCGAACACGCTCTTCGAACGCATGAGCCAACCTCCCCGTGGCGCCGCCCGGGACCCGGACGCGCGAACGGGCGCAGCGTATCAGCCCCACCGGGCGCGCGAAACGGGAGGCGCAGGACCGGCCGGGGATGATAGATTTCGCCGCCGTGGGAAAGCCGCGCCCGATCCTCTCGCTGCTGTCCGCGCTCGCCCTTTGCGGGGCGACCCTCGTCGGCTGCGCCACCGACGCGAAGTGGCGGAACACCCGCGAGGAGGTGATCAACCCGATCCACCGCCTCCTCCACCACGCGTACCCCGAGTCCTTCCAGTCCGGCGACCCGGCCCGGATCGCCGACACCTTCAGCCCGGACGCCCTCCCCGATCAGCTCGCTCCGAGCCTGGAGCTGCTCGCCACCTTCTCGAAGGTGGAGTACGGGAGCGGCTTCATCGACCGCGTCGACCTCGAGGCGCAGCCGGTGCGCGGCTGGATCCGCCTCAAGCTCGAGGGGATCGGCCTGGAGGGCGAGCGGCGCGTCGTGCGCCAGCAGAAGGAGTTCGAGCTGGTGCACGAGGGGGGCGCCTGGCGCATCGCCCGCGACGTCCCGACCCCCTTCGTCGTGGTTCCCCAGCCCGCGGCGCACTTCTTCGACGAGACCCTGACGCGCGCCCTCTGGTTCCGCCACGAGGGCAAGGACAAGATCGATCCGAAGGGGGTCCCGCACCGTTACGTGTACGGCTCGGGGATCGCCGCGGCGGATCTCGACGGCGACGGCTGGGACGACCTCGTGCTCGCCTCGGGCGGCCGCGTCGACGTGTTCCGGAACGAGCAGGGCGTGTTCCACCAGGTCTCCGAGGACTGGGGCGTCGGCGACGAGCTGCCCGTGGGCGAGCGGATCCTGAGCGTCGTGATCGCCGCGGACTTCGACAACGACGGCTTCCAGGACCTGTTCGTCGGGGCCGAGTTCGGCCAGCCCCTGCTGCTGCGCGGCGACGGCCGGCGCTTCACCGTCGTCTCCGACTCGGGCCTGCACACCGCCGAGCGCACGGTCAGCGCGAGCGTCGCCGACTTCGACGGCGACGGCTTCCTCGATCTCTACCTCGCCAACCACGAGGACGAGTACCGCCGCGCCCCCGACCCGCCCTGGTCGCACAACGCCGAGCCCGACCAGCTGTTCCTGAACGAGGGCGACGGCACCTTCCGCGACGCCACCCGCCGCGCCGGCCTGGGCAACCGGGGCTGGGCGCTCACGCCGGTCGCGGCCGACTACGACGGCGACGGCGACGAGGATCTCTTCGTCGGCAACGACTTCGGCACCAGCATGCTCTACCGCAACGACGGCCACGGCGACTTCGACGAGGTCGCGGCGGACGCCGGCGTCGACGCGCCGGTGGCGGCGATGGGCGCCGACTGGGGCGACTACGACGGCGACGGCGATCTCGACCTCTTCGTCGGCGGCATGTCCTCGAACGCCGGCTGGGTGCTGGAGGCCCCCGACTTCCAGATCCGCAGGGTGCCGGGCTTCGTGGACTGGATGTTCCGCTCCCGGGTGCGCGAGTACGTGCGCGCCTGGTTCCGCGGCAACCGCTTCTACGAGAACCAGGGCGACGGCACCTTCGTCGAGCGCGCCCACGAGATGGGTGTCGACGCCCACGGCTGGTCCTGGGCGACGGTCTGGCTCGACTTCGACAACGACGGCTACCTCGACGTCTACGCGTTGAACGGCTTCATCACGGGTCCTCTCAAGGACGACTTGTGAATGGATCTCGTGATCGAGAACGTCGGTCGACGTTCCAGCACCTGGGGAGGCGAGGGAGACCCGACCGACGTCGGTCCGAACTCGCTCAACGGCCGCGAGCGCAACGCGCTGTTCTGGAACCGCGGCAACCAGCGCTTCGAGGAGGTGGGCTACCTCACCTTCGCGAACCGCGCCGAGGACGGGCGCGGCGTGGCGGTGGCCGACTACGACCGCGACGGTCGGCTCGACCTCGCGATCCAGAACCTCGACAAGCCCGCGGTACTGCTGATGGGGCGCGGCGAGGCGGGCCACTGGCTCCAGGTGAAGCTCGAGGGCACCAAGAGCAACCGCGACGCGATCGGCGCGACCGTGATCGCCCGGGTGGGCGCGCGGCGGACGGTCCAGCAGGTCTCGGCCGGCAAGGGCTTCATCTCCAGCTCCTCGCTCGTGCTGCACTTCGGCCTGGGCACCGCCGAGCGCGTGGACGCGCTGGAGATCCACTGGCCTTCGGGCCAGCGGGAGGTGCTGACGGACGTGGCCGCCGACCAGCGGCTCGAGCTGCGCGAGGGCGAGCCCCGCGAGATGGCGAGCGGCGGCGGCGCGCCCCGCTGAGCTATCGGCCGAGGACCGGTTCCCTGACCAGCGACGGGATCACCGGGGTCACCTGGATCCGGAACTGGAAGCGCTGCCCGAAGACGTCCTCGCTGATCACCGAGTACTCGCCGCCGACCTTGATGTTCACCGGCAGCGGGCCCACCTTGATCGTCCGGCCGACGTAGAGACCGACGGGGACGTTCCACTTGTTGCCCGAGGACGCCTTGTGGTTGTAGGTGATCGTCGGGTTGAACCCGATCTGCCAGGCATCGGCCAGCTTGTAGTTGAAGAAGTAGAGCAGGCCCATCTGATTGATGTCGGGCTCGTTCGAGTCCTGGCCGGCCGATCCGATCTTCCAGAAGTAGTTCGGGAACACACCGAAGGTCGCCTTCTCGGTCTTGTAGCCCGCCACCACCGCCGGACCCAGCGCCCACTGGTCCTGGCCCAGCTCGTCGCTCGTGGCGGAGGGGAACTGGAAGATCGGCCCTGCACCGAGAATGAAGTTCCCCGAGATCCGGTCGGAGGGCGCCAGCAGGAAGGGCAGCTGGATGTCCCCGATCCCGCCCTGGTGACTGAACTCGTTGAAACCCCGGGGCGTGGGCTTGCTGAAGACGAGCGGGATCACGGGCCGGGTGATCATCCGCCACTGGTCCTCCCCCTCTCCGAGCAGGGGAAACGGCATGACGGGCTGGAAGACCATCCCGCCGCCCACCTCGGGGTCGCCGGTGTTCACATCGCCGTCGAAGAACTGGGGCGCGTTGATGCTGACCGACAGGGCCCACAGGTCGCTGAGCGGATTGGCGAGCTTGTTGCCGACCGCACCCAGGTCCTGCTCCGAGGCCCTGGATTGCGCGCGCGCCGGCGCAGCCGTCGCCACGACCGACAGGACTCCGCAGAGCGCGCAGCCCAGGGTCCACGTCCAGAGGCGCGATCGCCCGGTGCGATCGGCCCGGGTGCTCACGAAAGCGTTCGGCTTCATATCCCCGCTCTCTCCATGCTCGGCATGACAGGTGTGATTCGCTGCGGATGGCGAGCCGTGTGTTGGCCCGGGACGACCTCTCGCTGCGCCGGGGCAACGAGTGTGATGAACAGAGCCTGCCCATGGTTCCGCTGCCGCGAACAGGCTGTCAAGGCCTTCCTTGGAACCCGATGGCAGGCGTGGCGGATTTCGGCGGCGATGTGTCGTTCACGAACTCGCGATCGGTGCTAGATCAGCTCGCGCTCCCGCTCCACGCCGAGCACCTGGCCGGCGGTGCGCAGGCCGGAGCGGACGACGCCGGCCACGCCGCCGCCGGGGCGCGTCCAGTGACCGGTGAGGTAGAGGCCGGGGAGCGGCGTCTGGTTGTCGAGCCGTCCCGGTCCCACCTGCGCGGGCGTGACGTCGAAGCCGTAGATCGCCCCTTCCTCGTTGCGCGTGTAGCGCTCCATCGTGCGCGGCGTCGCGGCCTCGGCGAAGGACAACGCGCCGAGCAGCCCCGGCAGCCTCTGCTCGGCGCGCCGCAGCATCGCCTCCATGCGCGCCGGCTTGGCGTCGCGCCAGCTCGCGGCGCTGCGCGCGCCGACCAGCGTGGTGAGCACGAGCTGGTGCTCGCCGGGAGGGGCGAGCGAGGGATCGACCCCGGTCGGCACCGTCAGCGAGAGCCAGCGGGGCTCGCCGTCGAGCCCGCTGCGGTAGGCGTGCTCGTGGTCGGCATCGGGATAGAGGAAGGTCTCGTGGGCGAGGTCGGCTGCGGACAGATCCAGGGAGGTGGCCGCGTAGACGACGAAGGCGGAGATCGAGGACTGCGCCGCGCGCAGGCGCGCGGTGTAGCGCGGGGGGAAGTGCTCGGCGCCGGCGAGCTCGCCGATCGTCTGGCGCGCGTCGGCGTTCGACACCACCACCGGCGCGCGCACGCGCTGCCCGCTCTCCAGCACCACGCCGACGGCGCGACCCTCCTCCACCCAGATCCGGCGCACCGGAACCCGCAGCAGCAGCTCGCCGCCGAAGCGCACCAGCGCCTCGACCAGCGCGTCGGCGAGCGTCTGGAACGTTCCGCGGCAGTAGAAGGCGCCGTCGGCCACGTAGCTGGTGAGCATGGTGGCGTAGTAGAGGAACGAGACACGCGAGGGCGGGAGACCGAGGTAGGGCCACAGGGCCGCGAGCGCGGCGCGGGCGCCGGGGTCGTCGAGGCGATCGCGGAGCACGTCGCCGAGCACCGCGCGCCGGTAGCGCAGCAGGAGCGGGAAGCGCTCGGGCCGCGCGAAGGGAGAAACGCGCGACTGCTCCTCGGCGCGGCTCGCCTCGCCGCGGATCGTGAGGCAGTCCTCGACGAAGCCGCGGATCCTCTTCGCCTGGCGCGGGAAGCGCTCGCTGTAGGCCTCGACGAAGCGATCGAGCTCGCACGGGGCGTCGAGGGTGAGGCCGGGCCACTCGACGCGGTAGCAGGGATCGACGCGGACGAAGTCACAGCGCTCCCGCACGCCGAGCGCGCACAGGAGCTCGTGGAGGAAGCCGCCACCCTCGAAGGGCACCGGCTCGCAGCCGCTCACCAGGTGCACCGCCGAATCGAAGCGGTAGCCGCGGCGGCGGAAGGCGTGGGCGTAGCCGCCGGGGCGGTCGTGACGTTCGACGACGAGCACCCGCCGTCCTGCGCGCGCCAGCAGCGCCGCGCTGGTCAGCCCGCCGAGTCCGCTGCCGACGACGATCGCGTCGTAGCGGTCGCGGGACGCTTCCTCGTGGAACCGCATCCCGCGTCATCTCACCGCGAGCTCGCGCGGATCCCGATCCATCAGCGCGTGCTTCACCATGAAGTCGACGAGTCCCATGCTGTAGGGATGGATGGTCGCCTCGCCGGTGACGACCCGCGGCATGTGCTTGCGGAAGTGGAAGTCCATGATGCGCGCGTACCAGCGCGACCCCATCTCCTCGCCGATCCGGAACAGCGTGAACAGACGCCCGTCGTAGAAGTAGCGGACCACGCGCTGCCAGTTCGCGAGCTGGCGCAGATGGCGCCGCTCGAAGCGCCGCAGCGCCCGGTCGCCGCCGCCCTCGAGCGCGCGGGCGAGCTGCCAGGCGCCGTCCAGGGCGATCAGCAGACCGCTCGAGAACACTGGATCGATGAAGCCGAAAGCGTCGCCGAGAAGCGCCCAGTTCGGGCCGACCCCGCGCGTCGCGCGCAGCTGGTAGTTCGTGTAGCGGAGGACGGGCGAGATCCGCTTCGCCGTGACGCCCCAGTCGCGCAGCTGGGGGTCGTGACGCAGACAGGCGTCGAACTGCTCCTCGGCGTCGCGGCCGAACTCGCGCAGCACGGCGGCGTCCATCACCAGCCCCACCGACACGCGGCCGGGCAGCGGGATCCGCCACGACCAGCCGTGCTCGAGGCGATCGGTGTGGATGTCGCCGGGCCGGATCAGGGTGACTCCCTCGAGGTGGGCGTGGAGCGCGGTGTCGCGCCGGTCGCCCGACACGGTGGGCAGGTCGAGCAGACGCGCGAGCTGGCGCGCGCGGCCGCCGGCGTCCACGATGAAGTCGGGCTGGCGGTCGAGCCCCGCGTCGGCCAGGCTCGATTCGCACAGCCGGACCCGCTCGCCCTCGCGCTCGAGACGCGCATGGTGGGGGACGAAGTGCGCTCTGGCCCGGAGCGCGGCCTCACGCAGCGAGGCGTCGAGCCGGTCGCGCGGCACGTTGTAGGCGTAGCGGGTGCGCGCGCCGCGCACCTCGTCGAAGCGGAAGGCGAGCTCGACGTCCTCGCCGAAGCGGAAGATCGCGCCGGGCTTCAGGATCGAGTAGGACGCCACCTCCTCCTCGATCCCGAGCCGCGCCAGGAAGGGCACCACCGCGGGAACGAGCGATTCCCCGACGACGAGCGGCGGGCGCGTGCCGCCGTCGAAGAGCGTCACGCGGATCGGGGACGTGGAGCGCGCCAGGTAGGCTGCGAGCGAGGCGCCTGCAGGGCCCGCCCCCAGGATCGCCACGTGTCGGGGCACGCCGGGCAGGATAGGACACGGCCCCGGATCGATTCAATCGCGCGCGACGCCGGTTGC
>CAZZFT010000009.1:0-73938 GCA_964653555.1 uncultured Spirochaetales bacterium | reverse complement strand
GCCGAGAAGCAGGGAAGTGTCAAATCCCTACGGGGATGTCCCTGGGCGGCGATGGACGGCTGGGGGCTCGTGGCCGCGGCTTCGCTCGTCAGCGCGTACGGGCTGATCAGGATCCGCAGCCGGAGTGCGCGGAGACGCCCTGCTGGGTCGTGACGATGGTGGCGCGGAGTCTCCGTACCCCCGCGATCACGAGCCCGGCGCCGAGCACGGCCAGACCGAGCGGTCCCAGCAACGGCACAGCGGGAGCAGGGGCCGGACTCGCGACCCGAAATCCGATGGCTGCGTATAGCGCCCCCGCTCCGCCGAAGCTCTCGTTCGCCGCTCCCATGTCGGTGGGGCCACCGTTGAACCAGCTGCCCCGTATGCCGCGGTACGGATTGCCATTGATGGTGTAGAGGGTCTCGTTCCACTCCTCGACGTTGCCACCCTGGTCGAAGGTGCCGTTCGGGCTGGCCGAGCCCGTGTAGCTGCCCACGGCGGTCACGTTCGAGACCGCGGAGGAGCAGTTCGCATAGTTGGCCGAAGACGTCGGCGTGCTGCACACCGTCTGGGTGTCCGTCCCGACCGGGTAGTCGTAGTAGATGCCGGTGCCCGGATCGTAGTACGCCGCCTTGTACCACTCGTCGTCGCTCGGGATGAAGACCTGGGCGTTGGGGTCTCGGGTCACGGTGTCGCCGTTGCTCGGCGTGGCCGTGCCGCCCAGCAACGTGTACGCGCCGGTCTCCGTGCTCGCGGACCCCTGCCCGTTGTGCAGCCAGTTCGCGAAACGCATCGCGGCGTAGAACGACACGGCAACAACGGGCACGTCCCCGCGGCCCGCGATCACGCTGTAGCTGTAGTTCGGGTCGGTTCCGGACCGCGTGATGCCACCGAGGGTCCCGCTCATGTTCCCGTTGTAGAGGCCGAGCGGGTCCGATTTCGCCTTCGCGTTCAGGAACTCCGCGTACTGTGCGTTCGTGATCTCGTACTTCGAGATCCGATACGCGTTCGCCACCGAGCCGAAGCAGCCATCCACCTGCGTGTCGCAGGCGTTCCCCGGGTCGCCCACGGTGACCCAGTCGATGACGACCGCCGACGCGGCCGAAGCCAGCCAGAGCGACGTTGCCATGAGGAGCAGCAGCAAGCGCATGGACATCCGCATCCAGGATCTCCTTTCCGAAGTCGAACGACACGAGACGGCGCATTCTATTCCCGATTCCGGCGAAGCCGGCGGGAATCCTCGGGGCTCGCCCGGCCGGGCCCTTGTTGCGAGCCGGAAACGGCTCGACGCCCCCGGCTCCAGCATACTGGGCGGGCCGTCCGAACCCCTCGCGGGTAGCTCGACCCCGACGAATGACCGCAGCCGATCCGTCCAGTCCCTCCGGTCGTGGGATGCGCATCGTCCTCGGGGTCGTCGTCTGCCTCGCCATGGCAGGAGCCGCCGGACTGGCCCTGTACCGAGCCGGGCTGCTCCAGCTCAACCACCCGGACCCCGATCGCTTCCGGCTCCTCGGCATCGACGTCTCCCATCACCAGGGTCGGATCGACTGGCGGGCGGTCGCCGCATCCGCGGTGGACGGCGTCCCCCAGGACGGCCTGGCGGTCTTCGACCTGCCCGAGGGCTACACGGCCTCTTCGCCCACGCTCCACATCGTGAACAACATCGTCGTGCCGGAGCCAGTTCGCCTTGTCCTGGCCGGCACGGCGTTGCTGATGCTGGCGGCGATGACGTGGCGCCTCCGGGGCCGCTCGAACGTGCGACGCCCGATCTAAGGAGACGAGCGCGCGTTCGGAATCAACTCCTTGCCCGTCCGACGTGCCATGCTCCCACTCCTGCGGTGCCCAGCAGCAGCGTGAGCGTGACGTAGAAGCCGGTGCCGCCGACGGGGAGCGCCGAGGCCGGCGTTTCGCAATTCGGACCCCCGTAGCCGGCGACGCAGCCGGAATCGCACGTGCCGTTCGCCTGTGCGCAGGTGCCCGCTCCGGCACAGTTCGTGCTGCACGGGCTCGCGCAGAAGTCGCCCGCCGCGGGGCAGCACGGTTGACATAACCCTGCTTCTCGGCGCTGGCGCGAATCCAGAGCTGATACTGCCTATCCTCAGCGCGGGCCGACCCACAGGGCCGCGCGGCCTCGGGAGATTTCGTTTCGATCTCGGAGCCTGCGGGAGGTGTCCCGCGGCGCTCTACCCGGAAGCCGGCCAGACGAAGTCGGGACGCAGCCCTTCGTAGACGGGACGGCCGTCGGCCGGGGCGGGAGCGCCGGTCGCCGGGTCGAAGAACGCATGGTACGTCGCGGGCAGGCTCGCCGGGTCGTACCCCATCAGGTTGGGCACGATCGCGCGGATCCTCCGCTGCTTGTCGTCGAGCATGACCGGGGTCCCGCACGTCGCGCAGGTGCACAGCTCCAGCGGCCCGTCGGGGTTCTCGGCATTGAAGGGCTGGCGCTTCAGGTGGTCGATCTCGTCCACCTTCATGTCACCGTGCCTGAAGAAGACGACGTGCGTGCTATCCTGGCCGGTCACCCGCTTGCAGACCGAGCAATGGCAGGTGTGGTTGTCGATCGGGTCCTTGTCTGCGTGGGTGTGAACGTGGTCGCACCCTCCGGCGTACTTGGCTGACATGGCTCACCTCTCGGGATCGCTGCGGCTCTCACCGATCCGACGGTACGGGTCGGCGAGAGGAGGCGCCCCAGGCGACAGATTATAGTGGCGGGGCGTGAGGCCAGGGAAGCGCCTCCTCAAGAGGGTCCGGCGGAGCTGGCGGCGACGGCGGGCGGCGGCTCGATCGGCTGCGCCGGGGCGCTGCGCCGGAGCAGCGCTTCGAGCTCGGCCTCCACGTCTTCGACGAGATCGTGGAGGTCGGGCATCGTGTCCCAGTCGGAGTTGAAGCCCCAGTAGAGGCGGTTCTCGTAGCTGAAGATCCCGATCGCCAGGGACTGGTTCGCAAAGAGCGGCACGGCGGGATAGACGTCGAGCTGGCGCGCGCCGAGGAGGTAGACGGGCTCGCGGGGGCCGCGCACGTTGGTGACGAGCACGTTATGGGTACGGGTGCGGGCGCCGCGGCTCAGCAGCGCCCCGTAGGCTCCGGGGAGCGTCCAGTCGAAGAGCTTCTCCAGGGCGCGGGTCGCGTGCGACGTCCGCGACGACTTGAGCGCGCCGGTCGCCTCCACCACACGCTCGAGGCGCGCCACCGGGTCGGCCACGTCCACGGGCAACGGGGCCACGAGCATCGACACCTGATTGCCCATGCCCCGTCCTGCCGCCGAGTCGGAGCGGAGGTCCACCGGCACCATCGCGAGGAAGTCCGCCGCCGGCGTCCAGTCGCGACGGGCCGACAGGAAGCGGCGCAACGCGCCGGCCGTGACGGCGAGGACGACGTCGTTCACCGTCGCCCCGAACTCCCGCCTCACCTGCTTCACCGCGTCGAGGTCCATGCACAGCCAGTCGAGCCGGCGGTGGGGTCCGATCGGGTGGTTGAGCGGCGTCTCGGGGGCGGCGCGGAGGTTGGCGCGCACCGCGTCGAGCACGCCGCCGCCCACGTCGCGCAGCGTCTGGAGGGCCTCGCGCGGTGCCGAGAGCGTGTCCCAGGCGTCGCGCAGCAGGGTGGCGGACGGGTGCAGCAGCGAGTCGGCCAGCAGCCGCGCCGGTCGGGGCGCCGGCTGGGCGATCCAGGGCGCCCGGGGCTCCAGCTCGGCGGTGGGCTCGGGACTCATCAGGTGCCGCAGCAGCTCCACGCCCCCCATCCCGTCGACCATGCAGTGGTGGATCTTCGTGATCAGCGCGAAGCGCCCCTCGCCGCACCCCTCCACGAACCACATCTCCCAGAGGGGCTTGCCGCGGTCGAGCCGCTGGGAGAGGATGCGGCCCGCCAGCCGCTTGAGCTCCCGCACGCCTGCCGCCTTCGGCAGGCTCGTGTGGCGCACGTGGTAGTGGAGGTTGAAGTGCGGATCGTCGACCCACACGGGGTAACGCTCGACCGGGGTGAAGGCGAGGCGCTGGCGGTAGCGCGGGATGTGGTGCAGGCGCGACGCGACGTAGTCGCGCACGCGTGCGATGTCGAGCCCGGTGTCCGGCCGCCACAGGGGCCCCGCGTCGAACACGGTGACGCCGCCCATGTGCATGTGGACCGCATGGTCCTCGATGGCGAGCATGCTCGCGTCGAGGGGGGAAAGGCGTTCGAAGCTCGGGTGGGGATTCGGCTGCGCCACGGAGTCTCCCGCTGCGTGATAGGATTCTAGCCGCAGGGTGCACACGATCGCGAAAGAAGCACGGGCATGGTTCGGGCCGAAGGCGAGCGGAAGACAGCGCTGATCACCGGGGCCTCGACGGGGATCGGCTGGCACCTGGCCGAGGAGTTCGCCCGCCACGGGTTCGACCTCGTCCTGGTGGCGCGCACCGCCTCGAAGTTGGAGGAGCTGGCCTCCCGGCTCTCGGCTCAGCACGGAGTCGCTTGTCATCCCCACCCGCTGGACCTGTTGGAGCCCGGGGCGCCCCAGGCGCTCTTCGACGCCCTCTCGGCCCGGGGCCTCCCCGTCGAGGTGCTAGTGAACGACGCGGGCGTGCTCCGCCACGGCGCTTTCTCGGCCACGCCGCTCGCGGATCTGCTCGACATCGTGAACCTCAACGCGGGCGTCCTCACGGCGATGACGCGGTTGTTCGTCGAGCCGATGATCCGGGGTGGCGGGGGCCGGATCCTGAACGTCGCGTCGATCGCGGCCTTCCAGCCGGCCCCCTCGCTCACCGTCTACGCCGCCACCAAGGCCTTCATCCTGTCGCTGAGCGAGGCGCTCTCCGAGGAGCTCCGGGGGACCGGCGTCACGGTCACCGCCCTGTGTCCGGGCTTCACCGTGACGCGGATGCTCGACGGGATCGAGGGCGCCCGGGAGCTCTCGGAGCGCATGCCGCCGGGACTCGTCCTCGAGCCCGAGCGGGTGGCGAGGGAGGGCTACCAGGCCTGCATGGACGGGGTCTCGGTGCACGTGCCGGGCATCCCCAACCAGGTCGCCCTGCGGCTGCTCGGCTGGCAACCCCGCTGGCTCGTGCGCGCCATGAGCGGCGCGATCGGACGTCGCTTCCTCGGTCCCGCCGACTGAGCGCTCGCGTCGCCGGGCGGCCCGGTCGGGCGGAATGCGCTGAGGCAGCGCGCCACAGGGTCGGTGCCAGGCCGGCCGCGGAGCGGCGGAGGGCGCGGCACGGGGTATGCACCTTCCCCTCTCCAGAGAAGGACACCGATGGGGAGGTGCGACATGCGCCGGCTCAGCGGCATGGACGCGATGTTCCTCTACAACGAGGTCCCCACCCAGCCCATGCACACGCTGAAGCTGGCGATCCTCGACCCGGGGGACGAGTACTCCTTCGAGCGCGCGAAGCGGGAGGTCGCCGCGCGGCTGCACCGGGTGCCGGCGCTGCGCTGGCGCGCGGTGCCGACGCCCCTGGGACTCAACCACCCCCTGATGATCGAGGACCCCGGCTTCGACCTCGATCTCCACTTCCACCGGGCGGGCCTGCCGGCTCCGAGCGGGCAGGCCGAGCTGGAGGACTTCGTCTCCGAGCTGGCCGGCCGTCCGCTCGACCGCACACGGCCCCTGTGGGAGATGTGGATGGTCGAGGGCCTGCGCGGCGGGCAGGTGGCCTGCGTGATGAAGGTGCACCACACGCTCGCCGACGGCGTGGCCACGGCGGAGATGTTGCGCCAGCTCCTCACCCGCTCGCCCGACGAGGCCGTGCCCGCCGAGGAGCCGCCGTGGCGGCCCGAAGCGGTGCCCAGCCGCCGACGGCGGCTGTGGCTGGCGCTGCGCGACCTCGCGCCCTTCCTGTGGCGGGCCGTCCCCGCCCTGGTGCGCTCGGTGCGCGCCACGCGCAAACGCAAGGCGGCTCACGCGGGCGCCGAGCCCGCCGCCCGCGCCTACCGAGCGCCGGACACGTCGCTCAACGGCGTGCTCTCCTCGAGCCGCTCGTTCCACTTCGGAACGCTGAGCTTCGAGGCGGTGCGCAGCGTGAAGGACGCCTTCCACGCCACCGTCAACGACGTGGTGCTGGCCGCCGTGTCGGGCGCGCTGCGCCGCTACCTGCTCGAGCGCGACGACCTTCCGCGCGAGCCGCTGGTCGCGACGATCCCGGTATCGACGCGCGCGCCCGACGAGCGCGCGCCGCACGGAAACCGCGTCGGGGCCATGTACGTGAACCTCTGCACCCATATCGAGGATCCGCTCGAGCGTCTCCAGGCCCTGCAGCGCGCGATCGTCGCCTCGAAGCGCGAGTTCGACGACGCGCGCGGTGCCCACCTGGCCGACTTCCTCGAGCTCATCCCCCCGCCGCTGGCGCGCTTCCTGTTCAGCCGCACCAGCACGCTGATGAAGCGATGGGGCCTCCCCTCCCAGGCCAACGCGATCGTCTCCAACGTGCCCGGGCCCCGGGAGGCGCTCTTCTGGGGCCGGACGCAGCTGCGCCGCTTCGTCTCGATCGGCCCCGTCCTGGAGGGGATCGGTCTCAACGTCACGGTGTGGAGCTACTCGGGCGAGCTGGCCGTGGGCGTGCTCACCGACCGCCGCATGCTTCCCGACCCGCGGGCGATCCTCGAGCTGATGCACGACGCCCTGGAGGACCTGACGAAGCTCGCGTCCGAGCAACGCCACGGCGCCTCCGCCGGCTCCGGGGGATCCGCCCGTGGCGAACGATGAGCTCACGGCCGCGCTGACCGCGCCGGGGCAGCCCTTCGAGATCGCCGAGGCGACGATCCGCGGCGCCGCCACGCGCATCTGGAAGAACGCGCCGCAGACGCTCCCCCAGATCGTCGAGGCCAGCCGAAGCCACGGCAAGCGCGCCTTCCTCGTCTACGGCGCCGAGCGCGTGAGCTTCGAGGAGCACTACCGGCAGGTCGCCGCCTTCGCGCACCACCTCGTGGAGGAACGCGGGGTGCGCAAGGGCGACCGCGTGGCCATCGCCATGCGCAACTACCCGGAGTGGGCGGTGGCCTTCTGTGGCGCCGCCTGCGCCGGGGCGATCGTCGTCCCCCTCAACGCCTGGGGCTCGGCCGACGAGCTCGCCTACGCCCTCGGCGATTCGGGCTCGCGCGTCGTGGTGGCCGACCGCAGCCGGGCCGCGCTCATCGACGGGGCGCGCGGCCGGCTCGGCCTGCGTCACTGCCTGGGGGCGCGCTTCGAGCGCGACCTCCCGGGCTGGGACGTCTTCGCGGAGGCCACCGCCGACGCGAAATCGGCCCTGCCGACGCTCGCGCTCGGACCCGAGGACGACGCCACGATCTTCTACACCTCGGGCACCACGGGGCGGCCGAAGGGAGCGCTGGGCACCCACCGCAACCTCTGCGGCGCCCCGATGAGCTCGGCCTTCCTCGGCCTGCGCAGCGCGCTGCGCGCCGGGGTGGATCCCGGCGAGCTGGCCGCCCGCGCCCAGCACCCCCCGATCTACCTGCTCACCGTGCCGCTCTTCCACGTCACGGGCTGTCAAGGCATGCTGCTCGGGGCGCTCTCCTCGGGAGGGAGGCTCGTGATGCTCCACAAGTGGGACCCGGCCCGCGCCCTCGAGGCCATCGAGGCCGAGGGGGTCACGGCGCTGGCGGGCGTTCCCGCCATGATGTGGCAGATCGCCGACGAGCCCTCGCTGGCGAAGCGAGATACCTCGAGCCTCCAGTCGATCAGCTATGGAGGCGCGCCCGCTCCGCCCGAGCTGCTGCGTCGCCTGCGCCGGGCCTTCCCCGACGCCGCGCCCGCCAACGGCTACGGCATCACCGAGACCTCGTCGGTGGTGAGCCTCAACGCGGGACCCGACTACGAGGAACGGCCCGACAGCGTCGGGCTGCCCCTCCCGGTCTGCGACCTGCGCGTCGTGGACGAGACGGGCGCCGAGCGGCCCCCCGGAGAGCTGGGCGAGCTGCACGTGCGCGGGCCCAACGTCGTGCGCGCCTACTGGAACGCGCCCGAGGCGACGTGCGCCTCGTTCGCCGACGGCTGGTTCCGCACGGGCGATCTGGTGCGCCTCGACGAGCAGGGCTTCCTCACGGTGCTCGACCGCATGAAGGACATCGTGATCCGCGGCGGCGAGAACATCCTCTGCCCCGAGGTCGAGGCGGTGCTCCTCGAGCACCCGGCGGTCGGCGAGGCGGCGGTGCTCGGCGTCCACGACCGCGTACTGGGCGAGGAGGTGGTGGCCGTGGTGCGCCCCCGGCCGGGCGCGACCGCGGTGGAGCAGGAGCTGCGCGATCACGTGGCCTCGCGCCTGGCCGCCTTCAAGGTGCCCGCCCGCGTGTGGTTGTGGGACGAGGCCCTCCCCCGCAACCCGGCGGGCAAGATCCTCAAGCGGGAGCTGAGGGAGCGGCTGGAGTCGTAGCCGGCTGCGCGCTCTCGGACGCGAACCGGGCGGGGAAGAAGAGACTGGCGCGAATCCAGAGCTGATACTGCCTATTCTCTCCAAGTGCGCTCCTCGAAATGGCTGCCGCCTTCGAGGGGCGTACTGCCCGTATAGGCGAAGGTTAGGAGCGCGGTTGAGAAGCGCCGGCGCCAGCACGGCAGCGATGAGCGCCGGCGCGCCCCCACCCGCAGCGGCTGTGGCAGTGACGGACAACAGGGCGAACATACTGGACAAGATCCACGTTCGGGCCGTACCGAGGCGGTCGTAGAGCGTGAACACCGCAACCGACATCGCGGCGATCAGCAACGTGAGGGGCATCGCCCAGCCCGGCGCCAGCCATGGCGAAACCCCGGCGATCACGAGCGCCGCCGGCACTGCCCACATCACCGCCATCTCGAGGCGAGCTCGCAACGGAAACAGCACCCGGCGCATGGCGTCGGTCCTCTGGCTCCTGCAGCGTTCTCAGGAGCCGCCGAACCGCGAGGTCGTAGTTGCCGGTGAGCAGGACGGGACTCGATGCATCCGGCTGCCCGACGCGGCGCAGGCCGGGCTCGGTCGGCCAGGGGAAGAGACGAAAGGCCGTCTGCAGGACGTCGAACACGACGTCGCGCGACCGGGACGCGATGCCCATCAGCTCCGCTCCGCCACGAACAGACCGAGACTTCCCAACAGCCATGCCCGCTCGCGGGTGATCCGCAGGGCGTCGGAGCGCAGGCAATGGCGGAACAACGCGCGTTCCTGCCCGAGCATCTCGCCCACCATGTCGGCGAGCAGGGCGTTCTTGTCGGGGTAGTAGGCTCGATCGCCCCATGCCCGCGGCGTCCGCCACACGGGTCAGCCCTGCACCCCGAACGCCACGCTGCGCGAAGACTCGGCGCGCCGCCGCCGCTAGGCGGTCCAGCGGATCGGCATGCTCGAGTAGCCCTGGACGAACTCGGTGGCGTGGCGCTCGAGCCGATCGGTCGCGATCTCGTAGTGCCGGAAACGCTCGAGGAGCTTGCGAAGCGCGATTCGCGCCTCCAACCGGGCGACGTGGAGCCCAATGCAGGCGTGAACGCCGTGACCGAAGGACAGCGTGCGCGGCGGATTGCGGTGGATGTCGAAGCGGTCGGGCCGATCGAACTCGCGATCGTCGCGATTGCCCGAAGCGTAGAGGAAGAGCACGGGCTGCCCCGCCCGCATCCGCCGGCCCTGGAACTCGAGGTCCCGAGCCAGCGTCCGGCCCAGGAACTGCGTGGGCATGTCGATCCGCACGGTCTCGTTGAAGGCCGCGAGGCCGAGCTCGGGCGTTGCAGCTACCTGCTCGCGAGTCTCCGGCTGCTGGAAGAGACGCAGCAGCAGGCTGGCGAAGACCTTGGGAAACGTGTCCGTCCCACCCACGAGCAGCAGGAAGAGATGGGAGCCAACCTCCGCGTCCGTGAGCTTGCACCCACCGCTCTCGAAGTCGTGGAGTATCGCGATGGGATCGTGGCGCGACGGCTCGCGCCGGCGACGGGCGCTCAGCTCCGCGAAGTAGTCGAACATTTCCTGGAGCGCCGCGAGCCCGTCGGGGGTTAGACCCTCGATTTCGGGGTCCCGGCCCATGAAGCGATCGACCACGCCGCGCAGGAAGGGCCCGTCCTCCTCGGGGAAGCCTGCCACCTTGCAGCCGACGCGCGTCGCCAGGGGCTGAGCAAAATCGGTGACGGCATCGCACGCCCCCTGCTCCGCCCACTCGTCGATCGCCTCGTCGACGTAGCGCTCGAAGACCGGCTCGAACTCCGCGAGTCGACGCGGCATGAAGAACTTCCGCATCTCGGCGCGCAATCGCGTGTGCTCGGGCGGATCGATCGTATTCAGCGTGGGGGTCACGGGCTGGACGCGCGTAAGCAGCTGTCCCGGCGTGGTGCCCTGCGAGGTGATGAACGCCTCCGTGTCCATGCACGCGTCCCAGATGTCCTGGAATCGCGAGAGCACCCAGCTATCCCACTTCTCGAGGAAGTGGACCGGCGATTCGTCGCGAAGCCGCGCGTAGACCGCGTACGGATCGCCCAGGATGACGTCCTTGCCGAAGGGATCGTAGTGGACCATCGGAACCGATCCTAGCGGTTCTGCCATTCCAGGGCGGCCTTCAAGCCGTCGCGCCTTGCGATCCGAGCGAACTCCCGCGCCGTCGGAGACTGATGCGCCATGGCGTCGGATTCGCGCGCGAGTTCCTGGAGCAGCGTGCGGCCCATGAGTTCGATGGCCTTGTTGCAGATCGACTTGTTCTGGGCGAGCAGATCGTAGGGTACGCGCGCCACGTTCGAGGCGAGAGCGTGCACCGTGTCCGCGAGTTGCGCGGGCGCAACGGCTTGCATCACGAGTCCGATGCGCTCCGCCAGCCTCCCGTCGATGCGCTCTCCCGTCAGCAACAGTCGCTTCGCCCACTGCGGACCCACCAGGTAGGTCCACATATGCGTCGACGGTGAGCCCATCGAGCGAACCGCCGGAAAACCGAACTCGGCATCCTCGGCCGCGACGATCATGTCGCAGTTGAGTGCCATGTCGGTGCCCCCCGCCAGGCAGTAGCCGTGAACCTGGGCGACGATCGGCTTCGTCAGGCCCCACAGCGTCGACCAGCGACCGGACCTCGCCGCCAACGCGTCGAGGTCCTCGCGCAAGCTCATCTCCTCGGGCGGGCGCGCGCCATGCGCGGCGGCCGCACCCGAGGCAGCCGGCGTGAGATCCCAGCCGGAGCAGAAGGCGCGCCCCGCGCCCCGCAGCACGACGCAACCGACGGCGGCATCGGTCTCGGCCGCCTTCACGGCATCGATCAGGTCGTCCATCAGCCCCACCGTGAGCGCGTTCAGCTTCGCGGGCCGGTTGAGCGTGAGATACAAGACGCGGTCGCGCAGCTCGGTCAGAACGTTCTCGGCTCCCATCATCACCTCCCGCGGATCGATGCAACGATGATACGCTTGCTGGACACGGCTCGTCCCGACCCTGCAGAATGATCCCGACGAGCGCAGCCGGGTCGCCCGCCCGCGTCGTCGAAACAGGCGGGCTCGGCCGGACGCGCCGCTCGCATGGGCGCAGGCGAAGAAGCGGAGACCCACGATGCACCGAGACCTCCCCTTCGAGATCAACGATGCCGACAACCACTTCGTCGAGCCCGAGGACATGTACGAGCGCTACATCTCCCCACGCTTTCGGGACAAGGCGGTTCGATTCGTGCGTGGAGAAGACGGACGCCGCGTGCAGCTGTTCGGGAGCCAGCCCTCGAAGCTCGGCTTCACGCGGGAATCCGCGCCGCGCAACGAGCAGGAGGTCGACGCGCTCGCGACGACGAGCGCGGGCGCAAGCGCCTCCCCCGAGGGTCCGAAGCCCGGTGACGGTGGGGCTCGCGCTCCGGGCATGTTCCTGAACCGGCTGAATCCCTACAAGGACCTCGACGAGCCGGGCCGCAAGGAACTCATCCTGGAGTTCAAGCGACAAGAGGCGGCCTGGGGCGATCGGGATCGTCGCCTGGCATTGATGGATCAACAGGGAATCCACGCTGCGATCATGTTCCCGGGACATGTCCTGAGTCTCGAGTACGAATTCCAGGCCGATGTCGACGCGATCCACGCGAATGCCCGCGCCTACAATCGGTGGGTACACGAAGAAGTCGGCTACGCGCATCAGGAACGCATGTTCCTGCCACCCTATATCCCACTGGCCGACGTCGACCTGGCGGTCGAGGAAGTGGAGCGGGTGATCCGCGAGGGCGCCCGCGTGCTCGGCTTCGTGTCCGGCCATGCCCACGGCGGTCGCACGAACCCTCGCGGCGGCCGCTCCATCGCCGACCCCGTGTTCGATCCCGTCTGGGCCCGCATCAACGAGGCGAAGGTTCGCGTCGCGACGCACGTCGGACCGACCGACTACCAGAAGTACGGTGCCGACCTGAGCGAGGATCCGGATGCCGTGCTCGGTGATTTCGACGCCCTGCAGTGGGTGCTCTACTGGTGCGATCGACCGGCGATGGAGACCGTCACTAGCATGATCATGCACGGTCTGTTCTGCCGCTTCCCGGACATCCACGTGTGTCTGGCCGAGCAGGGCACGCCGTGGCTTCCGTATCTGCTTCGCAAGCTGGATCACGCGTTCCAGATGGGGCGCAAGGCGCGCTGGGGAGATCTCGATCGGCGGCCTCGGGAGATCTTTTGCGAGCACTTCGTCGTGGCGCCCTTCCCCGAGGAGAACGTGCAGCGCGTCATCGCGGAGGTGGGCATCGAACCCATCGTCTTCGGCTCGGACTTTCCGCACGGCGAGGGACTCGCCTTTCCGAGCGAATACGTCGAGGCCCAGCTGGGCGGTCTCCCCGAGAACCAGGTGTTGGCGATCATGCGGGACAATCTCGCGAGCTTCCTCGGGCTCCCCCATTGAGACGAGACGGGCCGTGTCCCCGCAGCGAACCCGCGTCGAAGAAAGCCGCCTATCATCCCATTCCGTCTTCTCGTCCGCGCCGGTCGAACTCCGGCTGCGGCCAACGTCCACTCCAGGAAGAAGGACCCGCAAAACCATGAAGGTCAGCATCGACCAGTACTGCATCAACGTCACGGACCTCGAAGAATCCCAGCACTTCTACGAGACTGTGCTCGGACTCGCCATTTCCTGTGACAGATACGCACGGATGACGTGCTCACTACACGTCAGGATTCGGTCCGGCACGGGATAGTGGTCGCCCAGGATCCCGTCGACCATCTCGTGAACGAACTCGCTGGCGTCGAGGGAGAGTTCGTTCCGTACGTAGTCGAGAGACTGGCGGAGCATCGGGATTCCCGGCCTGCGTGCGCCTTCATCCAGAAACGTCTCGAAGCGTTCGACGATTCCAGCCCGCTCGGGCACGCTGCCGATGCCGGGCCGGATCATCTCGCGCTCGGCCTCGGATAGCGCGAAGTGACCCAATTCGAAGAAGGCGTGCTCGCCGCGGGGCAGCACGGTTGACATAGCCCTACTTGTCGGCCCTGGCGAGAATTCACAGCTTATACTGCCTATCCTGCGACCCGCAGTGTGCCGCACCGTGACTGCGCGCCAAGCCCCCTTAGTGTCGCACGGGTGCCGTGGAGCGTAGACCGCCCACAAGACACACGGGGCCCGGAAGGCCCGGGATCAAGATGACCACGAAGTTGGCCGGGCTCGCGCCACGTTCGGCTACCGAGAGTGCGGACGGCACCGTGCCAAGGAGGAGCATGAGGCCGACGAACCGTAGCGACCGAGTGCGAGCTGCACGTTGCCGCACTGCTGGGGGGTACGGGTCGACACATCGGCATTGCAGATGAAGGGCCGGGAGCCTGCAGGCGACCCGCGGCAGAGGGGTGCTCGCGTCGATCCGCGCCGGCCCGGACGAGCCCCGGGCCGGCGCCCTCGATCGAGCGCCCCAGGGTGGTGCGCCCTCTACGGCAGGTCACCCGGCGGCAGGTAGCCCTGCCACCAACCGGGGAAGTCGGGGTTCACCTCGGTCGGGTCGTCGTTGCCGGTGATGGCGGCCACGGCATCCATCATGTCCTGGGCCATGTCCCAGCCGGCCGCGTTCGTCTCCTCGTAGTGTCCGTCGGCCTCTCCCAGGGCCTGGCCGTAGCGGCAGCTGGCGGCTAGCGCAGTCGCGGCGTCCGGCGGGTAGTTCGCCAGCAGCGAGGGGTCCTCGGTGATGGCCTTGCAGGTGCTGCCGGCGACGGAATCGGGGAAGTCGATGACGCCGAAGTCGTACAGCTGTTGACAGGCGCCGTCCCCGGCGAGCTGGTCCGCGACGCACAGCACCCGGAAGTTCGAGATCGGGATGAAGTACCCGAGCTCGTCGCTGCCCAGGCCGATCGTCCAGCGGTAGGCGTCGTCCATGCGGTTCGACGTGTAGCCCGGGATGGTGTAGTCGGCGCCGAAGGCGTGCCGGCCCGGCGGCTCCTCGTACCAGTCCTCCGGGTGCGAGCGGAATCCCGACGGCAGGCCGGCGGTGAGCTCGCCCGGGATCTCGCCGGGCAGGAACATCATGCCCACCTCGCCGATCCGCACGTACTCGACGGCGCTCTTCAGATGGTCGCCCACGCGGATCGACCCGAGCAGCGGGTCCGGCTCGTCGGCCGCCCCGTCCGGCGTGCAGGTGGCGTCGCTGGCGGGGAGATCGCAGGTGTACATCACCGCAACGTTGTGGCCGAGCGCGGTAAAGCCCGTGTTCGGATCGACCACGAGCAGGAAGCGGAAGCCGATGTTGCTGAGCCGCGTGTAGAACGGCTCCACGTCGTACGAGACCCGCGGCTCGGCGACCGGCGCGGCGTCGTCGAGGATGCGCTCGACCGCCAGCGCCAGCTGCTCGCCGACGATGGCGGTGCGGCGGAAGTTGCGGGCCGTGTAGTCGCTGCCACCCCCGGCCGCCTCGGCGCCGGCGGGCGCCACCATCTGGTTGCCCAGCGGATGGTCCTCGGTCACCTCCCAGACCTGCGCGCCGCCGGGCCCGATCAGCACGCCGAGGGCTCCATTCATGTAGAGCACCTCGCCGCCGTAGCGGGCCTGGAGATCCTGGCGCAGCACGCCCGGGTAGTCGGCCGTGAAGTAGCGGCCCTCGGCGTCGCAGTCGCTGCCGGAGAGGCCGAGCACCACGCAGTCGTCGGCGATCTCCGACTGCGGCGGGTGGTAGCCCAGGGTGCCCTCGGGGTGGTTGTTCCACTGCACGGCGGTGGCGATCACGTCACCGTGCACGTCCACCACCTGCAGGGCGTTCAGCCGCGGGTCGAAGATCTGCGGGTCGGTGCTGTCGTTCATGCCGAACCAGTGCTCGCCGGCGGCCACCCTCAGACGCGCCGGCCGGCGCGACAGCACCGCCTCCGCCACGGCGGCTGCGGCCTGGTCCGTCATGTGCTCGTACCAGGAGTGGTTGACGTCGAAGGCGGTGTCCGGCCCGTGGTGGTTGTGGTTGGCGCTGATGAGGACGCGCATGCGATTGGCCAGCCCGGGGGGCAGCATGGCCGCGGCCTTGGCGCGGATCTCATCGCCGTCGGTGCGGAAGATCATGTAGAGGTCGCTCGCCACGAACACGACGAGGTCCGCGCTGCGCGGGTCGTCGATGGCCAGCGCCGTGACCCGCAGGTCGTCGTGGACCCACGCCGAGAAGTTGTCGCCGTTGCCCACCGCGATGCGGCCGTCGTCCCAGGCGGGCACGACGATGCCGGGGTCGGTGGGGTCCTGGCGATCGGGAAACCCGGCGTCGAGGTAGCCAAGGCTGCCGTCTACGAGCGGCAGCACGGAGCGCGATGCCGTGCCGGCGAGCACCATGTTCCGCCCGCATCCCTTGGGGACGGAGACGGCGGCAAGCGCGATGGCGAGGACGGCGAGCCCCGCGGTTCGAATTCTCATGACTTCTCCTCCGCCCGGCCTCCCCATCGGGCCGGCTCCCCCGACTCCACACCGCATCGGGGGTCGAAGTCAAGACGCAAGTGCCGTCGTCTCAATCACGACGCAGCGCGTTGAAGCGAGAGGGCGCCGATCGGGTTCGCCCTGGGGAACGCGAGCCGTTCCTTGTAGAGGACGAGCTCAAAGGAATCGGCGGCCGCTATGAGAAGGCTCCAGATTGGGAAAGCTTTGCGATTGTCGACGGTCGTCTGGTCACCGGGCAGAATCCCGCATCGTCAACAGCCGCAGCTCAGGCGCTTCTTACGCTAGTCCTGCAGAATGCTGGTCAGTCTTCTGCTCCGTAGCCGTTCGGTCTTCCGCGTCCCGGGACAGTGGGGACTACGCGACTGACTGCGCGGCCACGGCGCGCTCGGCGCCCGGCAGCGGCCTGCACGTCGTCACGGTCGAGGGTGGCCCCGCCAGCCAGCTCGAGCTCGACGCGGCCGTCCGGCATCGCCTCGGCGACGATCTCTATGAACGATGTCGGTGCCGTCGGCCTCGAGCGCTTGCTGGCTGCCGCCTTGGCGCCCGGGCTCGCGACCGAGTCGCCAGGCCCAGTAGCCAAGCATCGAAGGTTCTACTGCGATCGATGCCGCGAACTCTCGCGCCGTCAGCCCGCTACGCCGCCGGCCGCGCATGTGCCGCGCCCACTGCTCTCGTGTCGTACGCTTCCCCAGGCACCTCGTGTGCCCGGTTCATCGCACTCAGACGCTCGCGGCTCCATACGCGCGTGACCGAACGGATACTCTGCTCCGATCGACGATCGCACGGGCTTGATGTTGTTTCAGCTACGCCGGCACAGGCAACGCGGACGTATTCTTTCCAGAGAAACACCATCTCGAGGTAAATACCATGAGCGGACCACGGAAGACAGCAATCGTGACCGGAGCTTCGCAGGGAATCGGCGCGGGAATCGTGAAAGGTTTTGTCGAACGGGGTTTCAACGTCGTTGCCAATTCTCGGAAGATGACGCAATCCACCGAGGTCGCGGCTTCCGACCGGGTCGCTCCGGTGGACGGCCACATTGGCGAGCCGGCAACCGCCGCCAAGATCGTCGAAACAGCGCTGTCTCGTTTCAAGTCGATCGATGTACTGGTCAATAACGCCGGCATCTTCTTTGCCAAGCCGTTCACGGATTACACAGCCGAAGACTTCAAGTCGCTTGTCTCGACGAACGTCGAGGGCTTCCTGTACGTCACCCAACTCTCCGTCAAGCAAATGTTGGCGCAGAAGACAGGCGGGAGCATTGTCACGATTACGGCGGCCCTGGCTCGCAACCCGCTCCGGGGTGTGACGGCGGCGGTGCCGATGATCACCAAGGGCGGTCTCGAAACGATCACCCAGCATCTAGCGATGGAGTATGCGAAAGACGGCATCCGCGTGAACGCCGTCGCGCCGGGCGTCGTCGACACGCCGCTTCACCGGGAGACTCCGAAGGAGGTGATGGAGAGCTTGTCGCCGATGGGTCGGCCCTCGACAGTCAAGGACATCACGGACGCGGTCATGTACCTGACCGACGCCGCGACGGTCACTGGCCACATCCTGTATGTCGATGGCGGCGCTCATTTCGGCCGCTGGTAATTGGAAGGAGCTTTCGTCATGACCACAAACACGACCATCGGCGAGGACAAAATAGCCTCCAAGGACGCTGCCCTATGAATCGGAGATTGCCCACTCCCTGGGAACCCACCAAAGCCCAGCTCCTCGCCGCGCACAACAAGGTCGTCCCGGATCTCGTCGCCAAAAACCTCATCGTTTTCTTCGCCGGCATCAACCCCGGCCTCTACACCGCCGCCATCGGCCGCCACTTCGGCCGCCCCGGCAACCGCTTCTGGCCCGCCCTCCACGGCGGCGGCTTTACCCCGCGCCTCTTCTCCCCCTTTGAAGGATCCCTCCTTCTCGACCTCGAATTCGGCATCACCAACATCGTCGAACGCGCCACCGCCCGCGCCGATGAACTCACCGACGACGAACTTCGCGCCGGTGGCCAGCGCCTCCAAGCCAAAGTCAAACGCTGGCGCCCCACCGTCGTCGCCTTCGTCGGCATCGGCCCCTACCGCATAATCTCCGGCATCAAAGACGCTCGCGTCGGCCTCCAAAAGGCCCCCTTCGGCGGCAGCCACGCCTGGGTCCTACCCAACCCGAGCGGCCTCAACGCCCACTATCAGCCCGCTGCCCTCGCACAACTCTTCGGAGACCTCCGCCTCTGGGCCATTGCACAGCACGGGCGCCGCGCAAACACGCGCCCCATTTCCCAGTTCTCTCAAGGTCGGTCCGGTGCGCGAGTTCGAACACGGCGGTCGCCCTGACAAGAGTGCTATCTGGAAATCACCTGCCGTCGGTCGCATCGCATGAACGAAAACCGGGGTCTTGGTTACGAATCGAGGTCGAGGGTGACGTGGGGGCTGGAGATGAGATCCGCTGCGTGAAAGGGCCCCATCATGATCTCATCATCCTGGACCTAGGGAAATGAGGAGGTAAGGGTCCATATGGCACGGTTGTTGTCAGTCAACGTGGGTCTTCCGCGCGAGATCACGTGGCGCGGTAAGACTGTCTTCACGTCCGTGTGGAAGGAGCCGGTGCAGGGACGGCGCCTGGTTCGGCGGCTTAACATCGATGGTGACGCACAGGGTGATCTGGCCGGTCACGGTGGAGAACACCGGGCTGTGTTTGTCTACCAGATGGATTCCTATCACTATTGGCAGCGCGAACTGAAGCGAGCCGATTTCGAATTCGGGCAATTCGGAGAGAACTTCACGGTGGAAGGCCTGGCCGACAGCGAGGTCTGCGTCGGCGATCGCTATCGCATCGGCGGCGCCCTGTTCGAAGTTACGCAGCCGCGTGTGACCTGCTACCGCGTTGGCATACGAATGGATGAGCCCAGGATGGCGGCTTTGCTGGTCGCTCATCACCGCCCGGGGTTCTATTTTCGCGTCCTAGAAAGAGGGCGAGGTGGGCGCCAGCGATGAAATCGTCAAAGTCGCCGAGGGCCCTGAACGCCTCACGGTCGCCGCGGTCGACGGGCTGCTCTACCTTCCCGGACCCGCCAAAGAAGAGCTTGAGCGGGCTTTGCGCATTCCGTCCCTGAGCCCGGGCTGGAAGTCTTCCTTTGAGGCTCTTCTCCGGCAGATGACGCAGCCGGGGTCGCGCACAGGGAATGCCGGACTAGCGCTACCTGAGCAGATGCTCACGGCTGTCCCCGGATTCCGGCCTCTGCGAGTGGCCAGCATGGATCGCGAGAGCAGCAGTGTTGTCTCACTGGTGCTGGAGCCGGTGGACGATCGTCCTTTGACCGTCCCTCTGCCCGGGCAGTTCGTGGTGTTGCGACTCCGTCCCCAAGGCGACCCGCCTCCGGTCTTGCGCAGCTACTCGCTGTCCGATCTGCCGGATGCCGGTCGTTATCGCATAACCATTAAGGAGGAACCGCACGGAATCGCCAGCACTTACCTGAGCACGCGGCTTCGTGCAGGCGATGTCCTGGATGTCAGCGCACCCCGCGGCGCCTTCATCCTGCGACCCGGCGAGTCTCCTGTGGTGCTGTTGAGCGCCGGCGTGGGCGCGACTCCGGTGATGGCGATGCTCCACGCGCTAGCAGCACACGCATCGCCGCGCCCGGTCTGGTGGATCTATGGAGCCCGCAACCGCCTGGATCATCCCTTTGCCCGAGAGGCACGCGATTTGCTGGCTAAGCTGCCCCACGCCCGAAGCCATGTCCAGTACAGCCGGCCCGACGCGACTGACCGGCTGGGCGTTGACTACGATGCTGCCGGCCGGCTGACTGTCACGGTCCTCCAAAAACTGGGCGTACCCCGCGAATGCGAGTTTTATCTGTGCGGCCCTCCCGCCTTCCTTGAGGACTTCACGGCCGGGCTCGCTGGTTGGGGCGTGGTCCGTGATCGCATCCACACGGAGATTTTCGGTTCAGGCAACTCCCTTACGCCGGGTGTGAAGAAGGCGCCGCGCCGCCTACCGCACGCCCCTGCCGGGTCGCCCGGCGAAGGTCCAAGAATTTCATTTGCTCGCGCCGGGCTTACGGTTTCCTGGGACTCGAAGTTCCACAGCCTGCTGGAACTCGCCGAAGCCTGTGACGTCCCGGTCCGGTGGTCTTGCCGGACCGGGGTTTGCCATACGTGCGAGTGCGGGTTGATCTCTGGGTCGGTGAAGTATGATCCCGAACCGCTCGAGCCTCCGGCGGCCGGAAACCTGTTGACTTGCTGCTCTCGCCCCCGGAAAGATCTGGTAATCGACATCTAGAGCTGGTCCGCGACGGTCGCGGGCTGAAGTCCGTGCGCCGCGGCGTGGAGATTCGAGCTGCGTTCTGGCTCGACGTGCCGGTAGGGGCGTCACGTAAGGGTCCGTGGGACCCCCGATCGCGGCGCTCTACAGGGAAGAAGCGGTCATCGACTGTCTCCCGGGATCCGCCGGCGGCGGGCGACGGCGAACGCGCGCAGCAGGAGCGCGCCCGCGGCCAGACCCGACGCCACGGAAGGCTCGGGCAGGGGCACCGACGCGCTGAACTCGCTCGTGCTGCCCTCGCCACCGAAGTCGCCGGTGGTCGCCGTCGCCACCACGTTCACGCCCAGGAGATCCACGCCCGGGGTCGGCGCGAAGATCGCCGTGGCGGGGCCGGGAGCGCCGACGCTCACGCTTCCGATCCAGGCCTCACCCTCCCCCGAGGCATCGGCCACGTAGAAGTCGATGGCCAGCGGGAAGGTGGAGAAGGGGGGCTGCGAGTCGATGTCGAAGTCGATCGAGACCTGGTCGAGCACCGTGTCGTAGGTCGCGTTCGCCGGGTCGAGCACCGGGTAGTTCTGGAGCCGGTTCGGTCCGCTGTCGGCGTCGGTGGGGTCGTTGGGATTTGCGCCGAGCGGGTCGAGTTCGATGCCCAGGCCCGTGTTGTCGTGGATCGAGTTGCCCCGGATCGGGTTCGTCACGGCTGTCGCGCCGAAGACGTACACACCGCCCATGCCGTTGAAGGCGATCTCGTTCTGGCCGCCGGCGAGCGACAGGTCGCCCACCCGGTGCTGCGCGCTGCTGCCGATGAAGACGCCGCTCAGCGTGTTTCCGAGGTCGTCTGCGGCGGCGTCGGTTCCGATGTGGTTGCCCCGGATGCGGCTTCCGAACGAGGACGAATTGGTGAAGATGCCGTGCTCATTGAACCCGATGACGTTGCCTTCACCCGCGTCCATCGAGCCGCCGATCTGCGCGTCGCTGGAGCCGATCTCGATGCCGTGGGAAAGGTTGCCGAGGGCGGCGCCGAGGGCGTCCGTACCCACGTAGTTCGCCTGCACGAGGGCATCGGGAGCGCCGAAATCGATGAAGATGCCCCGGTCGCCGTTGCATCCCACCACGTTCGGGGAGCTCCCGACGGGACCGGCCGGAGGGGAGCCGATCAGCCAGCCGGGACCCTGGGCGAGGATGCCGTTGCCCTCGTTGCCGAGGCATTGACCCGAGGCGTTCGTGCCAATGCGGTTGCCGAAGATGTAGACGGTCTCGCTCGAACCCGCGATGCCGTAGAGCAGGTTTCCCGAGATCGTGTTCTCGAAGATGACGACTTCGCTTCCGGTCGTCAGCTCGATGCCGCCTCCGTCGTTGGCGATCGCCACGCTGCCGGTACTGTCGGTGCCGATCATGCTGGTCTGGATCGAGATGTTGAACGTCGGCGTATAGGTGGACGGGCTCACGAGGACGCCCGGGCCGTCGTTCCCGGAGATGACGTTGCCGGCGAAGGCAAAGTTCGGCGACGGTCCCACGAAGCTGTTGTGGCCACGGACCTCGACCCCCGGGCCCGTGTTTCCGGCGTCTCCCGAGCCCGAGATCAGCGTTCCGATGAGGCTTGCCTGTACCCGGTTGCCGCTGCCCTCGAAGAGGACGCCCCCCGCTCCGTTCCCCGAGATCAGGTTCCCGGACGTCTCGGGGCCGTCGATGGTCTCGACGAACGACCCGACCTGGGTCGAGCTCAGCCCCAGAGCATCCGGCAGCGTCCGGACGCCCCAGCCTCCGTTTCCGGTCGGGGCCAGGAGGGCGACGATGCCGAGTCCGTCGGCGCGGGTGCCGATGCGGTTGCCGTTGATGATCGTCAACAGGCCGCGGACGTCGATGCCGTCTCCGGCGTTTCCGGAGACGACGTTTCCGCGTCCGACACAGCCCAGGGTCGGGGTGCAGAAGGGACCGATCCGTACGCGCTGCGACGTGACGGCGATCTGGATGCCGTCGCCGCCGTTCCCAGCCACTGTCGTGCCGCTCGTGATGCCGATGTGGCAGCCCTCGACGACGTGGTCGCTGGTCAGGATGTGGAGGCCGTGGCTCGAGAAGTCGTGGAGCGCGAGGGCGTGGATCTCGCTGCCGTCGGCGACGCTCAGGGTGAGACCCGGTGTGAATCCCGCGCCGCTGCCGTCGATCTGGATGATCGGCACCTGCGCGGGATCGCCGGTGTCGTAGCCCGGAGCCGTGGTGCCGTCGATCACGAGCGGGGAGGTGATCGCGGGGAGGGGCGAGCCGGGTGAGATGCGCACGAAGCCGAGACCATCCGTCGGGATGGAGGACCCGAACACGATGGTGTCACTGCTGCCGAGCGCGTCGGTCTCCATGATCGCCGCGCGGAGGGTGCACTCCGGAATCAGCAGCCCGCCCGGTCCAGAGACGACGGAGCCGGTCCAGCACGAGCCGTTGCCGACGTTGTTGTCCGCAGCGTCGTCGTCGGAGTTCACGCTGAAGGTGACCGCCCCCGAACCACTCGCAAGGGCAAGGGCCAGCGCGCCGATGCCATTCCGGATGCAGCGCATGGGACCCCTCCCGGGTGTAGGCCCTCCGCGGGCCCGGGGACCAGTCTAGACCGCGGGCCCGGGAACATGGGTCCCGAGCTGCGAGAGCGGGGCGGTCGGGGGATCAGGGCGGCGCCGGGGCCCAGCGGACGCCGAAGCATCCCCGGGGGCGGACGGGCAGATTCGCCGGATCCGCTCAGATCGACCAGGGCGCCTCGCCCTCGGCGGAGTAGAGGCGCTGGATGTCGCGCTTGATCGAGTCCTGCTTGGTTCCGCACCCGTAGAGGTCCGCGTGGAGCCAGACCGAGTCGCCGACGATGTTGATCTCGGGCTTCGCCTCGAGCGGAAACCTCACCTTGAGGGGCTGGCCGAGCGGCGGATCGGTCTGGGCGGTGGTGGCGTCGTTGCGCCGGTTGCCCGAGCCCAACTTGCCGTCGCCAGCGGTCACGTCGCGGTCCGCGATGAAGCTCCAGTCGAACTCCGCGGTTGACATAACTCTGCTTCTCGGCCCTGGCGCGAGCTGATACTGCCTATCCTCGGACCCACCGTGGTGCACACGACGCGCGTGCGGCAGGCCAGCGCGGCCATGGATCCGGGGTCGGCGGCGTCGCCCGTCACGAGCGGGAGCACCGCGGCGGCCGGGCCGAGCGCGTCGCGCACGCTCTCGAGCTTGCGCAGCTGCCGGCCGCCGAGAGCCCAGCGGAAGGACTCGGTGCCGTAGCGCTCGAGCAGGTACTCGGCGACGAGCCGCCCCGTGAAGCCGGTGGCTCCCCAGACGACGATCTCGAGCTCGCGATCTCCGGACGCCAGGACAAACCCCCATCCAGTCGCCGCGGGAGGCGACCGCACGCGTGTTGCGCGCATCATGACACGCTGGACCGGACCCTGGCGAGCCGGCGGCGTCCGCAAGCCCAGCGGGCTCGTTCTGGAGCGAAGACGCCTTCAGGTCCGGGAACGCCTGGCCCACCCCGCGAGGGCGAGCATCGCCAGGCCTCCCGCCAGCGGCCAGGTGGCGCCCGGCTCGGGCACGAAGGCGATTCCGGTCGGGTAGAGGAACGCATCCCCGGGGCCTTCGCTCGTCTGGTCTCCGGTCGCCGGATCCACGCGCACGAATCCGTTCGCATCCGGATCCGCGACGAGCAGATCGTCGCCGTCGTCGACCGTCGCATCGGTGGGCCAGAGGAAGAGCCCGCCGGCGGAGACCGTCGATCCCGTGGTCGCGTCGGGATCCCAACGCCGCAGGCCGGCCGCGTCCGGGTCGGCGAGGACGTAGTCGCCTGACGACTCCACCGTCACGCCGGCCGCGAAGACGGCGCCCGCGTCGGCTGCGACGGTGTCGAGCGTCTGGTCGCCCGTCGCGGGATCGACACGAAAGACCACGTCGGCGTCCGGATCGCTCACCAGCAGATCGCCGCCCGCGTCGACGGCGACACCGGTCGGCCAGCGGAAGCTGCCGGAGGAGGAAACCACGCTCTGGTCCCCGGTGGCGGGGTCGACCCGGAAGATCGCGTTGGCCTCCGGATCGGCGACGAGGATGTCGCCCGATGCCTCGATGGCCACGCCCGTCGGCTGGCGGAAGAGACCGTCCTGCGAGATCGGCTCGGGCCTGCCGACGTTGGGATCGACGCGATAGACCGCGTTCGCATCGGGATCGGCGATCACCCAGTCGCCCACGGAGAGCTGTAAAGCCTCGGCGGGCGCGACGAGCGCGGTCGCGAGCAGCGGAAGCACGCGGCGGGCGCGGCGCATGCCCACGTCCCGCCTACGGGAACAGACCCTGCTCGCTGCGCAGGATGTAGCGGACGGCCACGACGCACAGCGCCCCGCCCTGCCCGTTCAGGGTGAAGGGCTGGACCACGACGCGCGGGTTATCGAGGGCCCGATGGAGAGCGGCCACGCTGGCTTCCGACAGATCCTTGCCGGGACAGTACGATCCGCCCCAGTGGTAGGTGGCGAAGCCGCCGATCGAGTCGCCCACGGTGATCGAGCCGCGGTAGAGGCCGTACTCGTTCGAGGTCGGCTCGACGACGAGCAGGCCGACCAGGCGTCCGGTGGCGGCCTGGACGTCGGCGGCGACCGGGTGTACGAGCACGAGCAGGGCCAGCGGCCCGGTCAGGAGTGGGGTCAGCCATGCCAGGAGGGTCGCGCGGCGCATCCGGATCCTCTCGTGAGGTGACACTTCCAAGAGGAACACGGGAGGACCTCGAGGTCAAGCGGGATCGAGCCCGATTCCCGAGCGCCTCCGACGACTCCGTCGGCTGAGCCGGCGAACCGGATGCCGCCGGGCGCCTCAACGGGGCCGGACCGCCCCCCGCGCCCGTCCCGCCGCCAGGGCCAGGCCGACCGCAGCCCACCCGGCCAGACCGGGGACCCGGGCCGCGAGATCGACCTGGGCGGCGTCACCCTGCTGCCCTCTTCGGGACGATGGCGGGGTTCATCGCCGCGATCCGCTCACCCTCGACGAGAATCACGGCGGGCGTTTGGCCGCACGAATTTGGCCGTTGGGGCGCTATGTCGCGCCAAAGCCATTGAGCTGTGTTGGAAAGTCTCCACTCGCATGGCACGCGATATGCAGCACCGACAAAGAAAGGATCGGAGGGATCAAATGATGCGCTCTGGACTCTGGCGCTCAAGGCGTGGTTATTCGTCGGGGCCTGGAACCAGCGGCCAAACAGAGCCACGTCGGCCATGGCGTCGAGGATCGTCACCTTAGCCCCCCCGCGGGCTCTGGAACTGGATTGGTGCCTCCCAGCAGTATCTCAAGCGGGTGTAGGCTGGACGCACGATACCGGGGAGGAGACGGCAATGACCGCCCTGCTTTCGCGCTACTCCGTGCTGTTGGCTCTCTTGCTGTTGATCGATCCCAACGCGGCCTCGGCCGTCGCGATCGACTGGGTCACCGTGGGCAACCCGGGCAACGCCTGTGATGTACAAGGGGCGCTGGGCTGCTTCGGTGCCGTTGGCCACGTGTATCAGATCTCGAAGTATGAGGTTACGAACGCCCAGTATGCCGAGTTCCTGAACGCGAAGGCCGCCGCGGACCCGCTGGGCCTCTACAACACGGGCATGGGCTCGGGCTTCGGCGGCATCACGCGCAGCGGCACTTCGGGGAGCTTCACGTACAGCGCCATCGGCGGCCGCGAGAACAAGCCGGTGAACTACGTGTCGTTCTTCGACAGCCTGCGCTTCGCGAACTGGCTGCACAACGGCCAGGGGAGCGGGGACACGGAGACGGGGGCCTACACGCTGCTCGGCGGGACCGCGGCCCCGAGCAACGGCCTGACAGTGACGCGCAACGCCGGCGCCAACATCTTCCTCACGAGCGAGGACGAGTGGTACAAGGCAGCGTACTACGACGCGCTGACCACGAGCTACTTCGACTATCCCGCCGGGACGGACACGCAGACCGTGTGCGCCGCGCCGGGGGCGACGGCGAACACCGCCAACTGCCTCAACGCGGTCGGTGACCTGACCGACGTGGGCAGCTACACGGGCTCGGCGAGCCCCTACGGCACCTTCGACCAGGGCGGGAATATCTGGGAGTGGACCGAGGCCATCATCATCGGCTCGGACCGTGGCCTGCGGGGCGGGGGGTTCCAGACCTACGGCAGCCCGATCAGCCTCGGAGTGACGAGCCGGTTCGCCGGCGACCCATCGAACGAGTTCAACTGGGTGGGTTTTCGCGTCGCCAGCGTCCCCGAGCCCGGTACGGGCCTCCTCGTCGCGGCGGGGCTGATCGGCATCGGAGTACAGCGAAGGCGCGCAGGGACAGGGTGACTAGCCACTTCTTGGGGGAACGCATGATTCGTTTCGCACTGATCTTTTCTTTGTTGACACTTGCAGTTCCATCGCCTGCCGCAGCCGGGAATCCCTATGGCTACGTCGATCGTTCAGGTCCGTACATCGGGTTCGCGGCCGCCCTGGCCGGTATGGTGAGGCTGGATGATGAGATCAAAGATGAAACGGGTGTCAATACCGACACCAATCTGAGCCCGGGATTGCAGGCGAGAGCGGGCTATCGATTCCATCCGCTCCTCGGCGTGGAAGCGGACTTCGAATGGCTGGCCAAATTCAAAGTCGAAGGACCTGTAAAGATCGGCGATATCAAGGTCTGGAGCTTGACCGCCGACGCCAAGCTATTCCTGCCGCATTGGAGGAATGGACAGGTCTTTCTGCTCGCCGGCGCGGGCGTCCTCGGGGCAGATTTCAACGACTCTCTGGGGCTCGGAACCTCCGCAGATGCGACGGGCTTCGCCGCTCGCTTCGGCGCCGGGGTCGACGTCTACATCACGAAGAACATCACCGTGACCGTCGGGGCCTCGTACGTGTTGCCGACCGGCTCCGTGAAATACCTCGACTACGTGTCGGGGACAGCGGGCCTACAGTACCGCTTCTGAACGCTCGACGGGATCTGCGGCCACGCCCAACTTCGGGCCGGCAATCGATTCGACAAGGCTTCGTTCCTGTTCGCGGAGGACGGCCGCCAGCCGAGCGGCATCTTCGACGCGCACCAGTACGTCGCTGCCGACCTCTACAACCGCGCCCTGGTGCTGGCCCTCGCGCGCACGAAGGAGGGCACGGTCGGCCTCCAGGCGCCCCCGATCCACGAGCTGCCGTTCGGCACGCTGACGATCGAGCGGGATCCCAGCCTGACCGTGACGAAGAGCTACGAGCTCTTCGATCTGCTTCCGGTCTCGGAGCTCGAGAGCCGCGGCCTTCAGAACCGCTACTGGTACAGCGGCATCGGCGCGCCGGGCCCGCGGCGCCCCATGCGGGGTGAAACGCAGGTAGCGGCTCAGTCCTCGGAAGGCGCCGCCGCCACCGGACTCCGAAGCGTGTGCGCCCACTCCTCGCCCGCGATCTCGCGCGAGGTCTCCATGAAGCTCGCCAGACCCGCGTCGCTCCGGTCGAGGGAACGCTCCGTTCCGGGGTCGTGACGTCCCACCTTGAACGCCTTCTCCAGGATGTTCATGTCCTGGTATCCCGGAACCAGCCGCTCGGAGTAGCGCCGTTGCGCCTCGTCGGCCTGCTCCCAGTCCACACGATCGAGGACGACGTCGCCCAGGAAGGCCCATTCACCACTTTCCACGGAGACGGTCGTCTTCTCGATCGAAGTCTCGGGCAGGTAGATGTTGATCGTGCTGTGGAGGGACAGCCCCGGGCCGACGCTGATTCCGCCTCCGACCGATGTCATGGCACTTCCCTCGGTCTCGACGAAGTAGCCGGCGGAGATCACCGCATAACGGCCGGGAGGTGCATTGAACAGGAACGCGTATCCGTCCTTCGCGAAGTTCGACCGGATGAGTTCTCCCGCGAAAGGGAGCTCGCCGGCTTCCTCGAGGCGCACGAAGTAGGCATAGTCGGTACGCTGCGGACCCAGCACGGCCCGCGTGATCCGAACGCGAGCTCCGATCACCGAGAGGTCCGGGCTCTCCGGAGGCGGGGGCGGCGATGCGCACGCCATCGAGAGGAGCATGAGAAGGGCGGTGATCTGAACGCGCATGGGAAACCTCCTCGGGTCACGACGGTGTTGACCACGCGTTTCCGTGTAACACCGATGGTCAACCCAGGTCAAGAACACCCTGCGGGTACGGGAGCTTCGAGCGAGCGATCGAGCACACGCGCCGTAGCAGTCGGCCCACCGAACTGGTAGTAGCCCCCGCGCATGCAGGACTGGTGGAAGCTGCGCGCGGTTCTAGGATAGGCAGTACAAGCCGGATTCTCGCCGGGGCCGAGACGTGGCATCACGTCAACTGAACCCGCGGCGAAACCCCGCAGCGGGTATCTGGCGTTTTTACGTTTGACTGTTCTGGGCAATCGCTGGCAAGGAACACATCACCAGGCACGCCGCGATCACACTACTCCAGAGGCCATTTTTCATACCGCTGACCTCCCGATGTAGTTCCCGATTTGCTTCGACGCGTTGCATCGAAGTCAATCGGCAACCTCGTGGAGGGAACCACATGAACCCACGCCGATCTTGGCGTCTGCTCGACTGCACCTGCGGAACACCGTCGCGCGGAACTAACCTGGAGCGAGGCCGGCTGATCGCGGGCTCCCGCGCTCCTGTGGCACTCCGCCTCGCCCGGGCCGAGGGGTGGGGCATCGAGGCCCTCGATTGGGGCATCGACACCGTCCGGAGCCGGGTCGCGGGGTCGTGTGGCCGATGCCGCGGGTACAGGGGTTGCAACGGGAAAGGTACAGGCGCGCGAGCCGGCCTCGGTCGAAAGGTACACGCAGGCCCAGGAGGAGCGGGGAGGGCGAGTGGAGTGGGAACGACGAGCGACAGACGCTACCTCTTCCAGCGCAACGGCAACTGGTGGGTGAAGGTCGCCGTCCCGGCGAGCCTTCGTAGCGCGCTCGGCCACGACCTTCGCCGCTCGCTCCGCCTCCGGAGCCTCGAGGAGGCGAGGCAGGCGCGCTGGCCCGTGGTCGCCGAGTTCCGCGAGCGCATCGACGCGGCACGCGCGCAGCAGGAGGAGGCCTGCCGGACCTACCCGGCCGCGCGCGCGGCGCCCACCTGCGCCGACGGCTTCGAGGTCGTGCGCCGAGACGACTTCTCGGACGTCACCTACCTGCTCGAGATCCACCACCCCTGGCTGGCGCGCGCCGCGGCGCCGGGACAATTCGTGGTGGTGATCTCCCACGAGCACGGGGAGCGCATTCCCCTGACCATCGCCGACTTCGATCGCGAGGCCGGGACCATCACGCTGGTCGTCCAGGCGGTCGGCAAGACCACCCGCGAGATCCAGCGGCGCTGCCGGGCGGGCACGCGCCTGTACAGCGTGGTGGGCCCCCTCGGCATCCCGAGCGAGATCGACGGGATCTCGAAGGTGGTCTGCGTGGGCGGGGGCCTCGGAATCGCGGCGATCTTTCCGCAGCTGCGTGCCTTCAAGCAGAGGGGCGCCTACACGATCGGCGTGGTCGGCTTCAAGAGCCGCGAATTGATGTTCTGGGAGGAGAAGCTCTCGAAGTACAGCGACGAGTTGATCGTCTGCACCGACGACGGCTCGGTGGGCATCCGCGGGCTCGTGACGAAGGGCGTCGAAGCGGCCCTGGAGGCACATGGAGACGTCGATCGAGTGGTCGCGATCGGGCCGCCCGTCATGATGCGGGCCTGCGCGGAGACCACCCGGATCCGCGGCGTTCCGACGACGGTGAGCCTCAATCCCATCATGGTGGATGGCACCGGAATGTGCGGCGGCTGCCGGGTGCGCGTCGGAGACCGGGTGCGCTTCGCCTGCGTGGACGGTCCGGAGTTCGACGGCCACCAGGTCGACTTCGACGATCTGATGAGCCGGCTCCGTCGCTTCAGGCCTCAAGAGCAGCGGGCTCTCGAGGTCTGGAGCGCAGAGAAGGAAGGGGAGGCGGCGGGAGGCTGACGCCGGGAGCTCATGGCGAGACCGAAGAAGAGGACCATCCGCACCATTCCCCAGCAGCGTACGCCGATTCCCGAGCAGCCGGCGGCGGAGCGGGTGCACAACTTCGAGGAGGTGGCGCTCGGCTACCGCCCGGAGGACGCGCTGATCGAGTCCCAGCGCTGCCTGCTCTGCGAGCACCCTACCTGCGTCGACGCCTGTCCGGTGGCGATCGACATTCCGGGCTTCATCGGGCGGATCAACGAGAAGGACTTCCGCGGCGCCTACGACGTGCTGTGTGACGCGAACCTCCTCCCCGCGGTCTGTGGACGCGTGTGTCCGCAGGAGGACCAGTGCGAGGGCGTCTGCACGGTCGGCGACACGCTGGAGCCGGTGGCGATCGGTCGGCTGGAGCGCTGGGTCGGCGACCTGGCGATCGCCGAGGGGTGGAGCAGCCGCCCCTACATCGCCTCCACCGGCTTCAAGGTCGGCATCGTGGGCTCGGGTCCCGCCGGGATGGCCTGCGCCGCCGACATGGCGAAGGCCGGCTGCGAGGTCACGATCTTCGAGGCTCTGCACGCGCCGGGCGGTGTGCTCCGCTACGGGATTCCCGAGTTCCGGCTGCCGAACGCCGTGATCGACGCGGAGATCGACAACCTGAAGCGGCTCGGTGTGCGGATCGAGTGCAACACGCTGATCGGGCGGCTGTTCACCCTCGATCAGCTGCTCGGAGAGCTCGGCTTCGACGCGCTGTTCATCGCGAGTGGGGCCGGCTATCCGAGCTTCATGGGCATCTCGGGCGAGTCGCTTCACGGCGTGCTCTCGGCCAATGAGCTCCTGACCCGCTGCAATCTGATGGGAGCCACTGAGTTCCCGAAGTACGACACGCCCCTCGAGCTCGGCGCCCACGTCGCGGTGATCGGGGCGGGCAACACCGCGATGGACGCGATGCGGGTGGCGCTCCGCTCCGGTGCGCAGCGGGTGAGCTGCCTCTACCGGCGCAGCCGCGACGAGAGCCCGGCGCGGGAGGAGGAGCTCCACCACGCGGAGGAGGAGGGCATCGACTTCCACTGGCTCACCACCCCCGTGGAGATCCTGGGCGACGAGGAGGGGGTGGTGCGCGCGGTCCGCTGCCAGCGGACGGAGCTCGGCGATCCCGACGAGTCGGGGCGACGGCGTCCGGTCCCGATCGAGGGCAGTGAGTACGAGGTCGAGGTGCAGACGGTCGTCTACGCGATCGGCACCAACGCGAACCCGGTCCTGGGCCAGACATCGAAGCTCGAGCTCGACGAGCGGGGCTACATCCGCACCGACGAGAACCTCGCAACCTCGCTCGCCGGCGTGTACGCAGGGGGCGACATCGTTACGGGCGCGGCAACGGTGATCCTCGCGATGGGCGCGGGCCGTCGGGCCGCGCGCAGCATGAAAGCCTACCTGGGCATTCGCGATACGAATCGCATCTATCGGCCGGCGATGACGGACGGTGAGGGCAGGCGCTTCGGGATCGACCCGGCGGAGCGCAACTTCGTGCGCCTGCGCGTGGCGTGAGATCGGAAGGATGGGCAAGGATCGGATGGCGAGGACGCGAGCGAAGTCGAGCGGGAAGGCGCCCGAGGTGATCGACGAGCACGTGCTCGAGGTCATCAGCGACTCCGGCGAGGGGGCGCAGAAATGCGGCCAGTCGTTCGCCTCGATTGCCGCGGCGATGGGCAACGGAGTCTGGACCGTCGAGATCATTCCGGCGGAGATCCAGCCGCCGGCGCGGAGCATCGCTGGAGCCAGCGGGATTCGCGTGCGGATCGGCGCCGGCGACGTCCGCAACGGCGGCGATGCGGCGAATCTGGTGGTGAGCTTCAACGAGAAGGTGCTGCTCGGGCGGATCGATCACTTGGCGTCCGGATGCATCGTGCTCATCGAGAACAAGTGGCGGACGCACGCCAACCGGGAGATCGCCGATTCCTACGCCGCGGCGCACGCCGAGCTGGTCGAGCGTGGGCATCGTGTCTACGAGGTACCGATCGAGGTCGAGTGTCGCAAGCACATCGACGACCCGCGGCGCGGGAAGAACATGTTCGCGCTGGGTCTTCTGTGCCGGATCTACGGGCTCGACCGCGAGCGGGCGCGACGCCAGGTGGCCACGACCTTCGCGAGCAAGTCCGAGGAGGTGATCGCCACCAACCAGCGCCTGCTCGACGCCGGCTGGGAGTGGGCCAGGGCCAACCTCGATCTCGCCTTCCGGATCTCGGCCGCGCCGATCCGCGAGCCGCGTCTGGTCGTGAACGGGAACACGGCGCTCGCGCTCGGGGTGATGGCGTCGGGCATGGACGTCTGCGCCATGTACCCGATCACGCCCGCCACCTCGGTCTCCCACTATCTGAGCGAGGCGTTCGAGCGGATGGGTGGCATCGTGCACCAGGCAGAGGACGAGATCGCCGCCTGTGCGTTCGCGATTGGCGCCTCCTACGCCGGACGCTGCGCGGTGACGATCACCTCGGGCCCGGGCTATTCGCTCAAGCAGGAGAGCATCGGGCTCGCCGTCATGGCCGAGATCCCGCTCGTCGTGATCAACGTCCAACGCGGGGGGCCCAGCACCGGCCAGCCGACGAAGGCCGAGCAGGGTGATCTGCTCGCCGCGTGCTTCGGCAGCCACGGTGACGCCCCGAAGGTCGTGATGGCCACCTCGGACGTGGAGGACTGCTTCCACTCGGTGATCACCGCGCGCAAGATCGCCGAGACGCTGCGCACCGTCGTGGTGCTGCTCTCGGATGCCAGCCTGGCGACCGCCCAGCAGCCCTTCCCGCGGCCGAAGCTCGACGATGCATGGCTGGCCCCTCCCGTCGACCAGAGCCCGGTGCCGGAGGGCGCCGCCCCCTACGACTGGGACGAGCGGACCGGCCTCGCGCCCCGCTTCGTGCCGGGGAGACCGGGCGGCATGCACACGGTGACCGGGCTCGCCCACGATCGCGAGAGCCACGTCGCCTATGCGCCGACCGTCAACGAGGACGCCATCCGACACCGCAGCCAAAAGCTGATCGCGTTCCAGAAGACGCTGCGTCCGCCTCCGATCTTCGGGGACCCGGAGGGCGACCTACTGGTCGTGGGCTGGGGATCCACGAAGGGCGCGATCGAGGAGGCCGTCGCGCGCGTGCGGGCCGAGGGGCACCGGGTGTCGTCGATGCATCTGCGCTTCCTGCAGCCGATGGCGCCGGGGATCCGGGCGGCCATGCAGCGCTTCGAACGGGTGATGACTGCCGAGAACAACTGGTGCGACCGCCCCGGAGACGGGTGGGTCGACGAGGACAACCGCCGCTACTCCAACCTCGGCTGGCTGCTCCGCGCGCGCTGCCTGGTGGACATCGACTGCTGGGGGCAGGTGAGGGGGGAGCCGCTTTCGCCCGGTTTGATCGAGAGCGCGATCCGCGAGCGGCTGGGAGGAACGCGATCGTGAGCGCGCCGTTTCACTTCAACCCCACGTGTCTGCGCCTCGGCGAGGCCGCGGCGGATCACTACGATCTCGAGGACTACCAGGCGGCGACGCCCCGCTGGTGCGCGGGGTGCGGAGACAACGCGGTGCTCGCCGGCATCCAGCGCCTGTGCCGCGAGGAGCAGCTTCCGCCCGAGAGGGTGGTGTTCGTGTCGGGGATCGGCTGCTCGAGCCGCTTCCCGCACTACATGCGGACCTACGGCTTCCACGGGATCCACGGCCGCGCGCTGCCGATCGCGGAGGGGGTCGCGATCCGGCGCCCCGACCTGCACGTGTTCGTGAACATGGGTGACGGCGACTGCTGCAGCATCGGGGCCGCCCATTGGATCCACGCGATCCGATACAACATGAACATGACTGTGGTGCTGCACGACAACCACATCTTCGGGTTGACCAAGATGCAGGCCTCTCCCACGTCGCCGCAGGGGCTCGTCACCCGCACCACGCCGCGGGGCGCTTGGCTGGAGCCGATCGACCCGCTCAGCACCACGCTCGGGGTGGCCAACGTCTCCTTCGTCGCACAGTCCGTGGATTGGATTCCGGAGCTCTTCCACGAGATCTTCGCCCGGGCCTTCCACCACAGGGGCCTCTCGTTCGTCCGCGTGCTGCAACGCTGTCCGGAGTTCCTGCCGTTGCTCTTCGATCCGTGGCTGCACGACCCGGAGAGCATCCTGCTGCTGACGCACGCGGACGGGATCCAGCCCGGCCCCGGCCTGTCCCAGACCTGCCCGCGGCAGCAGGTGCACGACCCCGGGGACCTCGGGCGCGCCCGCGAGATCGCCGCGCTGCGAGACCGGATCCCGGTCGGCATCCTGTACCGGGACGAGTCCGTGCCGTGCTACGAAGATCTCCGCAGGCCGCAGGGCGTGCGCACGCCCGAGCGGATTCGCCGGGGAGTGGAGGGCGAGTTCGACCGGTTCACGGTGTGGCCTGCCGGCGCGGAGCGCTCGCCGTGACGACGCTTCGCTCCGCACAGCTGGCCGGCTACCGGGACCTGTCGCGGCTTCGTTACGACTATCCCCTGATCCTCGCCGACGACGCGACCGGAGACGACTTCGCGCGCTCGCTCTCGGATGCCATCGACGCGCTGCTCCGGGAGATCGCCCCGCCGGGTCCAGCGGGCGAGCGGATGCGCCAGCACGTACTGCGGCTCGAATCCGGAATCCGGTCGCGAGTGGCTGCGGGGGCCAGGGGATCGCTCCACGCGCTCTGGGAGCTGTGCGCGAGAGAGCTCTGCGCCGAGCCCGGAGCCGCGGAGGAGAGGCTGGAGGACAGCCTGCGCCGCGCCCGTGCGGCGCTGCACCTGGACGGAGCGCTCGTCGACTGCGACGAGGAGGGCGCCGCCGCGTTGGTGCGGCACGCGTGGACCGCGATCGAGCGCGAGCGCGCCCGCGCGGCATGCGAGGAGCTCGAGGGTCTGATCTCGAAGCTCGAGGGCATCCTCGCCGTCGACTTCTCGAAGTCGGCGGATGCCCGCGCTCCGCAGGTGGTCGCGCACTCCGTCGGAGCGACGCATGCCGAGGGCTTCGACTTCGGGGCGTGGTCAGAGCTCCTGGAACGACCCGAGGAGCGGATCTCCACGGCGCGGCGCGAGCGGATCCGCTCCACCCTCGCGGTGCTCCGGTCCCAGCGCTTCTTCGCGAGGTCCGGTGCGGGCGAGGGGGAGGGCGGCGATCCGTCGCCGCACGGGTTCTCGTTCCGCAACGGCGCTGATGCCGCGGAGGCCTTCCGGGAGCGCAGGGCCGAGATGGCCGAGCTCGTGCGCGCGATGGCGATCGCGGAGCTCGAGGCCGCGAACCGCTATCGCGAGGCCGAGCACGACGCCCTCTTCGCGCGCTTCGACGAGACATCGCTCGAGCCGGAGGATCTGGCGCGCTTCCCCTCCTACCTGGTCACCCTGCCCGCGAAGCCGGGCAGCGCGCGCGAGATGGCGGAGGTCCTCGAGCTGCTCGCCTCGGGCCTGCCGATCAAGGTGCTCTTCCCGAGCGACGACGTCCTGACCGGCACGCTCGGCGGCGGGTCGGATCAGGGGCCGGCCAGCGTCCCTCTGGCCGCGATGGGAATCGCGCTGGGCGCGCCCTACGTGCTGCAGGCGGCCAGCTCGAGCCTGTATCGGGTCCACGATCGCATCCGGGAGGGTCTCGCCCGGTCGGGCCCGGCGCTGTTCAGCGTGTTCGTGGGATCTGCCGAGCAGGTCCCCGCGCTCCCGCCCTACCTGCGGGCGGCGAGCGCCACGGAGTCGCGCGCGTTTCCCGGCTTCAGCTACGACCCCGACGCCGGGGGCGGCTGGCGGGATCGCCTCCGCCTCGAGGCCGATCCCCAGCCCGAGCGGGACTGGCCGATCTTCCGCCTCGAGTACGAGGACGAGGCGCTTCGCCGGAGCGGCGAGGACGTCGCGTTCACCTTCGTCGACTTCGCCGTCTCCGATCGGCGCTGCGCGCGCTGGTTCGAGCGCGTCGCACCGGAGGACCGGGACGAGCGCCTGGTGCCCGTGTCGCACTATCTCGCGCTCGACGAGGACGACGCCCGCGACAAGTCCCCCTACGTCTGGGTCGTCGACGCGGAGGACCGGCTGCAGCGGGCCCGCGTCGACCTCGCGCTGATCCGCGCGGCGAAGCGCTGTCGCGAGCGCTGGCGCGGTCTCCAGGAGCTCACGGGCGTGCGCGACGAGTGGCTTCGGCGTCGGATCGAGGAAGAGCGGTCGGCTTGGGAGCAGGAGCGCGAGGAGCGCTCACCGATATCCGCGGCGCCGGAGCCGTGCGGAGGGGAGACGCGCGACGTCGGGGTGGAGGAGCCGGTCGCCGAGTCGGCGGCCCTGCGGGACCCGGACGAGGCGTACATCGAGACCGCCCGCTGCACGACCTGCGACGAGTGCACGCAGCGCAATGCGAAGATGTTCGCCTACGACGAGAACAAGCAGGCCTACATCGCGGACGTCGATGCCGGGAGCTACCGAGACCTCGTCGAGGCCGCGGAGAGCTGTCAGGTCGGCATCATCCACCCGGGGAAGCCGCGAGATCCGAAGGAGCCGGGTCTCGCGGAGCTGCTCGAGCGCGCCCAGCCGTTCCTGTGAGCGGAACCTCGGCGCCACGGCTGTACGGCCTGCGCCCGAGAACGTGAACGAGGGCTACGTGTGCCACCTGGTCGCGCGCTGATCCGGCACCTCACGCCGCTCCTCACCCGGCAAGCGGGCGGTCGGGTCGATCCCTGGCTCGGCGGATCACCGCGGCGGCTTCTGCGGACTCATAGAGTGCGGGCGGGGATGATGTAGAACGCGATCGTGAGGAAGTGCACGCTGGCGGCCGCGACCACGAAGGCGTGGAAGATCTCGTGGTAGCCGAAGACCTCTGGCAGCGGGTCGGGCCACTGGATTCCGTAGACGACGGCCCCCGCCACGTAGAGCACACCGCCCAGCAACATGAGGGCGGTAGCGGGCACGCCGATCGCTGCGACGACCCGGGGCAGGAAGAGCAGCGCCACCGATCCGACACCGACGTAGATCGCGGCGCTGGCCCACTTCGGCGGGTCGATCCAGATCGTCTTGAGCACGGCGCCCAGCAGCGCCGCGCCCCACACTCCCGCCAACACGACGGTCCCCAGCTTCGGCCCGAGCCGGAGCATGGCGATCGGTGTGTAGGTCCCGGCGATCAGGGCGAAGATCATCGCGAGATCGAGGCGTGCGAGCCAGAAGCGCGCACCGGGGGGACCAGTGGACTCCGTGGTAGAGGGCGCTCGTGCCGAGCAGCCCGACCAGGCTGCCCGCATACACTGCGCTGGCCAGGGTGGCTCGTCCCCTGGGCGCCGCCCACACCAGAAGCACGCAGGGCAGCACCGAAGCCAGGAACCCGTAGCGGTGCGAGACGCCTCGTAGCCGCGGCTTCACCCGCCGCGTTCGACTCGCTCCTCTCAGCCGGGTCCCCCTTCGTCGGTGTAGTAGACATCGACGATCATCGTCGACTCGTCGTGCTCGTGACGCCGCAGCCTCTCGGCGCAGCGGTTGATCCCCCGCCGCGTCGCCTCGCTGAGCACCCCGCCCGGCGCGGGGTCGCTCTGGATCTCGCGGATCAAGGTCTCGAGCTCGGCGAGGATGGCTCGGTGTTCGCCGCGCAACACGTCGAGTTGGGCCAGAAGCCGGGGTCTGCGCCGCGCGAGATCGTCGTAGAGCCCGCCGCCGACCTCTTCGTCGGCGAAGTGCTCCCCCAGCATCTTGGGAAGCTCCTGCAGACCCGACAGAACACCCGCGCGATCCGCGGCGCCCGTCAACGCATCGAGGCGGCTCCGCAGTGAGCGGTGGCCGTGTTCGATCCGTCCTATGGAGTGGCCTTGCGTCCCGATCCGCCGAGTTGCCTCGTCGTCTCTGCTCATGGCTTCCCTCCCTTCTCGTCGGTCCTGGTCGCCCGTCCTTCTCCCCTCTCTCGTCCTGATCTCGCTCTCGGTCCCGGTCTTGCGATCCGGTCCTTCGCCCCGATGACCGGAGATATTCGCAGGATCCGTGCCGGGCAGGCGCGGCTGGGAGTCCGCTCCAGGGCCGCTGGGTGTATCGAAATGCCCCAATCCGTGCTGGAGCCGTGGCGCGCTCGCATTCGAACTGTGGCCCGGTCACGCGGTAGCTTTGGATGGCGGCGGGTCGGGCTGAGGAGCGTAGTCCTTCGCAGCCTGCTCGCTCTCCTCCGGAGCCGGCAGGACCAGGCCATCGGTCGAGCTCGCACTCCGCCAGCAGCTCGCGGTCTACGTTCAGCGACACCCCAGGCCGCGGTTGTTACCCCTGGACCGGGCCTTCTGGGTGTTCTTTCGCGGCCTCTGGCCTCCGTGGTAGAGAGCGCTCGTGCTAGCTCGTTGGATGATCCAGCAGCTGCGCGACGCGTTCCCCGAGGAACCCGCGCCGCCGCGTCAGCCGCCCGCCCCGAACCGGCGCCGCCAGGTCTCCGCGACCAGCGCGACCGCCAGGTCGATTCCCAGGCCGCCGGTATTCACGACCAGGTCGTAGGCGCTCGGGTCGTCCGGATCCACTCCGAAGTGGTGGCGGTGGAACTCGCGGCGCTCTTCGTCTTTGCGGGCGAGCCGTTCCCTAGCGCGATCCGGCGCCAGATCGTCCTGCTTCGCGATGTGCTCGACGCGCAGCTCGCGGGGGGCCACCACCAGCACCCGCAGCGCCCGCTCCGGCGACAGGATGAAGGCGGCCCCCCGACCGAGGAAGACCGCCCTGCCGCGCTCGGCGATCGTCGTGATCGTGCGTGCCACCTGACGGAGGTAGTCGCCCTCGTTGAAGGGGCGCAGTGCCTGGAGCACGTAGCGGTCGATCGCCGTGCGCACGTGCTCGTCGAGACCCGCCACCAGCTCGCGCTGGAACTGGTGCTCGCGGGCGATCTGGTCGACGATCTCGATGCCGAAGAAGTCGTAGTCGAGCTCGGCGGCCACGCGCCGACCCAGCTCGGCTCCGCCCGAGCCCGGAAGACGGGAGAGCGCGATGCAGGGCATGTGCTGCTCGCGGCCCGTGCGGCGCGCGAGCTCCCAGCGCCCGACATGCTCGTCGACGAGCGCCTGCATTCCACGGGGGCTCGTACGCATCACCACTAGTCTATCACGCGTCCTCTAGGCGGGAGCAGGATGGGCAATAGATTCTGGACCGTTCGCGCGCTAAGCGCTCGGCGGATAGGAACGCGCCACGCAGCGCGAAGCCTGTGCCCGCCCCGCCGGCAGGTCACGCACGACGAAGCCGCGCGGAGCCGAACTAGCCTCCCACGACGCGGCGAGAGCAGGTGGAACCCGAGTCCTGGGTCGGCTTCCTCAGGAGAGGCCCGCCTCCGGGCGCCTCGAGGGGAGGTGCTCCGAGTAGTCCTCCGCGAGGATGCCGGCGATCCACGCAGCCACGTCGCCGTAGCAGCGGGTGTGGTCGAACTCGGTGTCGCTGGAGAGGTGATGAGTGCGAATCAGCTCCCGCGCGCGCCGCCGGGTGTGCTCCACGATGTCGCCCCAGGTACGGTGCTCCTCCTCTCGCGCCAACGCCATGATCCAGGGAATCAGCGACACCCAGCCCTCGTGTTCGAGCTCGGCCTTCACGCCATCGCCGGCCAGGTGCTCCTCATCTCCGGTATGAGGAGCGGGCTCGTGGTGCGCCAGCTCGTCGGCGATCTGCCTGCAGACCTCCTGGGCCACGAACGACTCGCTCGCATGGCCGCCGTGACTCTTCTCCCACTCGTGCTGCCGCGCTGCGACGTAGCGCCTGGCGGCGCCCCAGGCATCTTCCTGCGCATGTCGGCGTACCGCTCGCTCGCAGCGGGTGATCAGCGCCTCCGGATCCCCGTGCATCATGTGCAGATGATCTCGGAGCCATTGCAGAGCCGCCGTGCGGTCCATGGGGCATCCTCCGCCGATCTCGATCGATGCGTGTGCAATCGTTATGCCGGAGCGGGTCGGAGCCCGAGCTTCACAGCGGGTCGGCCGCTCCGGCTCTGGGGCATTCCGCCATCGACCGTACGGAAGTGAGGGCAGCCCTCCCCACCCCGCTCCTGCGCCCCGCGGGCCTCGAGGGAAGTTGCCACCGGGGGATCCGGACTCCCGTCCGCGTGCGGGGAAGGCGGCGCTACCGTCTCCCCGATGCGAGCTGTCACCGGCGGGCTGCGGTCCGGCGCAGGGAGGTGGTCACATGATTGGAAGGATCTGTGTCAGATCGGTTGTGACGACCGAGGCGGACGAGCCGTTGGCCACCGCGGCGCGTCGCATGGACGAGCACGCGGTCGGGTGTCTCGTAGTCGTCGACGGCAAGAAGCACCCGGTTGGAATCCTCACGGACCGAGATCTGATGCTCCACTGCGTTGCGCGCGGACACGATGCGGGGAGCGAGCAGGTCGCCCAGGCCATGAGCGCGCCGGTCGTGACGGCGCGTGAGGAGATGCCCATCGAGAATGCGATCAGCCAGCTGTCCGCGGCCTCGATCCGGCGACTTCCCGTCGTAGACGCCTCGGGAGCCCTGGTCGGTCTCCTGGCGCTCGACGACGTGCTCGACCTCCTCAGCGAGGAGGTCGCGACGATCGGGCGCCTGCTCTCCCGTCGCGCCAGAGGCTAGGCGAGCGCCGCGGTCTCCCGCTACTTGCCCAAGAGCGAGCCGGGTCCGAGTCCACACCAGCGCTGGATGACCTTCCTGAGGAACTACAAGGACCTGGTCGCGGGGTCGACTACTACCACTTCGATCGCGTTCATACTTCGATCGGCGACGCCCCTGAAGGCCGAGCGGCGGAGACGCAGCCCTCGAGTCGCGCGAAGGTCATCGGATTGCCTCGCGTGGGAGGCCTCCACCACCGGTACGTCTGGCGCCAGGCTGCCTGATCAGGCTCGTCGTGGCCGGCGCTCTAGCGCAGGGAGGTCGCGGATGAATTTTGAGAACGGACAGCTCCCGCGGCTCCGACGCCGCCTTCGGGGCGACAGCGTCATTGCACCAGCGCCGCGAGCGCCGCGGTGCGCAACGGGGGCAGGGGGGCCGTGTCCCGCATCGAAGGTGAGACGGTGCTCCTGCTCACCTCGACGTCGAACACGTATGGCGAGCGACGGCGCATGCCTAGGATGAGCTCGCCGCCCTTGGGGGCGAAATAGGCTGGACCCGGGTCAGCGGTCGGACCGCCGAGCTGACGGCCATCGACCCACGTTCCCAGCCGACTTCCCAAATCCATGACACCGATCCGCCCGTCGCGCCGGATGAGGTGGGCATGCCGGCGCGAAATCCGCCAGGGCTGAAGATCGTGGATGGCAAGATCATTTAGGACGCCGGGATCGTGACGCCCCATGAAGAAGGGGAACTCCCGGACGCAGAGTGGCTTCTGTGCATCGAACTGCACCGCGAACGCGGCTTCTAGTGTGCGCAGGCGCAAGCGGACAATCGGCTCTGTGCTCACCTCGGGTGACGTCTTCGATGACTGGGCGCCGATGTCGTCCGGCGCTGTCGCACGCTGACGCTCAAGGACCTCGAGGAGCTCTTCGGCCAGCTCCCCCATCTGGTCGTGCACGTTCGTGCGGCTTGCCTCGTGCAAGATCGAGTAGAACCGGCCCTCCGGGTTGGTGGCGAGGGCCTGCACCCTCGGACTGCGGGAGATGAAGCTCTGGAAGAATGGGAGGTCGAGCCGTCGCGCTGTGGCAACGAGCAGGCTCAGCATGTCCCCGCAAAGCTCCGCCTTGTACTTGATGCGCAGGTCGAGCATGGACAGCGCTAGGCGCGCGCGGGATCGCGGCTGGCCCCAGGCAGCGAGCAACTCGAAGACATTCTTCGCCGTGAAGAGCGAGGGGAGGTCGGCCACCGGAACCACGGACAGGTCGCTCGCCGCGATGGCGTTCTGGGTCCACATCCCCATGTCGCTGTGGGTGTCGATGAGAACGAGACCGGGGAACGCGGTCCGGCGGAGCGCCCTCTGCAGCACGAATCGATCGAGACCCGGGTGAATCAACTCGGCGGTTCGCGGGCTCGACGGGACGTAGTAGACGCCGTAGAGACCACGACAAATTGCGGTGTCGAAGGAGCCTCGGTGTAGCGCCGTGTACGTGGTTTCCTTCGCCGACGAGTCGTCCAACGCGAACATGTCGTCCGGCGCCGACGAACCGTCCAGGCCCACGACCAGGACCGGCAGGTTCGCGTCGACGGTTTGGGCATAGACGGCGAGGTTGCTGGCAAGGGTCGTCTTGCCGACGCCGCCCTTGCTGTTGACGACGGCGACCACGCGTTGGTCGCGACGCGAAAACTCGGCTCGAGGCGGTTGCGCTGCAGTTTCGTCCGACGCAGTCATCCAAGTCCCCGGTTGCCGCGAGGCCGGTACAAGTGCGTGGTCGTGGAGTTGCACATGTGACGAGAATGCGCGGAAGATTCCCCAGATCGGTGCCTGAACTCGAACAGAATGGCCCGCGATGCGGGCCTGGCCTTCCTATCGATGGCAGTCCTTCGCAGCCTGCTCGCGCTCCTCCGGAGCCGCCGGGGCCAGGCCATCGTCGAGCTCGCTGTGCCCGGAGACCGTAATCCGCTGGCACCGCCAGGGTTTCCGCCGCTACTGGCATCGGGTCTTAACGCCAGGGCCTGGGAGACCTCCGATCGCGGCGAAGACGAGAGCCCTCATCGCTCGGATGGCCACCGAGAATCCCCGCCGCGGGGCAGCACGGTTGACATAACCGTGCTTCTCGGCCCTGGCGCGAATCCAGAGCTTATACTGCCTATCCTCCTGATCGCCGGGTCGCAGATAGCGCACGAACTCGAGCTCGGAGTTGGTGGCCAGCGTGCCCACGTAGCCGGCCTCGTCGAGCACGCGGATGGGATTGTCGAAGCGTATCTCGCTCGGCGCGCCGCCGCGCTCGGCGATGCCCTCGATCTTCGGGCGGGGCATCCCCCAGGCCTGGAGCATCGCCGGCGGCGCCACGATCCCGCCGAATCGGGTGGTCGCGGCGAACTCCTCGTCGAGATACACCGGGTTGCGATCGTCGAGCGCGTCGACCCAGTGCCGGATCATGGGGACGTTGACCGGATCGGGCGCCAGCGAGGGCGCGCCCATCGAGCGCTCGGGGTGCGCTTCGGTCTGGATGGGGAGCGCGCCGCGAGCAGCGGGCCGGTGCCACGAGGCTACAGCTGCCATGATCCACCCAACAGCGTGACTCCGGCGCACGAACTGACGACTGCTTCCCGGCAACCCGCGTCCCCGTGCTCGCCGCCGCTCGCCCCGCATCAGTCCCTCCGCGCCAGCCGCTCGATCGCCGCGACGATCTCGCTGCCTTCCGCGGTGGGTCCGAAGGCCGCCGCGACGCCCTTGGCGCGGATCTCCCGCGCGTCGCTGGCGGTCACGACGGAGCCGCCGACCACGACCGGAAGGTCGAGATTGCGCTCGCGCAGCGCGGCGAGCAGCGGATCCAGGTAGTGCAGGTACTCCCACGAGTGGCAGGAGAGGCCGACGACGTCCGCGCCCTCTTCGGCGGCCGCCTTCGCGACGTCGCTCGGGAGGTTGAAGCGGCCCAGGTAGATCACCTCCATGCCCGCGTCGCGAAGCGTTCTCGCCACGGCCATGGCGCCCACCTCGTGCTGGTCGAGCCCGAGGATCGCGATCAGCACGCGGATCGGCCGCATGGCGCGTCTCCCATCAGATCGGATCCTCGAGCAATCCGAAGGGATCGGCGGGCTGGCCGTAGGCCATGCGCAGCACCCCGGCCATCTCTCCCAGCGTGGCGCCGGCCTGCGTGGCCGCCACGACGTCTCCCATCAGGTTGGCGGCGCGGTCGGAGGCGCGGGCATGCAGCGACTGGAGGGCGCTCCTCACCTGCGCGGCATCGCGCCGCTTCCGGTGTTCGCGGACCGCCGCGATCCGCTCCCGGAACGGCTCGATCTTCTCCTCGGCCACCTCGCGCAGCAGCAGGTCCTCCTCCTCGGGGATCACGTGCTGGTTCACGCCGACCTTGGGCAGCGTGCCGTCGCCCAGCTCCCGCGCGTAGCGCTCCATCGCGCCCAGGAAGATCTTCCGGAAGTAACCGGACTCGCACAGCTGCGCGGGTTCGCCCACCGCCTCGATCTGGCGCACCCGCTCCTCGATCCGCCGCTCCATCTCGTCGGTGAGCGATTCCACGAAGTAGGAGCCGGCGAGGGGATCGGCGACGCGCGTCACGCCCGATTCGAGCTGGATCACCTGCTGGGTGCGCAGCCCGACCAGGTGCGCCTCGGGGCTCGGAATCCGGAAGGCCTCGTCGAAGGTGGAGACTTCGATGGCCTGGGCGCCGGCGAGCGCGAGCGCGAGGGCCTGGGTGGCGCCGCGCACCACGTTGTTCACGGGCTGCTGCGCGGTGAGCGAGAGGCCGGAGGTGTGCGCGGCCACGTTCACCGCCAGCGAGCGGGGATCCCGGGCGCCGAACTCGTCGCGCAGCATGCGGGCGAAGAGCCGACGGGTAGCTCGGATCTTGGCGATCTCCTCGAAGAAGTCCATGCGGCAGTTCACGAGGATGGCGATCCGGGGTGCGAAGCTGTCGATTGCGACGCCGCGCGCGAGCAGCGCCCGCACGATGCCGCGGATCTCGACGAAGCCGAGGGCCATCTCTTCGACCGCGTCGAGCCCCCCGTCGCTGATGTAGTAGGTGTCCTCCAGAAAAGAGTGGAAGCGGGGCATCTCCCGGCTGCAGAAGGCGATCGAATCCACGGCCAGGCGCAGGCGCAGATCGAAGGGCATGTGGATCGCGTAGCCGGTGTCTTCACAATAGAAGGGCACCTGGAGCACGGAGCCCCGCAGGCTGGCCGGTGGGATCCCGCGCTCGCGGGCGACACAGTAGAGCCCCGCCAGCGCGAAGGTCGGCTGGAGCGAATGGGAGAGCGTGATCCTGTCGAGCGGGAGATCGCGGTAGAGCTCGCGGTAGTCGTCCAGGCGGCACAGCGACACGCCCTGGGTGCCGACCGCGTGCTCGGCGAAGGGGTGGTCCGGGTCGAGGCAGCCCATGGTGGGCGTGTCGCCGATGATGTCGAGGCCCGTCTGCCCTTTGGAGAGCAGATACTTGAACTGCGCGTTCGAGCGCGCTGCATCGCCCTCGCCGGATAGCTCGCGCTGGATCCAGCCGCCGCGCTCCTCCGGGTGGGCCCGCGCGCCGCGCGTGTAGGGGAAGCTGCCCGGATCCCCGAGCCTCTCGGCCGGATCCCATCCCTCGAGATCCCGCGGGCCGTAGACCGGCTTCAACGGAATCTGCGACTGCGTGCATCGCTGCGCCATGAATCCCGGCCTCCGTCTTTGCGCGCCGGCTCGCGCCGGCACTTCCGCGGCTTCAGGACCCCGCGCCGCGCAGCTCCTTGCGGCTGCCGAGCGTCGCGGTGTTGAGGCTGAAGCCCCCGTCGATCCGGATTTCGGCGCCGTTGATGAAGCCCGCCTCGTCGGACGCGAGGAAGGCCACCAGCTGCGCGACCTCTTCCATCCGGCCGAGCCGACGCGCCGGGGTGATCGCGATGGAGGCCTCGCGGATCTCCGCCGGCATCGCCGCCACGTTCTCGGTCTCGATCAGGCCCGGCAGCACGACGTTGCAGGTAATGCCATGGCGCGCGTGCTCGAGGGTGACGGTCTTGGCCAGGCCCAGCAGCCCCGCCTTGCTGGCGGCATAGCCGGCCTGGTGATGGAGCCCGCCGACGGCCGCCACCGACGAGATCAGGACGATGCGGCCGTGGCGCCGCTCGACCATCCCGGGCAGCAGGGCCTGGAGCAGGTGGAAGGCTCCCCCGAGATTGACGTCGAGCTCCCGGGCCCAGCGCTCCGGCTTCATCTTCGTTAGCGGCGCGATGTGGTCGACGATGCCCGCGTTGCTGATCAGTACGTCGATGGCGCCTAGCTCGCTGCGCACGCGCTCGACACCGTCGCGCACCGCGTCAGCGGAAGCGACGTCGAAGCAGACGCCGGAAGCCGGGTATCCGCGCGCGCGCAGATCCTCCGCCGTGCGGTTCACGTCGGCGTCGCGGTCCGCCAGCGCCACCCGCGCGCCCGACTCCGCCAGAACCCGGGCGATCACGCGCCCGATCCCGCGCGCGGCGCCGGTCACCAGGGCCGTCCTTCCTTCGAGTCCCACGCTGCGCTCCGACACCTGGCTGTGTGAAACCTCCACGCGGCGCTGGTCGCTCTTGAAAAGTGAAGTAGATTCACTTTACTCCGTCAAGCGAACGAGACAAAGGAAGGGAGAGAGTCATGGAAAAGGCATTCGAGACCCTGCTGTACGCGACCGACGGTCCGGTCTCCAGCATCACGCTCAACCGTCCCGAGCGGCTCAACACGATCGTGTCGCCGATGCCGGACGAGATCGAGGCCGCGGTGATCCGCGCCAACCGCGATCCCGGGGTCCGCGTGATCGTGCTGCGCGGCGCGGGCCGGAGCTTCTGCGCCGGCTTCGACTTCGGCGACGATTTCGCGGCCTACGCGGACGATCTGGTCCGCCGTGGTGCCGTCGCTGGCGAGCTCCACGAGAACGAGGTTGTCGATCGGTCCGGCTGGCGCGAATCCAGAGCTTAGACTGCCTATCCTCCTGGAGTTGCTGACCTGGCTCGTGGTCGTCCCGTCCCAGACGAAGACGTGGGCGTAGGTGCCGTCGCCCCGGTGCCAGACCACGGTCGTGCCCGAGATGGCGGGTCGAAACTCGTTCGCCAGGGCGTTGCTGACCAGGCTCGGCACCCAGTCGGCCCGGGCGAGGGAGGTGCCGCATAGCAGCAGCAGGTCGATGAGCTCCGCGGTGAGACGTCGGCGGGCGACCGGGACCAGGGTTCGCAGTAGACTCCCCCCTCCGCGCACGAGTCCTCGCCTGCGCGGGACTCTCGGCGCGTCCGATCTGCGACCGCGATCCCGTCCGCGCGGGGAGTTCGTTCCGAAGGACCCCCGCCGGAGCGAAGGCATGAACGCGCCGATCTGCGATGCATCCCGCATCCGAAGCGTGACCGACCGATGGCCTTCGCGGTGGAACGCGGCGAGTCGCTCTTGACGTTTGCGTCGAAAGCCTCGCGCGCGTCACTGGCGGCTTCGGCTGGGGGATCGAGTTCGCAACGCTCGCCTACAGCGTGCGCGCGATCTCGGCCAGTCGGCGCACCACCTCGCCCGCGGAGCGGATGCGGTCGGCGGGGCGCTTCGCGAGCAGGCCCGCCACCAGGGCGGCCAGCGGCTCGGGCGTTCCCGGCGCGAGGTCGCGCACACCTGGCGCCGGCGTGTGCCGGTGGTGGAAGGCGACGTCGCCGTCCTTGAAGGGAACGCTGCCGGTGAGCAGCTCGAAGAAGGTGACGCCGAGGGCGTAGAGGTCGGCGCGGTGGTCCACCTGCTCGCCGGCGCTCTGCTCGGGGGCCATGTAGTAGGGCGTGCCGCCGATCACCGTCGAGCTGCGCCGCACCTCTTCCACCATCTTCGCGAGACCGAAGTCCATGATCTTCACGACCTTCTTGTCGGTGAAGAAGAGGTTGGCGGTCTTCACGTCGCGGTGGACGATGCCCTGCTCGTGGGCGTACTGGAGCCCGTTCGCCACCTGGCCGCCGATCTTCGCCACGGCGCTCGCCGGGAGTCGTCCCTTCTCGCGCAGGATCCGCTGGAGTGGGCTTCCGCGCAGCAGCTCCATCGTGAGATAGAAGGTGTCGCCCTCCCGTCCCGCGTCGAAGAGCGTGACGATGTTGGGGTGGTTGAGCGCGGCCGCGGCCCGCGCCTCGCGCAGGAACAGCTCGATCGCCTTCGGGTGATTGCGCAGGTTGTCGGGCAGCCGCTTCAGCGCCACCTCGCGGCCGAGGCGCCGGTCGCGCGCGCGAAACACGACGCCCATGCCGCCGCGGCCCACCTCCTCGACGATCTCGTAGCGGAAGGCCTCGCCGAAGCCCTCGGCGACGTGGCCCACCGGCGAGCTGTCCGGGTTCGTAGTCTGGCTGCTGCGCGCCTTGCGCAGCGCCTCGACCCGGGTGGCGAGGTGCGGCCAGGTGGCGTCGCGCATGCGCAGCTGATCCAGGAGCTGGAGGGCGCGCTGGTAGTCGCGCGTGGCCTCGCACAGGCTGGCCAGGCGGTCGAGCGCCTCGTTGGGCACCTCCGCCTCGGGGCGCGTCGCCATCATCTCCTCGAGCTTGCGGATCGCGAGGTCGCGGTGGCCCTCCCGCTCGTAGGCCTCGGCCAGGTGCAGCACGGCCCGGGGATACTCGGCCGCCGACACGGACACGCGGTTCAGGCACGAGATCGCCTGGGCGCGATCACCGCGCTCGAGCGCCACCTCCGCGGCGCCGAGGTGGTCGCCGTGCTTCGAGAGCGCTTCGATCCAGCGCGTCACGTCGCCGGCGCGGCGGAAGCACTCGATGGCGCTGTCGAAGGCGTCGGCGCGCACGTAGGCTTCGCCGGCGCGCAGCAGCTCACCGGCCGAGCGGAACATCGCGCCGGCGCGTTCGTCCTCGCCGATCGATTCGAACAGGGTCGCCGCGCGCGCGTACTGGCCCAGCGTCTCGTAGTGCTCGGCGGCGGCGGCGTGCCGGCCCGCCAGCTCGTAGTGGCGCGCCGCGCTCTCTCGCTGCCCGTGCTCCTCGTGGAAGCGCGCGAGCAGCAGGTTCGCCGTCTCGGTCTGTCCGTCGCGCTCGAGGGCGCGCGCGGCGGTGGCGACGTCGCCGTTCAGATAGGGCTCGACGGCCTGGGGGCAGCCCGAGAACAGCAGCTGGGAGCGCTCGCCGAGATCGATTACCAGCACGCGCGGCTCGAAGGAGTCGACCTCCACCGTCGCCTCGGCCACGCGGTCGTTGCGGCCGGCGAGCAGCTTGTGGACGCCCCGGTCGAGGGTGAACTGTACCGGCCCGCGCGCGAAACGCAGGGATCCGGGAGCGCCGTAGCGGGCGATGCGCGCCTCCTCGACCGCGCGCCGGTCCCAGGTGACGCGCACCTCGACGGGGCAGGCGTGTGGCGCGAAGTCGAAGGCGATGCGCACCGTGGCGTCGCGGCTCGGCACCACCTGCTGCTCGGCGACGTGCGCGGCGACGATGTCCTCGCTCTCGGAGGTCTGGAGGTAGCCGTCCACGGTGACGTAGTGCCGCCGGCAGGGAACGGCGAGGAAGAGCGTCTCGCGGGAGACGCCATAGTGCGCCGTGCGGGTCGCGCTCGCCGAGGCGTGGCGCGCCCGCTCGGCGTCGCTGGGCGAGGAGACCTTCCCGGCCCGCGAGGCGCCGACCGAGCGCGACCGGAGACGCACGCAGAAGGTGCCGCGCAGCCCGGCGGGATAATCGATGCGGACCGCGATCGCGCCGTGTCCGCGCGAGCGGCGCGCGAGCGCGCCGAGCAGCAGCAGCAGCACGCCGATCAGGGCCAGCATGCGCTGGGCGTGCCGCGTGAGCTCGCCGCGCTGGAGCTGCTCGAGTCCGTCGCTCAGGAAGGGCGGCAGGCGCGCCGACACGCGCCGGGCCACGCCCTCGGCGCGCCGGCGCCAGTCACCGTCGGGCCCCGATCGCCAGCCGCGCTCGGCGCGTAGCCCGGCCCGGCCCGGCGCAGCGGGCGCGGGTGCGTCCGCGCTCCGCGCGTCCGACTCGATCCAGTCCGCGGCCTGCTCGATGCTCAGGGCACCCGGCGCCGGATCCGCCGGCGGGTCGGCAGCCACGCCCGCCGCGATCAGCACGCACGGTGCGAGCGCGAGCAGGGCGGCGACGGTGCGCGAGGACGGCATGATTCCCGATCTTCATCGGACGGGCGCGCGCGTCGGTTGAGAAAAGCGGGACGGGCTGCTGCGACGCCATGTTGCCGGTGGGCCCGCCGGGCCGTCGCGGGCGCCCGGCGGCGGATTGCGGGCTAGCGTCCGCGCACCGCGCGCACCCGAGATCCCGTTTGCCCCCCTTCGCAGGTCGCCCGCCGCTCCAGCGCCTCGCCCCCGGCCACTATTACGGCTGGATCCTGGCGCTCGGAGCGTCGCTCAACGCCTTCATCGTCGTCGGCATCGGCTTCTACGCGATGGCCGTGTTCCTCGACGCGCTGTGCAGCGAGCGCGGCTGGCCTCGCACCCAGGTCTCCTTCGCGACGACGCTCTACTTCGTCACGACGGGGCTGGTGGGGCCGTGGGTGGGGCGCGCCGTCGACCGCACAGGACCCCGGATCTGGATCGCGGCCGGCTCGCTGGTGATGGCGGGTGCGCTGATCGGTGTCGGGCGGGTTTCGCAGCCGTGGCAGCTGTGGGCCGTCTACCCGCTGCTCGCGGTCGGCTTCGCGATGGCCGGGGCGATCCCGGCCGCCGCGATCATCACGCGCTGGTTCGAGACGCGGCGGGCCCAGGCGATGAGCATCGCCCAGACCGGCGTCTCGGTGGGCGGCGTCGTCCTGGTTCCGCTGGTCAGCCGGATCGTCCACGAGCAGGGACTCGCCCGGGCGACGCAGCTCCTGGCGCTGCTCGTCGTTGCGATCGTCCTGCCGGTGACGGCCTGGGTCCTGCGCGACGACCCGCGCCCGCTCGGCCTGTTCCCGGACGGCGGCGCGCCCCCCGACCCCCGGCGCCCGTCCGCGCCGCTCGGCCGCGTCTGGACCCAGCGCGAGGCGCTGCGTACGGCGACCTTCTGGCGCCTGGTGGGCGGATTCGGCGGGATCCTGTTCTGTCAGGTGGCGACGGCGATGCACCAGATCTCGATCCTGCGCGCCCACATGGATCCGCAGCTCGCCGCGCTCGCCCTCTCCACCACGGCCGGGGGCAGCATCGTGGCGCGGCTGGTGGTGGGACGCTTCGCCGATCGCGTCGATCAGCGGAGGCTGGGCGTGGCACTGATCGTGCTCCAGGCCGGAGCGGTGTCCACCTTCGCGCTCGCCGAGTCCGCGGGGGTGCTGTTCATCGCCTCGGCGTGCTTCGGCTTCACGATCGGCAACCTGTTCATGCTGCAGCCGCTGTTCGTGGCGGACCTGTTCGGCGTGCGCTCCTTCGGAGCGGTGCTCGGCCTGCTCCAGATGGTCACGCAGACGGCGAGCGGCCTGGGACCGCTCGCCCTCGGCGCGCTGTACGCGATCCGAGGCGGCTACCCCTTCGGCCTCGGGGTGCTGGTGGCGGTCGCGCTGGTGGCCGCGGTGGTGCTCGCGGGCACGTCGCCGCCCGAGCCGGTGGCGGCGCGCGAGTGACGCGACTACGCGGTCACCGGACCGCGCTCCAGCGGCAGCGCCCGCTCGTCGGTCGCGCCGCCCGTCGCGCGCCACTTCTCGTCCTGGGCCCGGGAGACGCTCGTCACCACGAAGTAGCCGAGGCTGGCGCTCGTCGCCGCGCACACGTCGGCGACGAGGTGCATGGCGTGGGCCAGCTGGATCCGCGGCAGGCCCGTCGCCAGCTCGAGGATCAGCGCCGCGAGCAGCTCCATCGCCACCCACGCCAGCAAGAGAACCCACCAGGCGACCACCAGCAGCGGGGCACGCATGCGCAGCCACGCGATCGGGTCGCTGCTGTCCGGGTCGCTCCCGCGCCACACCTCGCTCATCACCTGATACGGACGGTAGGTGTTGAGCAGCGGGATCAAGAAGCCCAGGTAGGCCCACTCCCGTCGGAAGCGCAGCCGCCGCACGCCCAGGGCGCGCAGGTTGCAGCGCGCCCGGTACAGCCAGGGCACGAAGGCGGCGCACGCCAGCCCGGCGCACAGGAGCTGGGCCGCCGTGAGCAGCGACCCGGCGCGGGCGTGGGCGACGCGCTGAGCGGCGTCGAGCGAGGAGCCGGCCTGGATGGCGGAGAGCGTGCGCACCTCGCCCAGGTCGTAGCCGGCGGCGATCCAGCTCACCGCGGCGGCGAGCACGAACACGGCGCCGACGCGCTGGGCCGTCTGGCGGGTGGACAGATAGATCGGAAGCAGGCCGAAGCGATCCCGGGTGATGCTCATCATCGCCGATCCTCCCGCTGGCGCAGCCGTTCGGCGGCGACGATCGCCACCGCGGCCTGCAGGTTGTAGGACGCGACGAACCCCGCCATCGGGATGCGCGTCACCGCGTCGCAGCGGCGCAGCAGGGCCGCCGGTACTCCGTCGGCTTCGGCGCCGGCGATCAGCAGCACCGGGCCCGCGAGCGCCGTCCGCCAGGGCGGCGCCGTGCCGCTGTCCTCGATTCCGATCACGGTCTTCCCGGCGCGGCGCGCCGCGCCGATCACCGCGCCGGCGCGCTCCCAGGCGACGGGTAGGAAGCGGTCGGCGCGCATCGACGCGCGGCGCGCCTCGCGGCGCTGCGCGTGGTCGAAGGCGTTGTCGATGTAGACGCCGTCGGCTCCGCTCACCTCGGTGGTGCGGATCGCGGCGCCCACGTTCCCCGGGTAGGCGGCGCCGACCAGCAGCCACACGGCCCCGCCCCGCGCCATCACGGTGTCGAGGTCGACGTCGCGGGGCGGACCGACGAGGGCGACGGCCTCGGCGCCGCCGGCGAGTCGGACGCGGCGCCGCTCGCCGCCGCGCACGACCTCGACGCCCGCCGCTTCCGCCCGCTCGCACAGCCGGGACAGCTCCGGCGCCATCGGGCCCTCGGGTACCACCAGGCACTGCACCGGATCGCCCGCGTCGAGCGCGCGCCCGATCGCGGCGACTCCGATCACGCGCTGGCGGACCGCCTCGGCGGAGCCGTCTCGGGTCATCCGGGCCTCGGAAGGGTCACGGGGCGCGCAGGAGGAAGTACTCGTTCTGGTCGCCCGTGCGGCCGTCGGCGGTGTAGCGGCGCTCCAGGGCGAGGGGAAGCGTCTCGATGCAGGCCGCGATCTCGCTGTCGTCGAAGGCATGGATGTAACGCACCGTCTGGTCGCCGTCGCCCCAGGGCAGCAGGTGGTCACCGGGCTCCAGCTGTGAGCAATCGATCGGCACAGGTGCCCGGGAACTGTAGGCATTCCACGGAAGGACCCGTCCGCGCACGCGCTCGTCCCGGGTGAAGCGCCAGGTCGTGAGGACCAGCAGCCCGCCGGGCGCGAGGCGGCGGGCGCAGGCGGCCAGCAGGTCGCGGCGCCGCGCGCGGCCCGGCACGCCGTGGATCACGTTGAGCAGGGCGATCGCGTCGAAGGGTCCCGCCGGCAGCGCCTCCGGTTCGGCCACGATGTCGCCCGGCTGCCAGCGGGCGCCCTCCGGACCCGCCCGGCGCGCCTCGTCGAGCAGCGGCTCGCTGGCGTCCACGCCCCAGAGAGCGAGCGCTTGGTCGGGCAGGGCGCTCGCGAGGAAGCGGGCGAAGCGGCCATTGCCGCAGCCGACGTCGAGCACGCGCAGCGGCTCCGCTCCGGCGCGCTCGCGCAACGGGGCCACCAGGGCCTGCCAGCCCGGCCAGGGCGCCGCTCGCGCGGCGCTGAACTCCCGCGCCCGCTCCCGGTAGAAGGTGCGATTGATCTCGGCCAGCGCGCGTACCGTCGCGTCGTTCATCGCTATGCTGGTGCCCGCTCGAGAGCGCCGATGCAGCCCCTGCGAAGGCCCCGCGCCGACTTCGATCCCGCTCCGCACCGCGCGGAGCTGAGTGCGATCATCGCCGAGATCGCGCGGATCCCCGAGCTCGATGCGCCCGCGCTCGATCGCATCGTGAAGCGCCATCCGAAGCGGGGCGGTCTGTACTCGAAGAGCGAGATCATCGCCGGCTTTCGCGCCTTCGGCGGCGCGCTGTCCGAGGACGAGTTCGTGCGTCGGCTGCGGCTGCGACCGGTGCGCACGCTCTCCGGTGTCACTCCGGTGACCGTCCTGACCAAGCCCTTTCCGTGTCCGGGGACGTGCATCTTCTGTCCCAACGACGTGCGCATGCCCAAGAGCTACCTCGCCGACGAGCCGGGTGCGCAACGGGCCGAGGACAACCGCTTCGACCCCTATCTCCAGACCTGGAGCCGCCTCGCCGCCTACCGGAGCATGGGGCACCCCACCGACAAGGTCGAGCTGATCGTGCTCGGCGGAACCTGGTCGCACTATCCCGAGACCTACCAGGTGTGGTTCGTCCGGCGCTGTCTGGAGGCGATGAACGACTTCGGTGCCGGCGTGGACGGCCGCGACGAGGCGGGAACCGCGCCAGCGCGCTACCGGGAGCTCGCGGCGCCGAAGGGGCGATCGTTGGGGTCAGGAGCGTACAACCGGGTGGTGGCCCGACATCTCGCCGCGCAGCACGCGGGCTCGTTGCTCGACTCGAGCGAGGCTTCGAGCTGGCAGGCGCTCGCCGCCGTCCAACGGCGCAACGAGACGGCGAGAGCGCGCTGCGTCGGGCTCGCCCTGGAGACCCGCCCCGACGGCATCGACGACGACGAGATCCGCCGCCTCCGCCGGCTGGGCGCCACGAAGATCCAGCTCGGCGTCCAGAGCCTGGACGATGCGGTGCTCGCCGCGAACCGCCGCGGCCACGACGTCGCGACCACGAGGCGGGCCTTCCGAAGGCTTCGCGCTGCGGGCTTCAAGCTGCACGCGCACTGGATGCCGAACCTGCTCGGCGCCGATCCCGAGCGGGACGCCCGCGACTACTGCCGCCTGTTCGACGATCCCGACTTCCGCCCGGACGAGCTGAAGCTCTATCCCTGTCTGCTGGTCGAGAGCGCCGAGCTCGCCGCCTACCATGCGCGCGGCGCCTGGCTCCCCTACGACGACGCCACCCTGGTCGCGCTGCTCGCCGACTGCATCGAGGCGACACCGCGCTGGTGTCGCCTCACGCGCGTGATCCGCGACTTCTCGGCCCGCGACGTCGCCGCCGGCACGCACACTGCCAACCTGCGCGAGGTGGCCGAGCGCGCGCTCGCCGGGCGCGGCGGCGTCGCGCGCGAGATTCGCAGTCGCGAGATCCGCGCCGGAGCGGGCGGCGCCGGCGGCCTGTACCTGCGCGAGACGGCCTACGCGACGTCGATCGGCGGCGAGCGCTTCCTCGAGTGGGTCACCCGCGACGACCGCCTGGCCGCCTTCCTCCGCCTCGCTCTGCCCCGCGGCACGGCGCCCGTGCCCGAGATCGAGGGCTGCGCCCTGATCCGCGAGGTGCACGTGTACGGCGCGTCGCTGCCACTGGGCGAGCGCGCCGAATCGGCCGCCCAGCACGCCGGTCTCGGACGCGCGCTGGTGGCGGAGGCGGCGCGGCTCGCCGCCGAGGCCGGCTTCGCGCGACTCGCCGTGATCTCGGCCGTCGGAACGCGCCCCTACTACCGCAGGCTCGGCTTCCGCGATGGAGAGCTCTACCAGCACCGGGCGCTCGACGTCTGACGGCGGCGGGTGGACCCGTCGCGCGAAGCGGATGTGGCTCTTGTCGGCGCCGCGGCGGCATTCGACCTTGCGGGCCCATGACGCCGAAGCCCTCGATCTCGCGCCTGAACCTGTTTCGCGAGCTGCCCGACGCCTACCGCGCCATGAACGACCTCGAGGGCGCCGTCGCGAGCGCCTGTCTCGAGCCGCGATTGCTGGCGCTGGTGCGCACCCGCGTATCCCAGCTGAACGGATGCGCCTTCTGCCTGGACATGCATCACCGGGAGGCGCGCGAGGCCGGTGAGCACGCCCAGCGCCTCGACGTGTTGTGCGCCTGGCGCGAGGTGCCCTTCTTCGACGAGCGCGAGCGCGCCGCCCTCGCCCTCGGCGAGTCGCTCACGCTCGCCGCCGAGCGCGGGCTCGACGGGGAGGCGTGGAGCGCCGCCCGTCGGCTCTTCGAGCCCCAGGCCCTGGCCGGACTGGTCTTCGCGATCGCGGCGATCAACGCCTGGAACCGGCTGTCGCTCGCCGCCGGGTTGCAGCCGCCGGATCGCCAGGGGTCTCCCTGAGCGGCCGCGGTGCGCCGACGCAGACCTTCACGCTTTCGGTGTCCGTGCCGGTGCTGCCGGTGCTGCCCACGTCGCTGATGTACGTGTCGTCGGCGCTCTCGGTGTCCGACGCGAACGGGTCGGGATCGGCCACCCTGGGCACCGTCACCGGCCACCCCGCTCTACAACGGAGAGATCGACGGCAGCGGCGCGCTGTCGCTCTACGGCGATCCCTACAGCTTGGTAGCGGGCCTGCTCGGCACGGCCGTCGACAACCAGTCGGCAGGCGTGGCCCCGGGGTCGATTCCCGGACCCGGCGCCTCCAGCGACATCGGCATCACGCACCGCTTCACGCTCTCCGCCGGCGATCGGGCGACCTTCAACAGCGTGTTCAGCGTGGTGGTGGTCCCCGAGCCGGGTACGGCGCTGCTGCTCGGCTTCGGTCTCGTCGCACTGGGTCTGCGCCGCCGCTAGCGCCGGAGCGCGCCGGCTCCCTGCCGGCTTCCTTCCGCTCCCGGGAAAGGCTAGAGGTCTGGGGACGTGCACCGCCCCGTCTCCGGCATCGCCTTGACCGCGCTCCTCCTCGCGTCGACGACGTTCCTTCCCGCGCGCGCCGAGGAGGCCCGGTCGAGGGTCCCCGTCGAGACGATCGTGATCGTGCGGCACGGCGAGAAGCCGCCCGAGGGTCTCGGCCAGCTGACCTGCCGCGGGCTCAACCGCGCCCTGCTGCTCCCCGACTTCTTCGCCGAGCACTTCCCGGCGCCCGACTACGTGTTCGCCCCCGATCCCTCCGTGAAGGCGACGGAGATCCACGGGGACGGCCTCCGCTACGACTACGTCCGGCCCCTGCTCACGATCGCCCCGACGGCGATCCGCCTGGAGCTCCCGATCGACACCCAGCTTCCCTTCAACGATCCCGGACGGCTCGCCGACGAGCTGCTCGCGCCCGCGTACCGGTCCGCGACGATCTACGTCGCCTGGGAGCACCTCCAGATCGTCTCCGTCGCGGAGGTGGTGCTGAAGCGGCTCGGCAGCACCGCGTCGGTACCCGCTTGGAAGAACAGCGACTACGACACCGTGTTCGTGATCGCGATCGACTGGAGCGACCCGCCCGTGGCGCACTTCGAGGTCCGCTCCGAGGACCTCGGGGAGATCAGCGACCAGTGCCCCGTCGCCCGGAAGCCCTGACGGGGGTCTCGGTGGCCTCCGGCGAGCCGGACACCGTGGGCCGTCCACCCTGGACGGCGAAGACCGAACGGGGCACCGCGGCGAGCCTGCGCCTGCTGGTGAGGCTGATCCGGTGGATCGGACGCCCCGCGGCGCAGGCGCTGCTGAGGCCGATCGCCGCCTACTTCGTGCTCACCGATCCGGCCGCGCGGCGGGCGTCGCGCGCATACCTACACCGGCTGTGTGCGACACCCGAAGGCCGCGCCGCCCTCGGTCACCCGCCGGGCTGGATCGATACCTACCGGCAGGTGTTCGAGTTCTCCGTCGCGATCCTCGACCGGGTGTGCGTGTTCGCGGGCGTGGACGACGCCTTCGTCTTCGAGCACCGTGGCGAGGAACACTTCGCGCACCTCCCCGACGGCCGCGGCGCGAACCGCAATGCCCTGGGCAAGTGCGGCGCGCTGATCGTCGGCGCGCACCACGGCTGCTTCGACATGATGCGATCGATCTGCCTGGACGCCGACGTGCCCGTGAGCGTCGTGATCCACGACGACAACGCCCGGGCGATCAACGACGTCCTCGCCACCCTGAACCCGAGTCTGCGCCTGCGCATGATCCACGTGCGCCCGGAGGAGTCGGGCTCGGCCCTCGAGATCCGCGCGGCGATCGAGCGAGGCGAGTTCGTCGCGATCATGGGCGATCGTGTGCCGCTCTCGGGTGGCGGGGCGCGCTCGCTGCCCTTCCTCGGGGCTCCCGCGCGCTTCTCCGAGGGGCCCTTCCAGCTGGCGGCGCTGATCGGCTGCCCGGTGATCGTGGCGTGCGCGCGCCGGATCGGCGACGGCCGCTACCGGGTCGAGTCCGCTCCGCTCTACTCGGGGGGTCGCGTCCCGCGCGCCGAGCGCGACGTCGTCGTTGGGGAGATGCTCGGGCGCTTCGTGCGCCACCTGGAGCAGATGTGCTTCCGCGCTCCGTACCAGTGGTTCAACTGGTACGACTTCTGGGCGGAGTCCGACTAGCGGAGCGCGCGCTCGCGGGCTCCTGCCGGGCTAGTGCCGGGCGGCGTCCAGCCCCTCGAGCACCGCGCGCAGCGCGTGCTCGTCCGAGAGCACCTGGATCACGCCCAGTCCGACGAACTGCACGCCGACGCACACCAGCAGGAAGCCCATCACCCGCACCAGGGCCGTCATGCCGGTCGGGCCGAGCAGCGCGACGATGCGACGGGAGCTGCGCAGCACCAACCACGACACGAAGGAGACGAGCACGATGCCGAAGGCGATCGCCAGGTACTCCCCGACGGTCTCGGCTCCCGCCGCCATGCCGATCGTCACCGCGATCGAGCCGGGGCCGCTCAGCATCGGCATGGCCAGGGGCGTGAACGCCAGGTCGGCCATGTGCAGGGCCTCCTCCTTTGCCGTCTCGCCGACGTCCTCCTCGGGCTCGGGGTTCAGCATGCCGAAGCCGATGCGCGCGACGATCAGCCCGCCCGCGATGCGCAGCGCCGGGATCGAGATCCCGAAGAACTCCATCACCAGCGCCCCCGCGAACAGCGAGACCAGCAGGACGATCGCCATGTAGATGCAGGCGCGTCGGGCCTGGTCCTGGGCCTGGGCCTCGGTGAAGCGCTTCGTGACCGCCACGAACACGGCCGCGGTGCTGAAGGGGTTGGCGATCGGAAGCAGGCCGACGAAGGTGCCGAGGGCCGCGCTCAGGAGATCGAAGATCATTTCCGTCGGCAGTCTGCTCGGTGACCCGGGTGAAGTCCAGCCCGATCGCGCGCGGATCGTCTATGATCGCCCGCCGCGCCCAGCGCCGTGGCGCGCGACGAGCGAGGAAGAGATGGCGAGCCCCCAGTACGAGCAGCTGCGCAAGGCGTTGAAGCCGGGCCTGGCGATTCCCGGCGATCCGCCGGAGCTGGTGCGGGAGAAGATGCACCGCATCCATCCCACCCAGTACCCGAAGGACGTGGCGGTGGAGCGGACGGCGTTGGGCGGCGTGGACGCCGCCTGGATCGGCACGCCGGAGAGCGAGGGCTCGACCCGCGTGCTGCTCCACGTGCACGGCGGCGCCTTCGTCTCGACCGGAGTCGAGCACTACATCCCCTATGCGGCCCGCCTCTCGCGCCCGTTCGCTGCGCGCGCCGTGGTCTATGGCTACCGGCTCGCTCCCGAGCACCGCTTTCCGGCCCAGCTCGACGACACCCACGCGGTCTACCGCGCGCTCCTCGCCGGCGGCACGCCGCCCGACCGGATCGTCGTCTCCGGTGACTCCTGCGGCGGCGGGATCGGCGTCGCGCTGCTGCTGCGTCTGCGCGACGAGGGGTCGCCCCTGCCCGCCGCCTTCGTCGGGCTGACCGGCTGGTACGACCTCGAGATGAGCGGCGACTCGGCGCGCCACCCGCGCGGCGTCGATCCCTACGTGGACCCGGACTGGATCCGCGCGCGCGGCCGCGACTACGCCGGCCCCGATGGCGACGTGCGCGATCCGCTGCTCTCGCCGATCCACGCCGATCTCTCGGGGCTGCCGCCGATGTTCCTGTCCTGTGGCGAGATCGACATCACGCGCGACGACTCGACTCGCCTGGCCGCGTGCGCCGGCCGCGACGGGGTGGCGGTGACGCTCGAGGTCGTGCCCGAGATGATCCACGGCTTCCACGGTCTCTCCGACCTGATTCCGGAGGGGCGCGAGTCGCTCGAGCGGGCGGGGGCCTTCGTGAGGCGCCACCTCCCGTGAGCGCGAAGACCCGGGTGCCGGTCCTGGTCGGCGTCGCCCAGGTGCTCCAGCGCACCGACGATCTCGACGCCGCGAACGAGCCCCTGGATCTGATGGTCCTGGCCTGCCAGCGCGCCGCCGAGGACGCCGGCAGCCGCGCCTGGCTCGCCCGGGCCGAGGCCGTGCGCGTGGTGCGCGGGATGTGGCGCTACACCGATCCGGGTCGCGCCCTCGCGGAGCGACTGGGTTGCCCGAGCGCCCGGACGGCCCTCACCCAGTACGGCGGCAACTACGCCCAGACCGCGACCAGCCGCACTTTCCTCGACGTCCAGCGCGGCGCCCTCGACGTCGCCCTGCTCACCGGCGCCGAGTGCGGCCGGACCTGGGCGCAGCTCTCGAAGCGGGGACGCCTCACCGGCTGGAGCGCCGCCCCGGGCACGCCCGACGAGACGATCGGCGAGGACCTGGTGCTCTCCCACGAGGCCGAGCTCGCGCGCGGGATCCGCCAGCCGATCCAGATGTATCCGATCTTCGAGATCGCGCTGCGCGCCGCGCGCGGCGAGTCGGTGGAGGGCCACCTCCAGCGCATCTCGGAGCTGTGGGCGGGGTTCAGCGCCGTGGCGGCGGGCAACCCGAGCGCGTGGATCCGCGAGCGCAAGAGCGCCGCACAGATCCGCACGCCCGGTCCCGAGAACCGGCCGGTGAGCTTTCCCTACCCGATGCTCTTGAACTCGAACTCGCGAGTGGACATGGGAGCCGCCCTGCTCGTCACCCACGAGGAGATGGCGGCGCGCATGGGCGTGCCGCGCGAGAAGTGGGTCTACCCGTGGGCCGCCAGCGACGCCCACGACCATCTCTTCGTCTCCGAGCGGGAGGAGCTCCACCGCTCGCCGGCGATCCGGATCGCCGGCCGGCGCGCCCTCGAACTCGCCGGGGTCGAGGCGAAGGACCTGGCCCACCGCGACCTCTACAGCTGCTTCCCGAGCGCGGTGCAGGTGTCGGCGCAGGAGCTGGGTCTCGACACGTCGCAGCCGCTCACCGTGACCGGCGGCCTCACCTTCGGCGGCGGTCCCATGAACAACTACACGATGCACGGCATCGCGCGCATGGCCGAGGTGCTGCGCGACGACCCCGGTGCCGTCGGGCTGGTCACGGGCAACGGCGGCTATCTGAGCAAGCACTCCTTCTGCGTGTACTCGACCGCTCCTCCCGAGCGCCCCTTCCGCCACGTCGAGCCCCAGCCGGAGGTGGACGCGCTGCCGAAGCGAGGCGTCGCCCTCGCGCACACGGGCCCCGTGGCGATCGAGGCCTACAGCGTGATGTACGGCGCCGACGGCGCGCCCGAGATCGCGCACGTCGCCTGCCGCCTGCCCGACGGCCGGCGCGCCTGGGGCAACGTCAGCGACCGCGACGCCGCCTCCGCGATGACGCGCGAGGAGTTCTGCGGCCGCTCCGCGCGCCTCGACGCGGAGGGTGTGCTCGCGCTCGGTCGCTAGGCGGCCGAGGCGCAGCGAGCCGAAGCCGAGCGAAGGCGGACCCCTCCCGGGCTAGCCGGAGCGGGGGGAGCCCTCCTCCAGCGCGCGCTCGAGGTAGGGCAGGTGGTCGACGCCGAAGTACATCGCGTCGCCCAGGAAGATCGTGGGCGCGCCGAAGGCGCCGCGGGCGACCGCCTCGTCGGTGTTGGCGCGCAGCGCCTGCTTCACCTCGTCTTGGGCCGCGCTCTCGGCGAGCGCGGCGGCGTCGACGCCGGCCGCCGCGAGCACCGAGGCGACCTCCGACGGGTCGCCGAGGTCGCGTCCCCCGGCCCAGAACGCCGGGTAGATCGCGGCGTGGAACGCGTCGAACACCCCCGCTCGCTGCGCCGCCACCGCGCCGCGCATCAAGGCGAGGGTGTTGATCGGGAAGTGCGGATTCAGGCGGAATGGGACGTTGTGGTGGGCGGCGGTGCGCCCCAGGGTGAGCCCGCCGTAGGCGCGCTTCGCCGCGATCGGCTCCTGGGCCGGCGAGCGGTTTCCGGTGGCCTGGAACACGCCGCCCAGCAGCATCGGTCGATACTGCAGCGGCGCGCCGTACCGCCGCGCGAGGCCGGGCAGCAACGCGTTCGCGATGTAGCTGTAGGGGCTCCCGTAGTCGAAGAAGAACTCCAGGGTGCGGGGCATGGGTGGGCACCTCGGCGCGCGGACGGGGCCAGACGATAGGGGCTCGGCGAGCGCCCCGCGAAGCGCGGAGGCCGCACCGCACTTCGCTAGCCTGGCGCGTGTGAAGGTGCTCTCGGTGAACGTCGGCCTGCCGCGCGAAGTCTCCTGGCGCGATCGGACGCTGCGCACGGCGATCTTCAAGGACGCGGTGACGGGGCGCGTGGCGCTGCGCGGACACAACCTGGCCGGCGACCGCCAGGCCGATCTCACCGTGCACGGCGGCGCCGACAAGGCCGTCTACGCCTACCCGGCCGAGCACTATTCGTTCTGGTGCGAGTGGCTGGGTGTCTCCGCGCTTCCCTGGGGCGCCTTCGGCGAGAACCTCAGCACCGAGGGCATGCGCGAGTCGGAGGTGGGCATCGGCGACCGGTTCCGGATCGGCGACGCGGTGCTCGAGGTGAGCCAGCCGCGCATTCCCTGTCAGAACCTGGCGGCGCGACACCAGCGGGTCGACCTGCCCAAGCACTTCCTCCAGAGCGGGCGCTCGGGGGTCTACTTCCGGGTGGTCGAGGAGGGCGAGATCGGCGCGGGGGATGCGATCGAGCGCGTCTCGGCCGATCCCCACGGCCTCTCGGTGGCCGACGTGCAGGGGCTGGCGCGCGGGGCCGGGGACGCGGCGCTCCTGCGACGCGCTGCGGAGCACCCGGCCCTCGCCGCGGTGTGGCGCGAGGAGCTCCGCGCGCGGCTGGAACGGGCCTGATTCGGCCTCCCCGGGGGTGACCGGGCCGGGCCGGCGAGCCGCCGGGCGGTGGCGTACGGTGTGCCCTCCATGGCCACCCCGACCGATGCCGGCCCGCGGCCCCTGGCGGTCGCGCAGGCTCCGAGGAGTGGGTCCCGCCGCGCCGGGTGGAGGGCGGCGGGGTGGGCCGTGGTGCTGATGGCGATCGCGGGAGCGGGTCGCGCACAGCAGGCCCCCGTGCTGCCGGCGGCGATCGCCAGCCTGGGGCTGGACGAGGGAGAGCTATCGCTCTGGCGCGAGGGCAATGCGCTCGAGGAGCAGGAGGCGCTGCGCGAGGCGAATGCGCGCTACGAGTCGCTCGTGAGCGCGCATCCGTCCTCCGCCTTCCTGGCCTGGCGCGTCGCGCGCAATCTCTGGCGAGCGGGCGAGCGGATGCCGCGAGAGGACAAGCCCGGTCGCCAGGCGGCCTACGCCGAAGCCCTCGCCTGGGCCGACCGGGCGCTGGCGGCGGACCCGCAGTGCGGCGAGTGCGTGTTCTGGAAGATGTCCTCGATGGGACGTCTGGCGACCTCGTCCGGCGCGGTGCGATCGGCCTCGATGGCCCGGCCGATCGCCGATCTGATCGACCGCGCGATCGCGCTCCAGCCGACCTACGCGGACAACGAGTGGAACCACACGCTCGGCAACCTGTACTTCGCCTCTTCCGCCTTCTACCGGCTGCTGCCCGACTGGCCCTGGCTCGACTGGATGATCGGCGTCCACGGTGACAAGGACCGCGCGCTCGGCTACATCGAGAAAGCCCTGGCGATCTCCCCCGATCGCGTGGACTACAACCTCGAGCTCGGTGTGGTTCTGACCTGCATCGGACGGGAGCGCGACGACCGCGACGCGCTCGAGCGCGGAAGCCGCGCCCTGACCCGCGCGCGCGAGCTGCCCCAGCGGCTGGGCACCGATGCGCTCGACCAGCGCAGCGCGGACCTGCTGCTCGAGCGGCCCGAGCTCGCGTGCGGCTACTCGCGCGACGGCTTCATCGACTTCAGCGGGGTGGCGCGAGCTGGAGCCTTCTAGGCGACCGGGCGCGCGGGGATGATCTCCGCTTCTCCGACCGGCCCGTTCCTGGCGTGGCTGGTGCGCGGGAGCGTGCACCGCCCGCGCACGGTCCTGGCGGGCTGGCTCGGGGCGTCCCTGCTCGCCGCTGCGGGAATGACCCACCTCGAGTTCGATCCCAGCACCGCGAGCATCCTGGTCCAGGAGGGTGCGGACTGGCAGTTCTACCAGCAGAGCCTCGCCGACTACGGGGGGGACGAGGTGCTGGTCGTGGCTCTCGAGAGCGAGCGGCCCTTCGATCCCGCGCTGCTCGGCGAGATCGCGCGGCTGTCCGAGCGCTTCGCCGACCTGCCCGGCGTGCGCCGGGTGGACAGCCTCGCCACCGTCCCGGTGATCCGCCTGGGCGACGACGACGCGCTGCGCCTCGATCCGGTGCTGCCGGAGGTCGTGCGGCCCGGGGATCCCGCTCTCGCCCGCGTGCCCCAGCAGCTCGCCGGCGACCGCCTGGCGCCAGGGAGCCTGGTCTCCGCGGACGGACGGGTCCTGGCGATCAACCTGCTGCTCGAGCCGGTGATCGGTCACGAGATCGAGTCCACGATCGACCAGGTCCGGCGGGAGGTCGCGGGACGCGCGGCCTGGGTCTCCGGGGTGCCGGTCTTCCGCATCGAGTCGAACCGCTCCAACGAGCGCGAGATCCTGCTCTTCGTCCCGCTGACGGTGGCGGCGATCGCGGCGCTTCTGGCCGCCGCCTTCGGCTCCCTGCGCGTGGTCTGGATCTCCCTGGGTGCGAGCGGGCTGGGCACGTTGTGCGCGCTCGGTGCCATGGGCGTCACGCGCACGCCGCTTTCGTTCTCCACGATCGTGCTGCCGCCGCTCCTGCTCGCGCTCGGCAGCGCGTACACGGTCCACGTCCTGGACGCGGCCCGCGGCGCCGTCTCGGCCGAGGAGCTCGAGCAGAGCCTGCTGCGGGTCGCGCGGCCGATCGCCCTGTCCGGTCTCACCACCGCCATCGGCTTCCTCGGGATCGCGCTGGTGCGTATCGACGCGATCCGCGATCTGGGGCTCTTCGGAGCGGTCGGGGCGATGGCCGTCGTGAGCGCGGCCCTGTCGGCGGCGCCGGCGGCGCTGCGTCTGGCGCCGCTCGCGCCCCGCGCTGGGCGCCCGCTCTCCTGGGTGGGGAGCGACCTCGCTCCGGCCCTGTTCGGCTTCATCCAACGGCGGCGCAAGGCACTGGTGGGCATCTGGCTCGCGCTGGCAGCGCTGGCTCTGCTCGGCCTGCCCCGGATGTCGGTGGAAACCGACGCGACGCGCTGGTTCGCCCGGGGAAACGAGGTGCGCGAGTCCTACGAGGCGATCCGAGCGCGGCTGTCCGGCATCAGCCCGATGAACGTCGTGCTCACCCCACGAGACGGCGTGTCGATGACCGAGCCCCGGATGGTCGCCGCGATCGACGGCCTGAGCCACTTCCTCTCCGAACGGCCCGACGTGGGGAAGGTGCTCTCGATGGCCGACCCGCTGCGCCAGATCCACGCCGCCTTCGCCGGGACCGACGCGGTCGGGCTCCCGAGCACGAAGGCCCAGATCGAGCAGTACCTGGTGCTGCTCTCCTCGGTCGACCGCCTCGACGACGTGCTGCGCAGCGATCGGGCGGGCGCCAACGTGCTGCTGCGCATCGACGACAACAGCTCCGACAACCTGCTCGACATCGCCCGGGCGGCCGAGGGCTGGTGGCGGGAGCACGGCGACGCCGACGCGAGCGCGCGCACCACCGGGATCATGTACGAGTTCGCGGCAGCCGAGGACGAGATCGCCTGGGGCCAGCTGCGTGGCCTCAGCGCGTCGCTGATGGTGATCGCCGGGCTGGCCGCGGTGATCTTCCGCTCGCTGCGCGTCGCGCTGCTCGCGATGATCCCCAACGTCAGCCCCCTGCTGATCACCTTCGGCGCGATGGGCTTCGCCGGCATTCCGATCGACGCAGCGACGGTGGTGGTCGGCTGTCTCGCCCTGGGCATCGCCGTCGACGATACGATCCACCTGCTCACCACCTTCGTCGCGCACCCGCAGCACCGCAGCGACCCACCGGCCGCGCTGCGCGACACCCTCCAGGGCATGCTGCCGGCGGTGCTGCTGACCACGATCGCCGTGGCGATCGGCTTCGGCGTGGTCGGGCTGTCCGAGTTCGCCGTGACCCGGAACTTCGGCCTGCTGACCGCGGCCACCGTGGTGGTGGCGCTGCTGGCCGACGTGACGCTGCTGCCGGCGCTGCTGCTCGTCACGGGTGGCCGGGCGGTCGGCGCTCCGGTCGGGGTATCGTCGTGCGCCGACTCCTCGCGGTCGCGGTCACCGCTCCCCTCGCCACCGGACTCTCGATGACGGACCTGCTCGTTCGCCACCTGGAAGCGATCGCCGCCCTCGCCCCCGTCTGGGGCTTCCTGTTGATCTTCCTGTTCATGGCGGTCGAGAGCTCCTTCGTCCCCTTCCCGAGCGAAGTGGTGATGATCCCCGCCGGCTTCCTGGCGGCGCGCGGAGGTCTCTCCCTCGGTCGGCCACTCCCCGACGCGTTGCTCGCCCTCGCCTGCGGGGTCGCCGGATCGCTCGCCGGTGCCTATCTGAACTACTTCCTGTCGCTGCGGCTGGGCCGGGCCTTCCTGGAGCGCTACGGGCGCTACTTCTTCCTGCCTCCGTCCAAGCTGCACCGGGCCGAGGAGGTGTTCCGTCGCTACGGCGCCGGCGCGACCTTCGTATGTCGGCTGCTGCCCGCGATCCGGCAGCTGATCTCGATCCCCGCCGGCATCGCCCGGATGCCGCTCGCGAGCTTCTCGCTCTGGACCGGTCTCGGTGCGGGAACCTGGTGCGCGATCCTGACGGCGATCGGCTTCTCGATCGGCCGCCAGACCGCGCAGCTCAGCTATGCCGAGCTGGTTTACCGCGGACAGGAGGCTGTCTCCCGCAATCTGCACTGGATCGCGCCGGCGTGCCTCGCCGGCTTCGCGCTCTACGTGCTGGTGTCGCGGCGGGTGATGGCGAGCCGCGGCGAGCTCGAGGTGTCCTGACGCGGCGCCGACGCCGCGCGGCGCCGATGCCCGCCTTCTGAGCAGGCGCTGGTCCTTTCCCGGGCAGCGCGTGGCCCGCTCGCGCCCGGCACGGCCCGACCTCTGGCACCGACCTTGCTTCAGCGGGACGGGGAGGGTAGAGGTCGTGGCTCGATACACCTACGAGCGCCTCTCGACACTGGACGCGACGTTCCTGTGGGCCGAGCGCGAGAACGCGCCGATGCACGTCGGGGCGGTGGCGATCCTCGAGTCGGGAACGCTGCGCAACGGCGACGGGGGCGTGGATGTCTCGCGCTACCGGCGCGCGATCGAGTCGGTGTTGCACTGGATCCCGCGCTACCGCCAGAAGCTGGCCTGGACGCCGGTCGAGGGCTGGCCCGTCTGGGTGGACGACCGCCACTTCGATATCGGCTACCACGTGCGCCACCTCTCGCTGGCGCGCCCGGGCACGCTCGAGCAGCTGCGCGAGCTGGCCAGCCGCATCCTCGCCCGGCGGCTCGACCGCTCCCGCCCGCTGTGGGAGATCTGGGTGATCGAGGGGCTCGAGGGCGGCGAGCAGTTCGCGCTCCTGAACAAGGTGCACCACTGCATGATCGACGGCGTCGCCGGAGCCGACCTGGCCCAGATCCTGATGTCGCCCTCGCCGGCGATCGACTTCCAGGAGCCGCTCGCCTACATGCCGCGGCCGGCGCCGAGCGGGACGGAGCTGCTCCTCGACTCGATCGCCGAACGGATCCGCCAGCCCTTCGACGCGGTCCGCAAGCTGCTGGCGCGCGCGGAGGGCGATCCCCCGCTGGCGAGCGACCTGCTGCGCCGGGCGCGCGCGCTCGCCGAACTCGCGCGCTTCACGCTGGAGCCCGCCTCCCAGACGCCGCTCAACGGCGATCTGAGCCCGCACCGGCGCTTCGACTGGCTCACCATGCCGCTCGACGACGTTCTCGAGCTGCGCGCCGTGCTCGGCTGCTCGGTGAACGACGTGGTGCTGGCGACGGTGACCGGCGCGCTGCGCCGCTACTTCTTCCGCCGCCGCGTCGACCCGGCGAAGCTCGACTTCCGCGTCGCCGCGCCGGTCAGCGTGCGGAAGGACTCGGACGAGCGCCGTCAGGGCAACCACGTCTCGACCTGGATCGTCGCGCTGCCGCTCGCCGAGAAGGATCCGCTCGCCCAGATCGAGGCGATCGCGCGGCGCACCGGGGAGCTGAAGCGCTCCGAGGCGGTGCTCGGTGCGGACACCGTGATGAAGATCGCCGAGTGGCTCCCCCCGGCGCTGATCGAGCTCGGGGTGTCGATCGCCAACGGGCCGGCCAACACGATCGTCACCAACATCCCCGGACCGCAGTTTCCGCTCTACGTGGTGGGCGCTCCGATGCTCGGCATGTACCCGATGGTGCCCTTGATCCCCGGCGTCGGGCTCGGCATCGCGCTGTTCAGCTACGACGGCAAGCTGTGCTGGGGGTTCAACGCGGACTACGAGCTGGTTCCCGACATCCGTGCCTTCCACGACGACGTCTGCGTCGCCTTCGAGGATCTGCGCCGCGCCACCGTCAACCGCTACATGGCGGACCGCACGGCGGCGGTCGAGATCGCGGTGGAGACCCCGCCCGCCTCTGCGAAGCGGAAGAAGACGCGCGCGAAGCCCGGCGAGCGGCGGAAGGCGGAGGTCTCGCGCTCCGCCGCGGGCGACGTGGTGCCCCGGATCGCGTCCTAGGTCGACGCGCCATCCGGCCCCGGCCCCGATCGCGCCGCGCGCGCGTAGGCTCCGGGGCTGCGTCCCGTCCAGCGACGGAACGCCTTGTGGAAGGCCGAGGCGTCGGAGTAGCCGAGCAGGAAGGCGACTTCGTTGACCGACAATCCCTTCGGGGAGATCGCACTCTCGGCCAGCCCGAAGCGCACTTCGTCCAGGACCTGCTGATAGCCCGCGCCCGCCTCGGCGAGTCGGCGGCGCAGCGTGCGCGGGCTGATCCCCATCGCCTCGGCGACCCCCTCGGCGCTGGCCTGGCCGCGCGGCAGCAGGCCCGAGATGCGCTCGCGGACGCGGTCGGTGAAGCCCGCGGGCTGCGGCACGCGGGCGAGCAGGCTCGCGGCGTGCTCCTCGAGCAGCGCGCACAGCGCCGAATCCGCGCGCGGGAGCGGCCGGTCGAGCCCCTCGCTGGGCCCCGCGATGCCGTCGAAGCGCTGGTCGTAGTGGGCGTCACAGCCGAACACCGCAGTCACCTCGTCGGAGTAGTGGGTCGCCGGGTGGCGGAACCACACCGTGAGCTCTTCGAGGTCTCCGACGATGAAAGGCGCGAGCCTGGCCATCAGGCCCACGGCGGACTCGATCTCGGAGCGGCTTCGCTCGTATCCCATCAGACCGGTGCGGCAGACCGTCAGCGGACCCTCGGTGCGCAGCTCGAGGTCGAGACGGTCGTGGGTGATGCGCACGTAACGCGTGGCGCGTTCGAAGGCGCGTCGCGGTGTCTCGCTCGTCGCCGCGAGGTAGGCCGAACAGGCTGAAGCGCTCCACCTCGAAGTCCTCGACGACGCGCAGTCCGAGTGCGGGGTCGCTCGACGTGCGCCCTGGCCGCCGGCCCTGGACTGGGAGGCGCTGCTGCCCGCGCCGCTCGGTGCCCTGCGCGAGCAGCTGGGCGTGGGGTCACCGCCGGTGTACCGGCGCCATTTCCACAATCCGCGGGGCTTCGGGCTGGTGCCGGAGCCCCTGGATGCCCCGCCCCACGCGCTCGCCGCTCAATCGGACTCGATGAAGCGATCGCCGACGCCGGGCACGTTCTCGATGAATCGGGGGCGCGCGGGATCGTCGCCGAGCTTGTCTCGCAGCTGCCCGACGTAGACGCGCAGGTACTGGGTGTCGCTCTCGTGCACCGGCCCCAGATCTCGTTCAGCAGCTGCTCGTGGGTGACGACGCGTCCCGCGTGGTGGACGAGGATCCGCAGCAGTCCGAACCCCGTCGGCGAGATCTTGAGCGGGCGATCCCCTCGCGGACGGTGGTGGCCTCGATCACGCAGTAGCCCTGGGCCTCGAGCCCGCCCGCGCCGACGCCTCACCCGATCCGGGTGTTCTGACGGTCCCGGCTCAGCCGGGGATCCCCTCCACCAGCACCGCGAAGTGCTGGGAGGTCGCGTCGAGGCGCTTGCCGACCACGGCCTGGTACTCCTTCGACTCGTAGACGGCCTTCGCCTTCTCCTTCGAATCGAACTTGAGGATCACCGTCTGGTGCCCAGCCGAGTTGCCCTCGATGCGATCGGTGGCCGAGTCGAGGGCGAGGATCTCGCACTCGCTCCCGATCTTCATCGCCGGGCCCGCGCTCCTCGCGTACTCGCCGTAGAGAGCGGGGTCGTCGACCTTGTAGTTCACGATCAGGTACGCGGGCATGGATCCTCCGGGAGCTTCGCGAAGCGGGCGTGCCATCGGGCCCATCCCGAGGCGGACGGATCGTACACCGTGTCGCGCGCCCGGTCCCGACGCCGGACCGCGCCGCTTCCCGGGATCGCCCCCCGACCTCCGAGGCGCGGCTACGGCTGGACCGGCCACGGCCGGTAGCGGTTGTGGCAGGCCACGCACATCGTGACCATGCCTCCGTAGTGCGAGGCCAGCGCCTCGCGCAGATAGTCGGCGCCGATCGTGGACTTCCCTCGATCGTGCTCGATCAGCGTCTGCGAGATCGTCTTCATGTCCTGCGCGTGGGCCGCCAGGTTGTTGGCGTAGGCGAGGAAGCGCTCCCGATCGTTCTTCGCCGACTCGGGGACCATGCTCGTGAGCTTCAGGGCGTGCTGGCGGATCACCTCGGCCTGCTCCGGGATGGCTCCGTAGTTCGCGCTGATGAGCTGATAGAGGATCGTCTGGAGTCCTCCGAAGTTCTCCCCCATCAGCTTCTTGATCGGCGTCGAGGACTGCGCCACGGCAGTCTCGGCCACCGAGAGCTGGGAGCCGGCGGCGAACATGCCCAGCGCGGCGACCGTGGCAATCGTCTGGATTCTGCTTCCGTGCATGGTGTCTTCCCTCCGACCCGCGTTCTGCACGTCCCGTTCCAAGCCGCCGACCGCGATCGGTGTCGCTCCGGGCAACGGTGAGCGATCCGCGCGCCTGCGCCGGCGGGATCGGTCCGTCTCGCGGCGGGCGATGTGCCCCGCCTGTCACGCCACGGTGAGGCGATCCGCCACATGTGTGGCCTCTCGGTCGCCGCGCCCGCGCTCAGATCCCCTCGGGCCAGGCGCAGCCGATGTCCGGCCGGGAAGGCGTGGGCCACGTCGTTCAGGCGGAGCTCGACCTCAATCGGACGACCCGGGACGAGCGGGGCCCAGGACGCGTGGTCGGGTGCGTGGGTGAGGTTGGCGATCCCGTAGCTCACGCGGGTCGACGACCCGTCCGGACCACGTCGCACAGGCGCGCCACGACCAGGGCGAGCGGCTGGTCCGAGGCGAGCGCGAGGTGCAGCGCGGGCGCGCCCAGGATCTCGGTGCGCTCGCGCAGGGCTCGCTGTCGAAGCACACCGACACGGAATCGTCCTCCCGCTGGTCCCGGACGCCCGCCACGAGCCAGCCTCCCGCCGCGTGTCCGGGGGTCCGCGGCGATCGGATCGCGAGCCGTGCGGGCGGACCGGGCTTCCTTCTTCGAGGCGGTGATCGGCGAGGGCTCGCCCCTGGCCGGGAAGACGCTGCGCGAGGCGCGGTTCCGCGGCCACTACCAGGCGGCCGTGGTGGCGATCCACCGCGCCGCCCGCCCGAGCAGGCGACGCTCGCGGCGAACCCCTTCGCTCGCTTCAACCGCGGCCTGTTTCAGCAGCAGATCCCGCTGCTGGCCGCCGGCCTCGGCGCGACCCTCGACGCGGTGACCGAGCACCAGGAGCCGGTCACGGCCAGCGAGGCGTTCGAGATCCGCGGCGGGCGCATCGCGGCGGGAACCGTGTGCGGCCAGCGCTACCGCTGGTGCGGCGTCGCCGATGGGCGCGCGCTGATCGAGATCGAGGCGCTGTGGACGGTGGGCACGGACTATCCCGCGTCCTGGCCGCGCCCGCGCGACGGCTGGACGGTCCGCATCGAGGGCGATCCCTCGCCACAGCTCCACCTCGTCAACCTGGCCAGCTTCGAGCGCCGCGACGCCACCCTGGACGAGCACGTCCACGCCGCCGACGTGGCCACCGCGATGCACGCGGTGAACGCCGTGCCCGCCGTCTGCGAGGCGCCGCCGGGGCTGCGCAGCGCTCTCGATCTGCCGCTCACCCGTGCGGGGATCGGGTTCGCAGGGCGTTGAGAGAGGAGCCGGCGAGCTCGCGCTCGGCGTGGCGGAATCGGGAGAGCAGCAGCAGGTCGTAGACGATCTTGGCGCTGCCCCCGATCACGAGCGGCCAGCCGAAGCTCGTGCGGGCGAGCAGCGCGCCGGCGAGCAGCGGCGCGAGGGCGGTGGCCAGGCTGCGCGGGACGTTGGTGACGCTGGCGGCAGCCGACCGCTCCTCGGCGGGCACCATCTCCATCACGAAGGACTGCCGCGCGGGAACGTCCATCTGGGAGAGCGACATCCGCGCCAGCAGGCAGGCGATGGCCAGCCCGGCGTTCGGCATGAACGCGGCCAGGATCAGGAAGACGTTCGCCGGCAGGTGCGTGTACACCATCGTCCGGATCAGCCCGAAGCGGCGCGCGATGTGCGCGGAGACGAGCTGGGAGAATGCGGCCAGCACGCCCGCCGTGAAGAAGAAGGAACCGGCGGCCGCGAGAGAGAGCTCGAAGCGCTGAAACAGCCAGAGCGCCAGCAGGGACTGCACGGCAAAGCCGCCGCCGAAGGAGTCGAGGCTGAACAAGGCGGCGAGCTCGAGAACGATCCGCCGCGAGCGGGCGAGGGGCGCGCCGTGCGACGGCGGACGGGCGGGCAGTGCCGGCGCGGTGGCGTAGAGAGCCATCACGCCCACCGCCACGAGCGCATAGGCGATGAACGCGCCGCGCAGGGTCTCCAGCGCGTCCGCACCGAGCTGTCGCACGGCCAGCTCGGGCAGACCCGCCGCCAGTGCGCCGAGTGCGCCGAGCAGCGCGCCGCCCAGGTTGTAGCGGCTGAACGCGGACGTCCGGTCGCCGTCGGCGACGCTCTCGGCGAGCAGCGCCTGCTCCGTCGGCAGGAACACGCTGACATCGCCTGCGGTGGGGTTCAGCGTCCCCGCGAAGGCCACCAGGACGAGGGGCCAGAAGTCCGTGAGCAGGGCGAAGCCGAGGCCGGTGGCGAGCATCAGCGCCGAGGCGCCGAGCAGCACCCCCCGCGGCGCGACCCGCCCTCCGGCGAGGCCCACCGCGAGCGTCAGCGCCGCCGAGCCGAGCAGCGTCGCCGTCACCAGGGCGCCCACCTGCGTCGGCGTCATGCCGAGCGCCGTCAGGTAGACCGCGAGCAGGACGCTGGCGAAGCCGTCCGCGAAGCCGCGCAGCGCGCGCGCGGCGATCAGTCGGTACGCCAGCGGGTTGGCGCTCGGGGGCAGGATCACGGTTGGAGGGCCTCGGCCCGGGAGGATGGCGCCCCGTCCGGGTCCGCGCCCTCGCGCCGGGCGGAGCGTCAGGCGCTGCGGAACTCGAGCGCCTCGCCGGACACGCGCGCGTCCACCAGCACCTTCGAGCCTTCCGGGAAGTCGCCCTCCAGGATCTTCATCGCCAGCGGATCCTGAAGCATGTGCTGGATCACGCGCTTGAGCGGCCGCGCGCCGTAGTGGGGGTCGTAGCCCTTCTCGGCCAGCAGGTCCTTCGCGGCGTCCGTCACCTCGATCGTGATGCGGCGCTCGGCGAGCAGGCGCTGCACGCGCTCGAGCTGGATGTCGACGATGCGTCGCGTGTGCTCGCGTCCGAGCTGGTGGAAGACGATCACCTCGTCGATCCGGTTCAGGAACTCGGGCTTGAAGTGCGCGCGCAGGGCCTCGTCCACCTGGCGCAGCATCTCCTCGCGCTGCTCCTCTCCGTAGCGGACGATGTACTCGCTGCCGATGTTCGAGGTCATGATCAGGACCACGTTGCGGAAGTCGACGGTGCGGCCCTGGCCGTCGGTGAGACGGCCGTCGTCGAGGATCTGGAGGAAGACGTTGAAGACGTCGGGGTGGGCCTTCTCGATCTCGTCGAACAGGACCACGCTGTAGGGACGCCGCCGCACCGACTCGGTCAGGGCGCCTCCCTCCTCGTAGCCCACGTAGCCGGGCGGAGCGCCGATCAGGCGCGACACCGAGTGGCGCTCGCCGTACTCGCTCATGTCGATGCGCACCATCGCGTGCTCGTCGTCGAACAGGAACTGCGCCAGGGCGCGGGCCGTCTCGGTCTTGCCGACGCCCGTGGGTCCCAGGAAGATGAAGGAGCCGATCGGCCGGTCCGGGTCCTGGAGCCCCGCGCGGGCGCGGCGCACGGCCGAGGACACCGCCTTGAGGGCGTCGTCCTGGCCGACCACGCGCTTGCGCAGCTCGTCCTCCATGGAGAGGAGCTTCGCCTGCTCGCTCTCCAGCATCTTCGACACGGGGATGCCGGTCCACTTCGAGACGATCTCGGCGACCTCCTCGGCGGTGACCTCCTCGGAGAGCAGCGAGCCCTCCTTCTGGACGGCGTCGAGCTTCGCCTGCTCGCTCGCCAGGTCCTTCTCGAGCTGCACGAGCTCGCCGTAGCGGATCTCGGC
>CAZZFT010000008.1:0-75503 GCA_964653555.1 uncultured Spirochaetales bacterium | reverse complement strand
GGCCTTGGTGAGACCGGTCCGGACGCTGTCGACGATGACGGCTTCGCGAGCCATGGGGGGAACCTCCGATGGATGATAGGGGCGCGAAGCGACGGAGCGGCGCGTCGCGGAAGGCGAGAGGTTATGGGGCATCCCTACGCCCGACAAGGCCCGAGGATCCCCTCGAAGCCGGGAGCCCGCTCAGCTCGAGATCAGCTCGGCCACGTGCAGCGCGCCGCCCGCCGCCAGCGCCTCGACCCGCGGAGCGGCGCAGACCAGGCGACCCAGGCCGCGGCGCTCGGCGTCGCCGAGCGCGCCGAAGCGCAGACCGACCTGCTCGCCGTCGACACGAACGACCTCTCCGCTCAACAGCACGGGCTCCTCGCGCGCCGCGCCGTAGAGGGCCACCGCCACCTCGCTGCCCGGGTCGGGAGGCTCGGAAGTCGTGATGCACATGCCCGAGAGCGAGAGATCGCGGGCGAACACGACGTGAGGCTCGCGCTCTCCTCCCCAGCGCACCGCGTCCACACAGCGCGTGTAGCGCGAGCGCGGCGCACTCCGACGCTCCGAGGGCGCGGCCGGCGCCGCGCGCGAGGCCGCTTCTTCCGCCTCCAGCCACCCGGTTCCGCGGGCGATCGCCTCGTGCCCCGGCTCGCTGCGCAGGGGCGTCACCGGCACCGCCGGCGCTTGACCCGCGAGGATGCGGTGGATCCGCGCCATCGACACCGCGTCGAGGGAATCGAAGCGGAACACCGTGGTCACGCCGCGCTCGACCGAGCCGGGCGTGCCCATCGTCCGCAGCACGTGGCCGGGCAGGTCGAGCTCGTCGTCGCCGGTCAGCTCGGAGGGAAGGCGCACGATCGTGCGACGCTCGGCCGGGACCTCGGTGTCGGTGGCGAAGACGCAGCTCTCCCGGGACAGCTCGAGCAGGAGTCCCTTGCGCCGCTCGAAGCCGACCTCGAGCTCCAGCTCGCAGTCGAGCGGGACGCGTCGCACCTGCCGCCGCTCCTGGCCGCCGTGGAGGAGCTGGCGGAGGAAGAGCTCGAGGGGACGCGGCGCGAGCTCGCCCGACACCAGATAGTGTATACCGAGGTCGCGCAGGCGCTCGTGCAGGGGCAGGAAGTTCTGGTCGTAGATGCATACCCAGAGCGGCTCGCCGTCGCCCGCCAGCGGGGGCATCCGCATCGCGCGCGGACCCGAGGTGACCAGCACGTCGCGCGGTCGCTCGAGGGGGAAGCCGCTCTCGGGCTCGACGCAGCGGACCCAGTCCACGCGCAGACGCTCGAGCAGCGACTGCACGCGATCGAGCTCACCGTCGTCTACGAGCAGGATCGAGGGCGCCGTCACCCCCGTCGCTTCGGCCGTCCTCGCCGGCGGCTTGAAGCGTCCGCCGCGCGCGGTAGAGCGTGTGGCGGCGTCCGCCGCGACCCGCGCGCCAGGTCTCGGCGAGCAGCCCCACCCGGGCCAGCCGGCGAACGAAGCCCGGCGCCGGCTCCTCGGACCAGATCCCCAGGGCACCGCCGGGGACCAGGGCGTCGCGCAGGGCGCCGAGGGCTGCCAGACCGTACAGGGGATGGCGCTCCTCGGACCGGATGCCGCGCGGGCCCTCGAAGAGGTCCAGGGCGATCGCGTCGTAGGGCGCGGCGGCCCCGCCCGCGGCGGCGCGCACGGGACCCATCACGTCTCCCACCGCGACGGCGACACGCCGGTCCTCCAGCGCGCGGGCGGTGAGCGGCGCCAGGGGACCGCGGCACCAGGCCACCACGGCCGGCTCGAGCTCCGCCACGATCACCGCTGCCTCCCGGGGCAGGACGTCGAGGGCGGCGCGCAGCGTGTACCCCATGCCGAGGCCGCCGATCAGCACCCGGGGCCGGCTCGCCGCGAGGCCCTCGCACACCCACGCCGCGAGCCCGGTCTCGGAGCGGTGGGCGCGGCTGGTCATGAGCACGCGGCCGTCCAGGGTGATCAGGAAGTCGTCCTCGCCCCGACGTCGCAGCGCGAGATCGCCGCCGGCCGATTCGACGCGGTCGAGGATCTGCCAGGGCCGGGTCACGGGCGGGTGGCACGGCGCGCGCGCGCGATCCGGACGGTGGCGCGGACGACCCTCAGCGCCCCTTCCATACGGGATCGCGCTTCTCGGCGAAGGCGCGCGGCCCCTCCAGGAAGTCCTCGCCCTTCACCATCGCGGTGATCTGGTCGTAGGAAGCGGAGCACGCCTCCTCGAGCGACCCCTTGTCGAGACTCTGGTAGGCGCACTGCTTCGAGGCGCGCACCGAGAGCGGCGCACAGGCCAGGATCTGCTCCGCCCAGCGCTTCGCCCCGGCGAGCGCCTCGCCCTCGGGCACCACCTCGTTCACGAAGCCGAGCCGGTAGCCCTCGTCAGCGCTCACGCGGCGTCCGGTCAGCAGCATGCCCATCGCGTGCTTGAGCGGGATCGCCCGCGGCAGCCGTTGCATGCCGCCCGCCAGTGCCGCGAGGCCGACCCGCGGCTCGGGGAGGGCGAACACGGCCTTCTCCGACGCGACGATCAGGTCGCAGGCCAGGGCGATCTCGAAGCCGCCGCCCATCGCCACGCCGTTCACGGCGGCGATCACGGGCTTGGGGTTGTCGTAGCGCGCGGTGAGACCGGCGAAGCCCTTTGGATTGATCTCGAGCCTGCCGCCGTGCTGTGCGGTGTACTTGAGGTCGTTGCCGGCGCTGAAGGCGCGATCTCCCGCTCCCGTGATGATCGCGACCCAGAGATCCGGATCGGCGACGAACTCGTCGAACACGGACTCCAGCTCGAAGTTGGCCGGGGGATGCAGGGAGTTCATCACTTCCGGACGGTTCATCGTGACGACGTAGAGATGGCCGTCGCGCTCGACCTGGCAGTACTCGGGCATGGCGATCTCCTCGCTGCCGGTTCCGGGTTGCGTCTCGAGTCGGCAGGATAGTCCGCCCGGCCGGACGTGGGGCGACGCGGTGCCGCCCGTGCCCAGCCGCCTGCCACGGCCGCCAGTCCGGCGCACCCCCGCCGACGCACCGGAACGACCGTCGGGCGATCGGGGACCTCGGAACAGGGGGCTTTGGAGAGGAAGGGGGGCGCGCGGGGTCACGAAGGGCGGGCCGTTGTCGGTCGGAATCGCGAGGGGAAGCCCCGCCTCGTGGAAGACCCGTTTGAAGACCGGCCGCGCACCGTCTCCCGACTTGCCGTCCAGCGCCTGCAGGCCCTGGCACTGCCGGCTCGCGCCGATGCCGGCGCTCCTGGCTCACCAACCCCTCCCGCAGGAGCGGGTTCCCCACCCTCGATCGGAGAGGACTTCGCCGATCCGGGTCCGCCGGAGGCGACCGCCCTCGGCGATGCCTCGGCACCGGCGATCGGCGTCGGGGGTCGCGCCTACTCCCCCTCCTCCTGCGCCGCCTCCAGCGCCTCGATCTCGGCGGCGATCGCCTCCCAGTCGACGTAGCGCTCGGCGATCGCGGCGCGCACCTCGTCGCGCTCGGCGAGGGTCGCGCGGACGAAGTCGCCGTCGCTGTACACGTCGGGCTGGGTGAGCTGCTGGGTGAGGTCCTCCACGCGCTCCTCGTCCTCGAGAATCTCCTCCTCGATCACCGCCAGCCGTTTGCGGGCGCGCTCCAGGGCGCGCACCCGCTCCTTCTCGCGCTGACGGGCGGCGATCCGCTCCTGCTTGGCGTCGGTGGGAGCGGGAGACGAGCCCGAGGCCTCGGATGCCGCATCGTCTCCCGATCGGGAGCGCGCGCGCAGGTAGCCGCTGTAGGTCCCGATGTACGAGTGCAGCGCCCCTCCGCTCACCTCCACGACGCGCGTCGCGAGCGCATCGATGAAGTCGCGGTCGTGGGAGATGAATAGCAGCGTGCCGAGGTAGCCGCGCAGCGCCTCCTCCAGCACCTCGCAGGAGTCGACGTCGAGGTGATTGGTGGGCTCGTCGAGCACCAGGAAGTTGCGCGGACGCAGCAGCAGCTTCGCGAGGGCGAGGCGCGCCTTCTCTCCTCCCGACAGCACCTCGACCTTCTTCTCGACGTCGTCGCCCGAGAACAGGAAGGCGCCGAGGTGGGCGCGCAGCCGCGGCACGTCTTCGAGCAGCGCGACACTCTCCAGCTCCTCGAGCACGCTGCAGCTCGGATCGAGGGACTCGAGCTGGTGCTGGGCGTAGAAGGCCAGATCGACGTGATGACCGAGGGTCCGCTGTCCCGAATCCATGCCCAGCACGCCGGCGGCGATGCGCAGCAGGGTGGACTTGCCGGCGCCGTTGGGTCCCACCAGCGCGACTCGCTCGCCGCGGCGCAGCGCGAGATCGACGCCCGCGTAGACGACGCGATCGCCGTAGCGCTTGTGCACGCCCGCCAGCGTCAGCACGCCGTCGCCCGAGCGGCGCGGCTCGGGGATGCGCAGGCGCATCGCCCGCTGCCTGGCCTCGGGCACCTCGATCCGGTCGATCTTCGCCATCGCCTTGACCCGGCTCTGGACCTGACGCGCCTTCGAGGCCTTGGAACGGAAGCGCTCGACGAAGCGCTCCACCTCGGCGATCTCGCGCGCCTGGCTCTTCTGGCGTGCGCGCAGCTCCTCCAGGCGCGCGGCTCGCGCCTGGAGGTAGCGGTCGAATCCGCCCTCGAACACGGAGAGGCCGCCGCGCTCGAGCTCGGCCATCCGGTTGGCGTGACGGCGCAGGAAGGCGCGGTCGTGGGAGATCACGATCGCGCCGCCCCGGTAGCCGGCGAGCGTCTCCTCGAACCACTGGATCGACGGCAGATCGAGATGGTTCGTCGGCTCGTCGAGGAGCAGCACGTCGGGCGCGCCGAGCAACAGCTTCGCCAGCTCCACCCGCATCAGCCAGCCGCCGCTGAAGGTGGCGAGCTTGCGGTCGAAGTCGTCGGGGCGGAAGCCGAGGCCGGCCAGCACGCGCTCCACGCGCGCCTCGCGTTCGAAGCCGCCGGCGAAGGCGAAGGCCGCGCGACGGCGGTCGTAGCGCTCGGCGAGATCGCTGGACACCTCCTCCCCTCGCTCGCCGCACGCGGTCATCTCGCGCTCGAGCGCGGCGATCTCCGCCTCCAGCTCGGCCAGGCCCAGGGTCGCGAGGGAGGCCTCCTCGCGGACCGTGCGATCCGCCGCGGGATCGACCTCCTGGCGCAGCAGTCCGACGCGCACGTCGCGCGCCTGCAGCACGCTGCCGGCGTCGGACTCCTCCTCGCCGGCGGCGATCCGCAGCAGGGTGGTCTTGCCGGCGCCGTTGCGGCCGACGAGCCCGATCCGGTCGCCCGCCGCGACGTGGAGGTTCACGCCCTCGAAGAGCACCCGCGCGCCGAAGCTGCGCGCCACGCCGTCCATCCGCAGCAGCACGGGCGGACGGTAGCGCCGGCGCACTCGCGCCGGATCTTGCACGCCTGGATCGCCCGGTGCATGCTCCCGCGCTTCGGAGGGTCGATGCCTCGCGCGCAGCGATCCCCGCGCTACGCGTGGATCGAAGAGAACAGGGCCGATCACCTCGACTCCTTCGCGGAAGCCGTCGAGAGCGGTCTCGGGAGCGAGCCGCGCTCCCTGCCCTGCCGTTTCCTCTACGACGCCACCGGCTCGGAGCTCTTCGAGGCGATCTGCGAGCTGCCCGAGTACTACCTCACGCGCGCCGAGCACGAGATCCTCGAGCACCACGCCGACGCGATCGTCGCGCACTGCGCGACGCCGGCGGCGCTCGCCGAGCTCGGCAGCGGCAGCTCGACCAAGACTCGCCTCTTGATCGAGGCGTTCCTGCGCCGACAAGAGCGCTTGCGCTACGTGCCCGTCGACATCTCGCGCAGCATGCTCGACGAGGCGGCCCAGTCCCTGCTCGGCGACTACCGCCAGCTCGAGATCCTGGCGATCGCCAGCGAGTACCGCGACGGCCTGCGCCAGCTCGGCAAGGAGACGCGGCTGCCGAAGCTGATCGCCTGGCTGGGATCGAACATCGGAAACTTCACCCGCGAGGAGGCGACGGATTTCGTGGCGGGCATCCGCGACACGATGGGCGCGGAGGATCGCCTGCTGCTCGGCGTCGATCTGCGCAAGGACGCGCGCGTGCTTGCCGCCGCCTACGACGACGCCTCGGGTGTCACGGCCCGCTTCACGCGGAACCTGCTCGAGCGCATCAATCGGGAGCTGGACGGCCACTTCGACCTCGCCGACTGGCGCCACCGGGCGCGCGTGGTCGACGGCGGAGGGCGCGTCGAGATCGGGCTGATCTGCCAGCGGACGCACGAGGTGCGAATCGATGCGCTCGACTCCCGCTACCGGTTCGCCCGCGGCGAGTTCATCCACGTCGAGGACTCGACGAAGTACTCCGAGGCCGAGATCGCGGAGCTGGCCGGGCGGGCATCGCTGCGCGTCGAGGAGCGGTGGCTCGACGGAGAAGGCCGCTTCAGTCTGTCGCTGCTCGCGCCCGCCTGATCGGGCTCCCGCGCGGGCCCGACCGGAAGCGGGCCCCGCCACAGCGGGCCCCAGAAAGGGAACGGCCCGGAGTTCGGAACCCCGGGCCTCCCTGGGAAGGGGATATTTTGCTGTCTGCCAGGGATGTGGCTCCCGTGCGGGATGCGTGGCAGAAATTCTCCGAAGTTTTTCGCCGCGGCGGGATCGGGGCCTAGACTCGCCCCCGAGGGGCGGTCGCCAGCGGGGGTCAGTCCGCGTAGTCCGGCTCCAGGGAGACGGCCAGGTGACCGTCCTGATACGCCCCGGCGCCGATCACCAGTTTGTGGTGGTTCGCGGTGCGCGCGTCCAGCTTCACCGCCCCCTCGACGTCGACGGCGATCAACACCCCGGTCTCGTCCCGGTGAATCGGGCGGAAGCGGACGGTGCGACCGTCCGGGAGCGCGATCGTCCCCAGCTCGTCGATCGCCAGCTCGATGCGCTCCTGGCTCACGACGCGCATGCTCTCGTAGCGGAGCTGCTTCTTGAGCTGGGCGTCGAGCTCCTGCGCCCGGGGGTCCACGCCGCCCGGTGCGTCGGAGGTGTGCACGACGATCACGTTCAGCGGCACCCGGTCCGCCGCCGGGCTGGGGTCGACGCCGGCCGACGCGATCGGCATCGCGAGGACGGCGAGGGTCGCCCCGAGCCGCGCGCGTAGGCCTCTACCCCTGCTCACCTGCCCCTGCTCCTCCCCGGGCCGCCTCCGGGCCCGGGCTTCCCAGCACCCAGATGATCGTCGTGTCGGGGTCCGACTCCAGCACGATCACGTCCCGTCCGCCGCTGTCGATCCAGCGCACCACGCCCCCGGGCGCGGACTCCCAGCGGGCGGGCCAGCCCAGGACGATCGCCGCGGCAGCCCCCGCGGCCGCGACGACGGCAGCGGGCCAGGCCAGCCGGCCCAACCCGGAAGAGAGCCGGCTCTGCCCGCGCTCAGGGTCGGAGGCCGGCAGCCGCCGGGCGACCGCCTCCCAAAGATCGGGACCCGGCACCTCCGTCCTCCCCGCCCGCACCCATGCACCGGTCCGCTCGATCTCCGCCAGCGCGCGGCGCAGCGCGGGAGAGCGCCGCAGGCGCCGCTCGAAGCGCCAGCGCGCCAGCCGGGACAGCTCGCCGTCGCGATAGGCGTGCACCAGCGGCTCGGGCACGCCGTCGATCCGCCGCGGAGTCGGACGGGGCGGCGGGCTCACCGCGGGCCCCCCTGCTCCGGGTCGCCCGGCTCGTCGGGGCCACCCTCCACGGCGCCGCTCCGGATCAGCTCCTCGCGCACCCTGCGGCGCGCATAGAACAGACGGCTCATCACGGTTCCCTTCGGAACGCCCAGGACCCGGGCGATCTCCTCGTAGGACGATCCATCGACCTCTCGCAGCAGGAGCGTCCGACGCGCGGCCTCGGGCAGGGATTCGATCGCCCGGGCCAGGGCCTCGCGCAGCTCGGCCCGGTGGCAGGCCCGAGCCGGGTCGGCCAGCTCCGAGCCGGCCCCGACCGCCCCCAGGTCGGCGCCGGCCGCGACCCCCCGCGCGACCTCCTCGTCCCACTCCACCTGTCTACCGGTGCGGTCGCGTCGCAGCAGGTCGATGCACAGGTTGTAGACGAGCCGGTACAGCCAGGTGTAGAAGCCGGACCTCCCCTCGAAGCGGTCCAGAGCGGCGTAGGCCTTCAGGAACGCCTCCTGCACGGCGTCGCGGGCCCGATCGGGATCGCGCAGCACGCGCACGGCGAGGGCGTAGGCCCGCCCCTGGTAGCGCTCGACCAGGACGCGGAAGGCCTCGCGGTCGCCCCGGCGCGCGCGCGCGACGGCTTCGGCGTCCGGCGGTCCCCCGTCCTCGGGAGGTGAGCCCGACCGAAGTGGGCGATCGCGCGAGGGGGCGGGAGTACGCTGCGCCAATGACGCCTCCGGCGTGCCGATCCTCGTGGCGGGCGGACGGGACGGCTCGGATTCGACCCGCGAGCGTTGGATTGCGCCTACGTCAATGCGCTTCGCGCCAGTTGCGTCCCACGCCGACCTCGACCCGCAGCGGCACACTCAGGGGCAGCACGGCCTCCATCACCTCGCGCACGCGGGCCACGGTGCCCTCCACCTCGCGCTGGGGCACCTCCAGCACCAGCTCGTCGTGAACCTGGAGGATCATCCGCGCTCTCGAGCGCGCGGCGCGAAGGGCCTCGTCCACCGCCAGCATGGCGCGCTTGATCAGGTCGGCGGCCGTGCCCTGGATCACCGTGTTCACCGCCATGCGCTCGGCGGCCTGGCGCAGCGCGCGGTTGCGCGACAGCAGGTCGGGCAGCGCGCGCCGGCGGCCAAGCAGCGTGCGCACCGCCCCCTCCTCCTTGGCGCGCGCGATCGTCTCGTCGATGAAGCGGCGCACGCCGGGGTAGCGCTCGAAGTAGGTGTCGATCGTCGTCTGGGCCTCGGCGGTGGCGATCCCGAGCTGGTTGGCGAGCCCGAACGCCGACAGCCCGTAGATGATCCCGAAGTTCACCGCCTTGGCGCGCGCCCGCTGATCGGCGCTGACGTTCCCGGGATCCACCTCCCAGACCTCGGCAGCCGTCTCGCGGTGGATGTCGTCACCGCGGCGGAAGGCCTCGCGCAGTCCTTCGTCCCCCGAGAAGTGCGCGAGGATCCGCAGCTCCACCTGCGAGTAGTCGGCGGAGGCGAGCACGTAGCCCTCGGCCGGCACGAAGGCCTCGCGGATGCGAACCCCCTCGGCGGTGCGGATCGGGATGTTCTGCACGTTCGGGTTCGTCGCCGACATCCGTCCGGTCGCGGCGCCGATCTGGTGATAGGTGGGGTGGATGCGACCGGTGTGGGCGTCCACCAGCGGCGGCAGGGCGTCGACGTAGGTGTTCACCAGCTTCGCGAGCCGTCGATGGGCCAGGATCCGTTCGGGAAGCTCATGCTTCGCGGCCAGCTGCTCCAGCACGCCTTCGTCGGTGGAGTAGCCGGTCTTGGTCTTCTTCACGACGGGAAGCTTCAGCTTCTCGAACAGGATGTGCTGGAGCTGCTTCGGCGAGGAGATCAGGAACTCCTCGCCTGCCGAGGCGTAGATCTGCTTCTCGATCGTCGCGAGCTGATCCTTGTACTCGGAGGCGAGGCGCGCGAGCAGGAGCTCGTCGATGCGGACGCCGGTCCGCTCCATGTTCGCGAGCACGCGCGTGAGCGGAGTTTCGACCTGCTCGTAGAGATGGAGCAGGCCGAGGGAGTCGAGTCGCTCGCGCAGCGGTGCGCACAACGCCGCCACCCCGAGCGCCTGCTCTGCGGCCCAGCGCGCCAGGTCCGCCGGCGGCACCTGGTCGGGCGCGATCGCCTTGGCGCCGCGCCCCGCGAGATCCTCCCAGGTGCGCAGCGACCACCCCAGGTACTGGGCCACCAGGGCGCTGACGCCCTGGGAACCCGTGGCGTCGAGCAGCGCCCCGGCGAGGCCGGCGTCGAACCAGGGCACGGGCAGCGCGAAGCCCTGCTCGGCGAACAGCGCCTGCGCGCGCTTGGTGTCGGAGCCGATCCACGCCACGTCGCCGGCGAGCGCCGGCCCCAGGGCTCCCGCGAGCGCCTCGAAGGAGACGCCCTGCGGGCCGAGCGGAATCCACGCCGCCCGGACGTCCGACACCGCGACCGCGACGCCGAGCGGGCGCGCCGCGACCGCGTTGCCACCGCCGTCCACACACACCAGCGCGACGCTCGGCAGCGCCGCGATCCGCTTCGCGACCGCCGCGAGAGCGCTCGCGCCGCTCGCGATCTCCAGCTCGACCTCCGCGCGCGGCGCCACGGCGGCCGCGGCCGGCCCGCCCTCGGCGTCGAGAGCCTCCAGCAGTCGCACGAAGCCCAGGCGCCGGTAGATCTCGCGCAGCCGTTCGCGGTCGGGCGCGCGACGCCGGTAGTCGTCGAAGTCGCCCTCCAGAGGCACGTCGTCGCGCAGCGTCGCGAGCCGCTTCGAGAGTCGCGCCGTCTCGGCCTGGCTCTGGAGCGCCTCACGCCGGCCCTTCGCCGGGATCTCGTCGGCGTGGGCGAGCAGCGTCTCGAGATCGCCCCACTCGCGGATCAGCTGGGCGGCGCCCTTGTCGCCGATGCCCCGAACGCCGGGGATGTTGTCGCTCTTGTCGCCGACCAGGGCGCGCAGATCGAGCACCTGAGCGGGCGGCACCCCGAAGCGCGCCTCGACCTCGGCAGGTCCATAGCGGCGGTCGCGGATCCCGTCGAGCAGCTCGACGCGGTCGTCGACGAGCTGCATCAGATCGCGGTCGGTGGAGACGATCGAGATCTCCGCCTCGGGGGGCGCACAGCGGACGAGCGTCGCGATCACGTCGTCGGCCTCGAAGCGCGGGATCTCGACCATCGGAAGGTCGAGGGCCGCGACGATCTCCCGCGCGAGCGGAATCTGGGCGGACAGGTCCTCGGGCTGCGCGTCGCGGCCGGCCTTGTAGTCCCCGTAGACCTCGTGGCGGAAGGTCTTGCCGCGCGCATCGAAGACGACGACGCAGTAGGCGGGATCCTCCTCGCGCAGCGTCTTCAGCAGCATGTTCGTGAACACGAGCAGTGCCTTCGTCGGCGTGCCATCGGGAGCGCGCAGGTCCGCCATCGGCGCGAAGAAGGCGCGGTAGAGGGCGTTGGTGCCGTCGACGAGGACGACGCGCGGGCGGTCGGGCGGCACGGCGCAAGGCTACCCGATGAGCGGCCGCGGGACCGGGGGCGGCGCGAACGCCGCCGGGTTCAAGCGGAGACGGCGGCGACGACGTAGCGCTCGACGTCGGAGATCGTGCGCATCGCCTCGACCTCCTCGTCGGGCACCTCGATGTCGAAGGCCTCCTCGAGGGACATCACCATCTCGACGACGTCGAGCGAGTCGGCGCCCAGGTCGTCGAGGATGTTGGCCTCCGGGCGAATCTCCGAAAGCTCCAGACCCAGCTGCTCCGCCAGGATCGTGCGAACCTGCATCTCGATGCCGTCACCCATCGCAAACCCCCATTGACCTCTTTGCCCGCGACACTGCCTGAGAGACGCCTGTCCGCATCGGCGCGATCGACACGCTCGAAACGTCCGCCGGTGTCGAGTGACCCGGAGTCATCAGCGGCCGCGCGAGCATTCCCCACGGCGAGGGCGGTGTCAACGCCGGCGGGTGGTCGGGCTCTCGAGTCCGGCGAGCACGAGATCGATCGCGCGCACGAACGTCTCGGGTAGAGGACGGCCGCGGATCCGCCGATGGGGCGGACTCGACTCACTCTGGATCAGGCCGTTCGCCAACGTCCACAGCACGGTCGCGGCCTCCCACGGCTCGCAGCGCACGAGGCTCCCCTCCTCGATTCCACTCTCGACGATCTCGGCGAGGATCTGGAGACAGCTCTGCCACAGTCGCGTGACCTCCTCGAGCACGCCCTCGGGCAACGCGCCGATCACGGGCTGGTTCTCGATCGCCCAGAAGATCTGGAAGTAGTCGCGGTTCTGGGTCCAGTGCTCCAGGTAGAAGCGCGCGATGCGCCGGATGCGTTCGGGCGCCGGGAGCGCGGCGTCGCTGCCGGCCTCCCGCAGCTTGCGCTCGAAGAGCTCGCCGTTGGTCGCGAGCACCGCGACGTAGAGCTCGGCCTTGTTCTCGAAATACCGGTAGAGCGTTCCCTTGGCGACACCGGCACCCTTCGCCACGTCGTCGAGGTTCGCCTCCATGAAGCCGTCGCGGAAGAAGATCTCGCGCGCGGCGTCGAGGATGCGACCGCGCGAAAGCGCCTTGCGTGCCTCCCGCCGCTCGGCGGCGCCGACATCGGCGACGCGCGTCACGAGTGCGCTCTCGCCGCGTCCGCGTGGTGGCGGGCGGTCTCCACGTAGCGAAGCGTGCGCTGGCGCTGCTCCTCCCGTTCGCTCGCGCCGAGCGTACGCTTCACGCGCGCGGGCACGCCCACCGCCAGCGTGCCCCGGGGCACCACGGCCCCGGGAGTCACCAACGCTCCCGCGGCGATCCACGCCTCTTCTTCCACGCGCGCGCCGTCGAGCACGATCGCCCCGATTCCGATCAGCGCGCCGTCGCCGATCGTGCAGCCGTGGACGACCGCCCGGTGTCCCACCGTCACCTCGTCCCCCAGCGAGCACGCGAAGCGCTCGGCGGTGACGTGCAGGACGCAGTGGTCCTGAACGTTGGTGCGGCGCCCGATGCGGATCGCGTTCACGTCGCCGCGCAGGAGTGTCCCGTACCAGATCGACGAATCGGACCCGATCTCCACGTCGCCGACCACGATCGCGCCGGGAGCGATCCAGGCCGTCGGATCGATTCGCGGCGAGACGCCCCGGTAGGATCGCATCACCGCGGCATCGCTCGCGGGCTATGGCTCGAGGACGTCGTCACTCCCGTCGTACCGGTAGGGATCGAAGAGCTTCGTCTGGATGTAGCGCTCGCCGAAGCTCGGGATCACGACGACGATCAGCTCGTCCTCGCTGCCCTCCTCCGAGGCGTACTCGATCGCAGCGACCACCGCCGCGCCGGAGGAGATCCCGCACAGCAGGCCCTCTTCGCGCGCCAGTCGCCGCGCCATCTCGAGCGAATCGTCCCCGGAGACGGTGATCACCCGATCGACGAGGGAGAGGTCGAGCACGTCCGGGACGAAGCCCGCACCGATGCCCTGGATCGGGTGCGGTCCCGGAGAGCCGCCCGACAGCACCGGGCTGGCGGCGGGCTCGACGGCGATCGCGCGGAACCCGGGCTTGCGCTCCTTGAGCGCCTGGGCCACGCCGGTGATCGTGCCGCCGGTTCCCACGCCGGCGACGATCGCGTCGACCCGGCCATCGGTGTCCTCCCAGATCTCCTCGGCGGTGGTGCGCCGGTGCACCTCGGGGTTCGCGGGGTTGCGGAACTGCTGGGGCATGAAGGCGTTGGGGACCTGACCGCAGATCTCCGTCGCCTTCTCCACCGCCGCCGGCATCCCCTTCGACGGATCGGTCAGCACGAGCTTGGCGCCCAGGGCGCGCAGCACGGCGCGTCGCTCGGGGCTCATCGACTCGGGCATGGTGAGGATGCACCGGTACCCCTTCACCGCTGCCACGAAGGCCAGCGCGATGCCGGTGTTGCCGCTGGTGGGCTCGACGAGCACCGATACGCCCGGCTCGATCAGGTGGTCGCGCTCGGCCGCCTCGATCATCGCCAGACCGATCCGGTCCTTCACGCTGTTGGCCGGATTGCGGCTCTCGAGTTTGGCGACGATGCGCGGCCGGACGCCGGCGACCACCCGGTTGAGCTGGACCAGCGGGGTGCGACCGATCAGCTCGGTCGCGTCGCGGGCGATCTTCATCGGATCCTCCTGCGCTCGGGACGCCCACCGCGCGTCAGCATACCCCTTGACCGTGCGGCGTGTCATCGGCGGGCCCCTCCTCGAAGGCGCCGAACAGCTCCTCGACGAGAACCGAGGCGAAGCTGCCCGCCGACAGCGCGAAGCGCAGCAGCGCGTCGGCTCCCTCGCCTGCGAGCTCCGGCGCCTCGGGTCGCATCCGCAACGACCGGCGCGCACCGCGTGCCCGCACGCCGGGCAGGCGCAGGGCGTCCGGGTCGAGACCGTGCACCACCATCGCCTCCCGCTCGCGCTTGGCCACCTCGCCTCCGGGCCAGGTCATGCGCGGTCCGAACACCGGTCCGGTGGGGCTGATCTCGAAGCGCTCCGCGCGCTCCCGTTCCCGCTCGGGATCCTCCACCGCGAAGACCGCGCCCGAGTCGTGACGCATCGCGAGGTCGCCCGCCTCGAGCACGTCGAGCGGCAGGGGACGCGCGGCCAGCGCCGCGTTGAACACCTCCGCCTGCCAGGCCGAGACGAGGAAGCGCGCCTCGCGCCGGTCGCGCGGGCGCAGCGTGCCGGCGCCGAGCTGGCGCGCGCGCTCGGCGTTGTCGCCGTGGCGACCGAAGCGCTGGGCCCCGAAACGGTTCGGGACGCCCCTCGCGACCGCCTCGTCGAGGCGGCGTCGCGCGCGCTCGACCGCCTCGGGCCCGGCGCCGCGCACGCGCAGCTCGAAGCGGTTGGCGCGCAGGTGACCGGTGCGGAGCTTGTGCGGATGGCGTGCGGCCTCGAGCACGCGGGCGCCGGACAGGCGCAGGTCGAGAGCCGCCTCGGGGTCGAGCGCCGGAACCGAGAACCACTGGGTGGTCACGGCGGCGCGATCCTTGCGTCCCGCGTAGCCGACGTCGCCGGAGCGCACCCCCGCAGCCCGCGCGAGGTCGCGCGCCACCTCCTCGGTCGTGCGCAGCCGCTTCTCGACGCGGAGGAAGGTGTGGCCCCCCTCGCCAACCGGCGGGTAGAGCGCCACCTCGTCGACGCGGAAGTCCTCGGGCGTGGCGCGCAGTCGGATCACAGGAGCGACAGCTGCGCCACCGGCGAGAAGCTCGCCCGGTGCACGGGACTCGGGCCGAGCCGCTCCAGGGCCCGCAGGTGCTCGCGGGTGCAGTAGCCCTTGTGGCGGGCGAAGCCGTAGCCCGGGTGGCGCGCATCGAGCTCGCGCATGCGAGCGTCGCGGTAGACCTTGGCGACGATCGAGGCGGCGGCGATCGAGCCGTCGCGGGCGTCCCCGCCGACCAGCGAGGTCTGGGGCACGTCGATCGCGGGGATCGTCCGGGCGTCGACCATCACGTGATCGGGAGGCGTGCCGAGTCCGGCCACGGCGCGGCGCATCGCCTCCAGACCCGCGCGGAACACGTTGAGACGGTCGACCTCGGCGGGCTCCAGCTCCGCGATGCACAGCGCCACCGCCTGGGCGCGGATCGCCGCGTCGAGCACCTCGCGCTGCTCGGCGCGCAGACGCTTCGAGTCGTTCAGTCCCGGCAGCCGGACGCGGGCTGGCAGCATCACGGCGGCGGCCACCAGCGGGCCGGCCATCGGACCCACGCCGACCTCGTCGACACCCGCGACGTGACGGATCCCCGAGGCGAACAGTGCCCGGCGATGGGCGAACAGCCGCGCCAGGCGCCGCGCCTCGGCGCGTCGGTCGGCGCGGCGTCGCTCGAGCTGGGCGACGAGATCGCGTGCACCGCGGCGCGCGTCCTCGCGCAACAGGCGCAGCCAGCGCCCCTCGACGCTGGGCGACAGCGGCGCGTCGAGCTGCGCGCGCAGCTCGCCGAGCGGACGTCGGCGCGGATCCCAGCCGTCGGCGCCCTTCACGGCGCGTCGCCGTCGCCGCGCGCCCGCTCCAGACCGCGAACGCGCCGCAGCAGCTCGGGCAGCCGCGACAGCGCCGCCATCTCGCGGTGGAACACGCGCTCGGCGCGCTGGGGCGAGCCGAGGATGCGCGTGCCCGGCGGCACGTCCTTGTGCACGCCCGCCTGGGGTCCGACCAGGGCGCGGGCGCCGATCCGGCGATGGCCGGCGACTCCCGCCTGGGCGAGCAGCACCACGCCCTCCTCGAGCACGGTGGAGCCGGCGATGCCCGCCTGGGCCACGATCACGCAGTGCTCGCCGACCGTGCAGTTGTGCGCGACCTGCACCAGGTTGTCGATCTTCGTCCCGCGACCGATCCGCGTGTCGCCGAGGGTTCCGCGATCGACGGTGGAGTTCGCGCCGATCTCGACGTCGTCTCCGATCCACACCCGTCCGACGTTGTGGGTGCGACTCAGCCCGCCGTCCTCGGCGCCGACGTAGCCGAAGCCGTCGCCACCGATCACCACGCCCGGCTGGAGCACGACGCGGTCGCCCAGCACCGAGGCGGCGGCGACGACGCAGCGGGCGTGGATCACGCAGTCGGCGCCGATTGTGACGCCGTCGTAGAGGACGACACCCGGGTGCAGCACCGTGCGCGGACCGACCGCGACCCCGCGGCCGAGGACGCAGCCCGCGGCGACCGATGCGCTCGGGGCGACGCGCGCGTCGTCGGCCACGACGGCCGAGGGATGCACCCCCGCCTCCACTTCGGGCTCCGGCACCAGCAGGCGCGCCGCCCGAAAGAAGTCGCGGCTGGGATCCGCCGAGCGCAGGGCGCTGCGCGTCCCGACGTCGAGATCGGGGGGCGCGACCACGGCCCGGGCCGCGCAGGCGAGCAGTCGCGCCCGGAAGGCGGGCCCGCGCGCGAAGACCAGCTGGTCGGCGGTGGCGTCCTCGAGGGAGGCCACTCCGCTCACCTCCAGATCGGGGTCCCCCTCGAGCTCGAGGCCGAGCCGCCTCGACAGGTCGCCCAGCCGCCATCCCGCGGAGGTCACGTCAGCGAGCGAGCAGGACCGCGATCGGCGAGGTGCGCGCGACCGCAGCCGCATTGCTGCCCAGGAAGTACTCGGTGATGCGATTGCGCCCGTAGGCCCCCATGACGATCAGACCCGCCTTCACCTCGCGCGCCGAATCCACGATCTTGACGTCCGGCCGCCCCAGGGTGGAGGAGATCTCGCGCACCGGAACCGGCAGCGCGCCGACGATGCCGCGCACCTCGTCGAAGCGCGCCGCGGCGCGTCCCTTGTCCTTGGAGTCGACGAAGACGTGGATCGGCTCGCCGAGGCGGGTGGCGATCTGCACCGCGAGGTTCGCGCCGACGCGGGAGCCGGGCGAGCCGTCGAAGGCGAGCACGATCGGACCGCCGAGCTGGGCGGCCGAGGGCACCACGATCGTGGTCTTCGCGGTCTTGCGGATCACGCCGCTCGCCGTCGAGCCGATCAGCGCCGTGCTGCGGTGGCCGGCCGACTGGCCGTCGCGTCCGAGGACCGTGAGGTCGGCCTGCTGGCCGTGCTCGACGATCGCGTCGTCCGCGACGCCGCTCACCACTTCGCCGCTGTAGGGGACGTTCTCGGTGGAGGCGCGCTGACCCAACCGCGCGACGGCGGCCTCGGCGCGCCGGCGCAGGTAGTCCGCCACCGGCCCCGGCGCCGGCGGGGCGATGCCGAGACCGTCCTCGCCGAAGCCGCGCGCGAAGCGGTCCTCCACCACCGAGAGACCCAGCAGGCGCGCCTTCATGCGCGCCGCCAGCGCCACCGCGTAGCGCTCGGCGTTGCCCGCCGCTTCGGAACCGTCCGTCGCCACCAGGATCGTCGAGATCATCCCGTTCTCCGCGTGTGCCCTAGGCGAGCCAGCGCCCGAGCGAAGTTCCCCAAATCCAGCGCAGCGCGCGCCTCAACCATTCCGTCTTGCGCGCCGAGTGCGGAAACCAGAGCGGCTCCGAGCGCGCGCCCAGGCGGTCGATCAGGATCGCCTGCGTGTGGCACATGCCCAGCAGACCCTGCACTCCGTTCACGCGGCCGATCCCGCTGTGCTTCACGCCGCCGAAGGGCGACTCGGTGACCCCGTAGGCGATCGTGCAGTCGTTCACGACGGCGCAGCCCGATTCGATCGCCTTCGCCAGGCGGATGCCCCGCCGCTTGTTGCGGGTCCACACGTTCGCGTTGAGACCGTAGGGAGAGTCGTTCGCCCAGGCGATCGCCTCGTCCTCGTCGCGCACGCGCATGATCGGGAGCACCGGACCGAAGGTCTCCTCGCGCATGATCCGCATGTCGTGGGTCACGTCGTCGAGCACCGTGGGCTCGAAGAAGAATCCCGGGCAGGAGGGATTGCGCCGCCCACCCGCGAGCACGCGCGCGCCCTTCGCGATCGCGTCGCCCACGTGCTCCTCGACGACGGCAAGCTGCTCGGCGCGGATCATCGGCCCCACGTCGAACTCGCCGCCCGAGCCCTGGCGCAGCAGGCCGGTCTGCTCGACCACCTTGCGGGTGAAGACGTCGGCGACCTCGTCCACCACGTACACGCGCTCGGTCGAGGTGCAGATCTGGCCCGCGTTGCTGAAGGCGCCGTAGACCGCGCCGCGGGCGGCGCGGTCGAGGTCGGCGTCGGCGCAGACGATCATCGGATCCTTGCCGCCGAGCTCCAGCGTGCACGGGACCAGCGCGCGCCCGCACACCTCGGCCACGCGGCGCCCGGTGGCGACGCTGCCGGTGAAGCAGATCTTGTCGACGCCCGCCTCGAGCAGCGCCGCGCCCGTCTCCCCGTCGCCCTGCACGAGCTCGAAGACGCCCGGGGGCAGTCCCGCCTCGCGCCACAGCTCCGCGACCAGGCGTCCCGAGTCCGGCGCCACCTCGGAGGGCTTGAGCACGACCGCGTTGCCCGCGATCAACGCCTGGACGGTCGGGTTCAAGGCGAGCAGGAACGGGAAGTTCCAGGGCGTGATGATGCCCACGACGCCCAGCGGCCGGTGCACCACGCGCAGCTTCTTGGTCCGGAACAGATGGAGGGGAACGCGGCGCTCGGCGAGGATGTGGCGGGCGCGCTTCGCGTAGAACTGGAGCGCGTCGCAGCTCGTCGCGATCTCGGTAGCAAGCGCCTCGGCGCGGGGCTTCCCGGTCTCCTCGACGATGCGGTCGACGAACTCGTCGCTGCGCGCCACCAGCACCCGGAGCGCGCGCTGCAGATGGAGCTCCCGCTCGGCGAAGTCGGCGGCAGCCCACTCCGCTTGCGCCTTGCGCGCGCGGTCGACGGCCTCGCGGACGTGGATCGCGTCGTCGATCTCCAGCTCGCCGAGCGGCTCGAGGGTGGCGGGGTTCGCCAGGCGGAGACGGCGCTTCTCACCAGGGGCGCTCGTCACTGCCTCGACTACCGCCATGCCGTCTCCCGCCAAACACCGCTCGCGCGGGTTCGCCGTGTGCCGGGATGCGCCGTCGACCGACGGGGCGGTCTACCCGCTCGCGAACGACCTGGTCTTTGCGCATCCCCACAGGTGACCACGGGAGGTTACGGAATCCCCGCGGGACATGTCAATCCAATCCCGCTTCCGGGCCGCAGATCAATCCACGACGCCGGCGAAGTAACGAAGCACGTCGGTCTCGGTCAGCATCCCGACCAGGCGCCCGGCCTCGACGACGGGCAGACAGCCGATCTTGCGCTCGGCCATCACCAACGCCGCGTCCTCCACACTCGCGCCCGGCTGGATCACCACCGGCGGCGTCGACATCACGCGCTTGATCTCGACCACCTGGAGGAAGGCGCGGCGCTGCTCGTTCCCGAACTCGCTCAAGGTGGACAGCGACGCGCGCAAGAGATCGCGCTCGGACACGACGCCGACCAGCTGCCCGCCGCGCACCACCGGCATGTGCCGCACCCGGCCGAGCGTCATGATATCTTCGACCGTCGACAGGGAGTCGTCGGCGCTGATCGTCACGATCTGTTCGGACATGATGTCGCGAACGCGCGTTCCGCCGCCTGCGCCCATGTTCTCTCGACTCCGTGACGCTTCGTGACCGAGATCGGATTCTACTCCATGGCATCGGATCACAGGAAAGAAAGCGGTGTACGCCCTCGGACGCGGTCGGCGCGCGGCGGCTCGGGCGAAGCGCCGCCGCCGAGCGGGATCCCCGAGTTCGTGCGCCGGGCGCTGGCCGCCGGGTTCTCCGGCTTCTTCCTCACCGGCGAGGCCCTGCGCGAGGCCCTGGGCGACACCCTGCCCCGCGAATGGGCGGATTTCGCTTCGGAGCAGAGCGCCCGCGCCCGCAGCGAGTTCATCGAGCGGCTGAGCTTCGAGATGGGCCGCGCCATCGAGGGGATCGACTGGGCCGAGGTGCTGGCCAAGCTGCTCGAGGGCCGGACCCTCGAGGTCTCCGCTCGCATCCGGCTGGGCGAGCGCGACGCGGAGGGCCAACCCACCCTGCGCATCAAGCTCGACGAGGGATGACCGCTATTCCTCGGCCGCTCCGTCGCGCGTGAAGGTGACGAAGGCCATCGCGGGTCGGCGCGACGCGTCGCTCATCGCGAAGCGGACCCCCTCGAGCTGCCAGCCGCGGGCCGTCCACTCGTTGAAGATGCGTTCGAGCTCCTCGTCGGTCACCGAGCTCGTCTCGACCACCTTGTAGCGCGTCGCCATCTACTCCCTCTCCGTGGATTCCTCGCCCGCCGAGCCGGGCGCAGACCAGGCGGCCGCCAGCGCGGCCACCAGTGCGGCGGGCGTGGCCGCCGGTGCGACGAGGTCGGCGGGCAGGCCGACCTCGGCGAGAGCGCGCGCCGTGACCGGACCGATCGCCGCGATCCGACAGCGCGCCGCCGCGACGCGCGCGGGACCGTCGAGCAGATCGGCGAAGCGGCGCGCGGCCGAGGGGCTGGCGAAGGTCAGCGCGTCGAGGCGCCCGGCTCGCAGCTGCTCGCGCAGGGCCGCGACGTCGACCTCGGCTGGCTCGTTGCCGTAGGCCACCACGTCGTCCACCCGCGCCCCTTCGGCCCGCAGACCGTCCGGCAGCAGGTCGCGCGCGAGGTCCGAGCGAGGCAGCAGGATGCGCTGACCGCGCAGGCCGCCGGCGGCGCGCAGCGTCTCGAGCACGCCCTCGGCGTCGTGGCGCTGCGACGGAACGCGGTGGACCGACAGCCCGGCCTCGAGCGCCGCCCGCGCGGTCGCGGGCCCTACGCACACGACGCGGGCGCCGGCCGTCTCGAGGGCGAGCCCGCGCTGGGCGGCGCGGGCCGCGGTGTAGCGAACCGCGTTGGCGCTGGTGAACACGATCGCGTCGTAGCGATCGAGCGCGTCGAGCGCCGCGTCGAGGGGCCCGGAGTCGGCCGCGGGCGCGAGCCGGATCATCGGCACCCGCACCGTCTCGGCTCCCGCCTCCTCGAGCGCGCGCACCCAGTCGGACGACTGCTCGGGAGTGCGCGTGACGAGCACGCGCCGGCCGAAGAGGGGCTGGCGCTCGTACCAGGCGAGCGCTTCGCGCAGCGTCACCACGTCCCCGATCACCACGACGGCGGGCGAGCCGATCCCCTCGCGCTCCACGGTGGCGGCCAGCTCTCCCAGCGGAGCCGTCACCACGCGCTGGGTCGGGAGCGTCCCCGCCATCACCGCCGCCGACGGTGTGGCCGGGCTGCGACCCGCCGCCAGCAGCCGGGCCGTGATCTCGCCGAGATTGCGCATCCCCATCAGGATCAGCAGCGTGTCCGCGGCCTGGGCGAGCAGATCCCAGCGCGTCTCGCGCGACACCTTCGTCGGATCCTTGTGGCCGGTGACCACGGCGAAGGAGGCGCCGTGGCGCCGGTCGGTGATCGGGATCCCGGCGTAGGCGAGCGCGCCGAAGATCGACGACACCCCGGGCACCACCTCGAAGGGGACGCCGGCCGCGGCACACGCGCCCGCCTCCTCCCCCCCACGCCCGAACACATAGGGATCGCCGCCCTTCAGCCGCACCACGGTGCGGCCCTCCTGGGCGAGCCGCACCAGCAGCGCCGTGATCTCCTCCTGGGAGCGCGTCGGCGGATCGTGACCGCGCTTGCCGACGTCGATGCGGAGCGCCTCGGGAGGCGCGAGATCGAGCAGGTCTCGCGAGGCCAGCGCGTCGTAGACGACGACGTCGGCGCCGCGCAGCGCCTCGGCGCCGCGCACCGTGATCAGGTCGGGCGCACCCGGCCCGGCGCCGACGAGGATCACCTTCCCGACGCTCACGCCGAACCTCGAGTCGACAGACGGGCGAGCAGCCCGTCGCCTCCGGCCGCGAGCAGCGCCTTGGCCACTTCGCGGCCGAGGGCCGCCGCGTCCGCCGGCGCGCCCGACGCGCCGCGCTCGATCCGCTGGCTCCCGTCCGGCGCCAGCAGCCGCGCCCGGAGGGCCAGGCGGCCGTCGGCCTCGAGCACGGCGTGAGCCCCCAGCGGCACGTTGCAGTCGGCGCCGAGCCCTGCCTGGCAGGCGCGCTCGGCGATCACACACACTTCGGTGTCGCGATCCCCGAGCACCGACAGCTCCGCGGCGAGCGCGTCCTCGCGCCGGGCCTGGATCGCCAGCGCGCCTTGGGCGACCGCGGGCACGAAGCGCTCGCAGTCGAGACGCTGGGCGATGCGCGCGGCGAGCCCGAGGCGGTCGAGCCCGGCGCAGGCGAGCACCAGCGCGTCGAGCCCCTCGCTCGCGAGCTTCGCCAGACGGGTGGGGACGTTGCCGCGCAGCGGCACGATCTCGAGATCGGGGCGCAGTGCCAGCAGCTGCGCGCTGCGCCGCACGCTGCCCGTGCCGACACGCGCTCCGCGCGCGAGCGCTTCGGGCTCCGGCGCCCGCTCCGACACCCAGGCGTCGCGCGGGTCGGCGCGCTCGGGAAAGGCAGCGAAGACGAGCTGCTCGGGCGAGGCGCCCGGGAGGTCCTTGGCGCTGTGGACCGCGACGTCCGCGCGCCCGTCGAGCAGCGCCTCCTCGATCTCCTTCACGAACAGGCCCTTGCCCCCGACCTTCGCCAGGGGCACGTCGCGCAGCCGGTCGCCGCGGGTCGTGAGCGGCACGATCTGGGCGGGGCGCGCGAGCTCCACCTCGATCCGACCGGCGACGTGGCGCGCCTGCCACAGCGCGAGGTCGCTCCCGCGCGTGGCGATGCGCACGGGCTTCACGTCTGCTCCGGGCCTTCGCCGTCGGAGCCGGGCTCGGGGGGCGCGACGCCCTCCTCGTCGTCGAGGGCGAAGAGCATGCGAGCCGCCTCGAGGTGCGCCATGCCCTCCTCGCGTTCGGCGCTGGCGCGCAGCCGGGTGAGAGGAGCGTGCAGGATCTTGTTCACCAGGGAGCGCGTGAGGACGTCGACGGCGTCGCGGGTGGTCTCGTCCCAGGCGAGGCGCGCGAAGGCCTTCTCCAGCTCGCGGACGCGGATCGCCTCCACCCGTGTGCGCAGGTGCTTGATCGTGGGCACCGCGCGCAGAGCGGCGAACCAGCCGTCGAAGCGCTGCTGCTCCGCTTCGACGATCGTCTCGGCGCGCGCCTGCTCGCGGCGGCGCTCCTCGGCGTTCTCGTCCGCGATCCCGGCCAGGTCGTCGAGGTCATAGCGGTACACGTCGTCGAGGGCATCGATTGCGGGATCCGCGTTTCGCGGCACGCCGATGTCGATCACCAGGATCGGCCGTTCGCGGCGCGCACCCAGCGCCCGCTCGGCGACCGCCCGCGTGAGCCAGGGTTCGCGCCCCCCGATCGAGGTCAGCACCACGTCCGCGTGGGCCAGCAGCTCCGGCAGCTCGTCGAGGCCGTGGGCGGTCGCGCCGAAGCGGGCCGCCAGGCGCGAGGCGCGCTCCGGGGTACGGTTCGCCACCTGGATCGCCGTCAGGCCGGCCTCGCGCAGCGCCGACAGCGCGAGCTCGATCATCTCCCCGGCGCCGACCAGCAGCGCGCGCTTCTCGGCGAAGTCCTCGAAGATCTGCCGGGCAAGGCCCACCGCCACGCGCGCCACCGACACCGGGCGCTCGGCGATCCGCGTCTCCGTGCGCACCCGTTTCGCGGTGGAGAAGGCGTGCTGGAACAGACGCCCGAGGATCGGCCCCGACGCGCCGCACTGGGCCGCGGCGCGATAGGCGTCCTTCGTCTGGCCGAGGATCTGCGGCTCGCCGACGACCATCGAGTCGAGTGCGGATGCCACGCGCAGCACGTGGCGCATCGCGTCCCCGTCGCGGTGCTCGTAGAGGCAGGCGTCGAGATCGACCTCGCCGACGCCCGCTCCCTCGGGTGCGAGATCGCGCCGGAACAGCGAGCGCAGGCGCAGGCGCGCCGACTCGGCGTCGCGGGTGAGCACCACCACTTCGACGCGATTGCAGGTCGAGAGCAGCACCGCCTCGTCCACCTCGTCGCCGGCGACGAGCTTGTGCAACACGGGCACCGGGTCGTCTACCGCCATCCGCTCGCGCAGCTCGAGCGGTGCGCTGCGGTGGTTCATGCCGACGAGCAGAAGCTTCACGCCACGATCTCCACGCCGATCAGGGCGATCGCGAGGATCGCGAAGCCGGCCACGGAGGAGAGCGCCAGACGGCGCGCCGGCTGGTGGGCGCCGAAGCGCAGCGACACCAGCACGCCGTAGATCGCCCAGGCGATCAGGCAGAAGATCTCGTGGGCGTCGCCCGAGAAGTACGAACCCACCACCGAGTGCCCCCAGAGCGCGCCCGTCACGACGCCGAGCGTGAGCAGCGGGAAGCCGGCCGCGACCGCGAAGGCGCCGGCGCGATCCAGCGCTTCCAGGGACGGCCAGGACGCGCCCGCCGAGAGCGGGCGCTTGCGCTTCAGGCGCCGGTGCTCGGCCAGGAACAGCAGGCCGGCGAGCCCGGCGAGACCGAGCAGCGCGAGCCCCGCGCTCGCCAGCAGCACGTGGGCATGGGGCAGCGAGCCGTCGCCGAACACGTCGTCGCCGCCGCTCGCCGGTCCGCCGAGCGCCGCCGCCGCGACCCCGAGGAACGCCATCGGAGCCACCAGCGCCACCAGACCCGATAGACGCGCGCGCCAGGCCAGGATCAGGAACGCCACCGTGCCCACCCAGGCCATGAAGGAGAGGGCGCTGGGAAGGTGCGTGAGCGGAGGGGCGGGGCTCAGGGTGTGCAGCAGCGAGAAGCTCACGCCGTGGGCGATCGCGCCGGCGGCGAGCACGCCCACGGCGGCGCGGGTCGGTGCGCGGCGGTGCAACGTGAACCCGACGCCCGCCAGGACGCCGGCGAGCAGGTAGAGCGCCGCAGTCAGGTACAGCAGTCCGGCGACCATCAGCGTCTCCGCATGCGGTCCATCTGCTCGCGGACCGCGATCGCGTCCTTCACGCTCTCGAATACCCGGTACATCGGCTCGCCGAAGAGCACGAAGCGGATCTCCTTCAGGCCGGTGTCCCCGTTCAAGTGGGCGCGCGCCTCCTCGAGCAGCACCTCGGCGCAGCGCTGGGGCGGGAGTCCGCCGATCCCGGCCCCGATCGCGGGGACGGCGATCACGGTGCAGCCGCGCTCGCTGGCGAGCGCGAAGCTGTGCCGGGCCGCGCTGCGCACCGAGTCTTCGTCGGCGCGGCCTCCGGGCGACATGCCGGCGGCGTGGATGACATAGCGCGCCGGGAGGTCTCCCGCTCCCGTCACCGCCGCCTCGCCGACCCGGATCGGACCGTGGGCGTCGCACTCGGCCTGGATCGACGGCCCGCCCTTCTCCCGGATCGCCCCGGCCACCCCGGCACCGAGCCGCAGATCGCTGTTGGCGGCATTCACGATCGCGTCCACCGCCTGCTCGGTGAGGTCGCCCTCCACGAGCGTGATGCGGCCGCTCAAGGCCGCTCCGGCTCGGGGAACAGCGCGTCGTCGATCAGCTCGCACAGCACGTGGACGATCGCGATGTGCGTCTCCTGGACACGCGCCGTGCGGTCCGCGGCCGCGACGATCGACACGTCCACCAGACCGGCCAGCTCGCCGCCGCCCTTGCCCGTCAGCCCGATCGTCACCAGGCCGCGCTCGCGCGCCGACTCCACCGCCCGCAGCACGTTGGGCGAGCGCCCGGAGGTGGAGATCGCCACCGCCACGTCGCCCGGGCGGCCGTGGGATTCGATCAGGCGCGCGAACACCCGCTCGTAGCCGTAGTCGTTGCCGATCGCGGTCAGGTCCGAGGTGTTCGCGGTCAGGGCCAGGGCGGGCAGGCCCGGACGCTCTCGCTCATAGCGCCCGGCCAGCTCGGCGCACAGGTGCTGGGCGTCCGAGGCGGAGCCGCCGTTGCCGAAGGCGAGGAGCTTTCCGCCCCCACGGAAGCATTCGACGATGCACCCGGCGGCGTCCGCGATGGCGGTGGCGCTGGCCTCGAGAGTCGCCCGCTGGGTCTCGATGCCGTCCTCGAAGGCCGCCCGGACCCGCGCGAGGCGCTCTTCCCGTAGAGCTCGCTGGTCCATCGTCCCTCCCCGCCCGGGAGACCGTTCCACACGCCCGGGCATCGCGCTAGCTTCGGGCGTCGGCGTAACGCGGCCCCGGCCCCGGCATCCGACCCCCGGCCCCGGAATCCTCGGACTACGTCGGATCCTCCGCAGACCGGGTCTGTGCAACGAGAAGTCATTCCAACGAGAAGAACGGGAAGGAGCGACGAGCGGCATGGCGAGCGTACCCGAGATCACCGATCAGAACTTCGAGAGCGAGGTCCTCCAGTCGGACAAGCCGATCATCATCGACTTCTGGGCCGAGTGGTGCGCGCCCTGCCGGCAGATCGCCCCGATCATCTCCGAGCTCGCCGCCGAGTACGGCGATCGGGTCAAGATCGTGAAGATGGACATCGACAAGCACCCGGCCACGCCGGGCCAGTACGGCATCCGCGCGATTCCGACCATCCTCGCCTTCAAGGACGGCCAAGTGGTGCAGCAGATCCAGGGAGCGCGGCCGAAGGCCGACTTCCAGAAGATGCTGGACGGACTGCTGTCCTGAGCCGCAAGGAGGCCGACTCGAGAGTCGGCCGACGCGCGGCGAGCCGCAGGCGAGCGAAGGCGGGCCCCTGCTGGACTACCGCCCGGCTTCGGGCGGCGTGAAGAAGCGGACGGGCCAGCCGCGGCGCACGGCCTGCCGGTAGAGCATCGGGTCGGGGTTGACCGCGACCGGGTGGGCGACCAGGTCGAGCAGCGGGCGATCGGTGATCGAGTCGGTGTAGAACCAGCTCTTCGCCAGATCGATGCCCTCCTCTTCGATCAGCTGCTGGAGCCAGTAGATCTTCCCCTCCTCGAAGCAGATCGGCTCGATCACCCGCCCCGTGAAGCAGCCCTCCTCCACCTCCAGCCTCGTGTAGAGCATGTGGCGGATCCCGAGGCGTTCGGCGAGCGGGCGCACCACGAACTTGGTGGCCCCGGAGACGATCGCCACCACGTGGCCGGCCGCCTCGTGCTCGCGCACCAGCCGCTCCGCCTCGGGATAGAGCGTCGGCTCCACCAGCTCGTCGAACCACTCCCGCGCCTGATTCGCCAACTCGTCCTCGTTGCGCCCGCGGAACTCGGCGAGCGCACTCACGGTGAAGCGGCGGATGTCGAGCACGCCGAGCTTGTACTGGAGATAAGTGGCCGCCCCCCGGAGCACCTCCATGTTCCCGATCTCGCCCCGCTGGTAGCGGTGCTTCATCAGCAGCGTTCCCGAGTTCTGGGCGATCAGCGTCTTGTCCATGTCGAAGAATGCGCCGATGCGCGGTCGGGAGCGCGTGCGGGTGACGAGGGAGTCCGACACGTCGAGATCGTAGACGAAGACGCTCGGCGCTCCCATCGCGTCGGCGCCCTCGACGACGCGCTCACGCGCCCCGTTCGAGCTCCGCGAGCTCCTGCTCGAAGACGCCGAAGAACTGCTCGGCATTGGGCAGCAGCCAGAAGCGCCCGTCGCGGATCGCGTCGACCACCATGGCGCCCACGTCGTCGGCCGGGATGCCCGTCTCCATGGCCGCGGCGATCGCGTCCCAGACGCCCTGCACCTCCGGCGCCAGGGCGAGCCGGCCGCGCGGCCTGCCGCCGGGACCCGTCTTCTCGGGTTGGGAGAGGATCGGCGTGTCCACCATTCCCGGACACACGAGCGTGACACCCACGCTTCCTCCCTTCATGGCGAGCTCGGCGCGCAGGCCCTTCGACAGTCCGACGATCGCGTGCTTGGTGGCCGTGTAGGGACCGTGGGCGGGGGTCGTCATCAGGCCGCCCGCCGAGGAGACGTTCACCACGTGGCCCTCGGGCTGGGCGAGCAGGTGCGGCACGAAGGCCTGGAGGCCATAGACGGTGCCCCACAGGTTCACGTCGACCACCCACTTCCAGTCCTCGCCCGATATCTCCCAGGCGTAGCCCGGGGCGAAGACGCCGGCGTTGTTCACCAGCACGTGGACGGCGCCGAAGGCCTCGAGGGTGGCTCCGGCCAGGCGCTCGACCGCAGCGCGGTCCCCGACGTCGGTCGGCACGGCGAGCACCTCCCCGCCGAGAGCGCGGATCGCCTCGGCCGCGTCCTCCAGGCGCCGCGGATTCTGGCTCGCGAGCACGACGCGCATGCCCTGCCGGGCGAAGGCGGCGGCGATCGCACGGCCGATGCCCGTGCTCGCCCCGGTGACGACGGCGACCCGGCCCGACAGATCCTTCATCTTCGACCCTCCGACGGAGATCCGGCGAGGGTGCTACGACAGGCTCTGCGGTGCGTCAAGCGAGTCGCCCCGTCTCGTCGACGCCGCGCCAAGGAGGCCCGTCATGATTCGAAGCCGGATCGCCGTGCTCGCCGCGCTAGCGGGAGTGTCGCCCACCAGCGCGTCCCACGCGGAGACCGCCGAGGAGCGCCTGATGACCGGGGCGTCGCGGGAGGCATTCTGCGAGCGCCTGGGGGAGGTGGGGAAGGAGGTGCTCCGCGCGGACCTCCCCAACTCGCCCGTCGACCGCGCGGAAGGCTACCGCTACCTGCTCCAGCGGCTCGCAGTGACGATCGACGAGGTGCTCGATGCAGCCAGCGCGCCACCCCTCATCACCCTGTACTCGCACAAGCTGCGCAAGTTCGGGATGGACAGCGCCGACGCCAAGTACACGGTCGCTCGGCTGCGCAGCGACGGGAGCTACCGCCTGTTCGGGACGCTCGGGACCGCCCATCACATCGCGATCCAGCTCATCTCGAGCCGCCCCGCGTTCGCGGCCTACGACTCGCTGAGCCTGGACGCGATGCGCGGGACGGAGGGCGGGGCGTTCGAGGTGGTGGTGAGCCGCGAGCGCCCCGAAGAGTGGGAGGGCGCCTGGCTGCGTCTCGACCCGCGGGCCCGCGAGCTGATCGTCCGCGAGAACTTCTACGGCTGGGATGCGGAGCGGCCCTCGGAGCTCGCGATCGAACGCCTGGACGACCCGGGCCCCGCCGCGCCTCCGACCCCGGCCGAGATGGACGCTCGTCTCGCGGAGATCGCCGAGGGGTTCGCGGCGTACGTGCCGCGCTGGTTCGCCCCGTCCCAGCAGGTCCGCGAACAACTGGTGAATCGGCTGGGACCGCCGGCCGTCGCGCCGGGCGAGGGGATCCAGGAGAACGCCTACGGCAGCGGCTGGTTCCAGCTCGCCCGGGACGAGGCGCTGTTGATCGAGCTCGACGAGCCCGACGCCCACTTGTGGAGCTTCGAGCTCGGGAACTTCTGGTGGGAGTCGCTCGACTACGTGAACCACACGTCGAGCCTCAACGGGCATCAGGCCGTCCGCAGCAGCGATGGACCTACCGCCTGGTGATCGCACTGGCAGATCCCGGCGTCCCGAACTGGCTCGACCCGGCCGGGCATCCGGAGGGGGTGATCATCTACCGCTATAAGCTCGCCGCGGAGAAGAACCCGGTTCCCACCGCGACGCTCGTGAAGGTCTCCGAGCTCCGCGATCGCCTGCCCGAAGACACGCCGCGCGTCACTCCAGCCGAGCGAAGCGCCGACATCGAAGCGCGTCGCCGTCACGCAGCGCGTCGCTGGGCGTCCTAGAAGACGTAGCGCCGCATCGAGACGTTCATCAGCAGGCCGAGCAGAGCCATCGTCACGACCAGGGCCGAGCCGCCGTAGGAGAACATCGGCAGCGGGACCCCGATCACCGGGGCGAGGCCGAGCACCATCGCCACGTTCAGGACCGCAGGCCAGAACAGGCACCCCACCACGCCGATCGCCAGCAGGGCCCCGAACTCGTCCTTCGAGCTGCGCGCCACGACCAGCCCCCAGACCAGGAGCGTCGCGTACAGGCCCAGCGTCACACAGCTGCCCACGAAGCCCCACTCCTCGGCCAGCACCGAGAACGCGAAGTCGGTGTGGCGGGTGGGAAGGAAGCGCAGCTGGTTCTGGGTGCCGTCCCGATAGCCGGTGCCCAGCAGGCCGCCCGAGCCGATCGCGATGCGCGACTGGGTGACCTGGTAGCCCGAGGCGAGCGGGTCGCGCCCCGGGTCGACGACGGCGAGGATGCGCTCCTTCTGGTAGGGAGCGAGCGCGAAGGTCCACAGCGCCGCCAGCGCGGCGACGGCGAGCACCGCCACCCCGAGCCAGGCCCGGAACGGGATGCGCACCAGGAAGAGATAGGTGGCGCCGATCAGCAGGGTGAGCAGCGCCACGCCCATGTCCCGCTGGGCCACGATCAGGCCGACCGGGAGCGCCACGATCGCTCCGGGCCACAGCAGATCGCGCAGGCGGGTCGTCTCCCCGGGCGGGTGGCGTTGGAAGTAGCGGGCGAGCGTGAGGACGAGCGCCACCTTGGCCAGCTCCGCGGGCTGCACCCGCCCGCCGAAGAGCCAGCTCTGGGAGCCACGGGTGAGCGGCGCGACGATCAGGGTGATCGCGATCAGACTCAGGGCGACGCAGAAGGCGGGCAGCGCGAAGCGCTCGAAGTGGCGGTAGTCGACGACCGCGAAGAAGAACGCCAGGGCGCCGCCGAGGGCGAGCGACATCAGCTGCCGGCGCATCTCGCCCGAGAATCCGTCGTTGGATCCGGTGGCGGAGTAGAGATTCACGAGACCCGCGGCGAGCAGCGCCGTGATCAGCGCGAGCAGCGTCCAGTCGAAGTTCTGGATCGAGCGCCGGTCAATGCGCAGCAAGATCGACCTCGAAGTCGCGCATGGCCACCTGGGAGGGTACCTGCTGCACGGCGCGCTTCTCGAAGTAGCGGGCCAGCACCTTCTGCACGATCGGCCCCGCGGCCGAGCCGCCGTGGCCCCCGTGCTCGACGACCGCGGCCACCACGATCTCGGGCGCGTTCGCGGGCGCGAAGCCGACGAACCAGGCGTGGTCGCGGTGCTCGAAGGCGATCTCGTCCTCGTCGAGCCCCTCGGTGTGCTTCAGGCCCACCACCTGGGCGGTGCCGGTCTTCCCCGCGACGCGGACCCCCGGCACCCGTGCGCGCGCGCCGGTGCCGTGCAGTTCGTTCACGACCCCTTCGAGAGCAGAGCGCACCAGAGCCAGGTGCTCGCGCGACACGGGCACGGTCCCCAGCACCTCGGGCGGCGGGCCGTCGACGAGACGGCCCTCGGAGTCGGCCACGCGCAGAAGCAGCCGCGGGCGCATCAGCGTCCCCCCGTTGGCGATCGCCCCGTAGGCGACGGCCAGCTGCAGCGGCGTGGTCAGGTTGAAGCCCTGGCCGATCGAGGCGGAGATCGTCTCGCCGGGCACCCAGGGCTCGTGGAAGCGGCGCTCCTTCCAGGCGCGCGTCGGCACCAGCCCGGGCATCTCCTGGGGCAGCCGGATCCCGGTGAGCCGCCCGAGGTTGAACCCGTTGGCGAAGAACGCCAGCCGGTCGACGCCGAGCTCCTTTCCCACCTCGTAGAAGTACACGTCGCACGACTCGACCAGGGCCTTGTGCAAGTCCACCGAGCCGTGACCGCCCCGCTTCCAGCAGCGATAGGTGCGGCCGTTTACGCGCGTGTAGCCGGGACAGAAGATGCGGCGCTCCGGATCGATCACGCCGTCCGCGAGTCCCGCCGCCGCGACCAGCGCCTTGTAGGTCGAGCCGGGCGGGTACTGACCCGAGATCGCACGGTTCTGGATCGGCTTCCAGCGGTCCGTGGTGAGCTGCTTCCAGGTCTCGGCGTCGATTCCGCCCGCGAAGGAGTTGGGATCGAAGGACGGCTTCGACACCAGCGCCAGGACGTCGCCCGTGTGGACGTCGAGCGCCACCGCCGCCCCGATCCGGGTCCGCTCGCCGAGCACGTCGGGCAGGAACGCGTCCTCGGCGGCCTGCTGGAGGTCGAGGTCCAGGGTCAGCTGCACGCTGCCGCCCCGCACCGGCGCGATCTCGTCGATCACCCCGACGACCCGACCGGCGACGTCGACGATCTGGTTGCGCCCGCCGGCCAGGCCGCGCAGCGCCTCCTCCTCGAGCTGCTCCACCCCGGCCTGTCCGATCACGTCGCCCTGCCGGTAGTCGGCGTAGCGGGACGAGGACAGCTGGGAGCCGGAGACCTCCCCGATGAAGCCGAGCACGTGGGAGGCCAGCTCGCCGCCGACGTAGTGACGCCGGGGACGCACATCGGTGACCACCCCGGAGAGGGCGTAGAGGTGCGACTCGACCCGGGTCAGGCTGTCGAAGGAGAGATCGCCGGCGAGCCGGATCGGCTGGAAGCGCAACCGGCCGTGCGGGGTGCCGATCTCCTCCCGCAGCTGGTCCGGATCGCGGTCGAGGAGCTGCGCCAGCACCGGCAGCACCGTCTCGGGATGGCGCACGTCATTGGGGATCAGCTGGACGCCGAAAGCGGGGCGCGTCGTGGCGAGGATCCGACCGTCGCGGTCGAGGATGTCGCCGCGCGGCGCCTCGATCGGCAACGTCCGCACCGAATTGCGCACCGAGCGCAAGCGCAGGTCGTCGGTCTGGATCACCTGGAGCTGGAACAGGCGCGCGAAGAAGACCGCGAAGACCAGCAGGATGAAGGCCGCGATCCAGGGGATCCGGCCGTGGATGAGCGACTCCCCGCCCCCGAGCCGCTGGTCGGGGCCGATCAAGAGACCCAGCTCCGCGTCTGGAGGCGAAGCAGGCGGCGGGGGGTCTCGTCCCCGCCGATCCAGGCGACGCACACCGCCACTGCCGCGATCACCGCGGGCGAGACGACCGCATTGGCGAACAGGAGCGGCCCCAGGGTGTGCAGGGGCGGCACGCCGAAGCCGGCGTCGGGCGTGAAGAAGGCGGTGAGACCGGCGACGACGAACGCGTGCACCGCGGTGAGGGCGACGACGAACAGCATCCGGGGGAAGGCGCCGACCAGGTTGACCTGGACCGAGAGGGCCCGCGAGCCGGCGAACACCAGCACCGAGAGCAGCGCGTGCTGGCCGAGCAGCCCGCCCGACAGCAGATCCACCACGAAGCCGCACAGCGTCGCGAACACCAGGCCCGTGCCCGTGTTGCGCCAGTAGAGCGCGATCCCCAGCACGACCAGCAGGGTGAGGTCGGGCCGGAAGGCCGTCGGCAGGTAGGGCGCGAGGGCACCCTGCAGGATCGGCGCGAGCAGCACCAGGCTCACGACCCCGACGATGCGTTTCACGAGTCGTCCCCGGGCGCGAGGTCCTCCTCGTTCAGGTCTCCGCCCTCGGTGGCGTAGAGCAGATCCATGGTGGCGCCGCGCCGCAGCATCACGAACACCTGCTCGAGGCGACCGAAGTCCACGGCGGGCTCCACCCGGGCCTCGCGCATCAGCGGCGTGCCCCCCTCCTGGACGGTCGTGATCGCCCCGATCCGCAGTCCCTTCGGAAAGACGCCGCCCAGGCCCGAGGTGATCAGGAGGTCGCCGGGGGCGACGTCGGTCTCGCGGCCTTCGAACTCGAACACGAGCCCGTCCCCGGTCCCGCGGACGATGCCGCGCGTACGGCTGCGCTGCACCATCGCGCCCACTGCGCTCTGCCGGTCGAGCAGCAGCATGCCGCGAGCGGCCTTGCGCGAGGTCGCGGTCACCAGGCCCACGAGGCCGTCTTCGCAGACGAGCGGCATGCCCGCGTGCACGCCGTGGTGGCGGCCGCGATCGAGCAGCACCGAGCGGAACCAGCTCGAGGCGTCGAGCCCGACCAGCTCGGCCGGCAGCATCGGAATGTCGAAGCCCTCGCGCATCGCGGCGATCCGCTCGAGCCGACCGCTGGCCACGAGCGCCTCGCGCAGCTGGAGGTTCTCGTCCCTGGCGACCGCCAGCTCGTCGCGCAGATCCCCGTTCTCGCGGCGCACCCCGACCAGGGCCACGTACTCGCCCCAGCCGTCGCGCGCCATCGTCAGGGGCATGGCGATCGCCTTCTGGAGTGGAACGGCCACGTCGAGCACCAGCCCGCTCCACCAGGACAGCTCGCGGCCGCCCTCCTGGAGCGCCCGGCGATCGACGACCATGTTGATCAGGGCGATCCCGATCAACACGGCCGTAAGGCCGGCGAGCAACACCCGACTTCGGATCTCGGTCATGACACCTGCGCCGGACCGGCGTCAGGAACGAATCGCGACTTCCCTCAACAGGGACATTTCGTCGAGTGTTCGCCCGGTCCCGATGGCGACAGCGGTGAGGGGATCCTCTGCCAGCATGACCGGGAGGCCCGTCGCCTCCCGGAGCAACACGTCGAGGTTGCGAAGCTGGGCGCCACCGCCGACGAGGACGATGCCCTTGTCGACGATGTCGGCCGCCAGCTCGGGGGGCGTGCGCTCGAGCGCGATCTTCGCCGCCTCGACCACCTGGTTCACGGGCTCCGAGAGCGCCTCGCGCACCTCCTCGGCCTTGATCTCCAGGATCTTGGGAACGCCCGCGACGAGGTCGCGACCCTTCACCTCCATCGATGCGTTCTCGTCGGAGAGACAGGCGCAACCGATGTTGATCTTGATCAACTCGGCGGTGCGCTCACCGACCAGCAGATTGTACTTCCGCTTGACGTAGTTGATGATCGCCTCGTCCATCTTGTCGCCGCCTACGCGCGCCGAGTTCGAGTAGACGATGCCCGAGAGCGAGATCACCGCGACCTCGGTGGTGCCGCCGCCGATGTCGATGATCATGTTGCCCGAGGGCTCGGTCACCGGCAGCCCGGCTCCGATCGCGGCCGCCATCGGCTCGTCGATCAGGTACACCTCGCGGGCGCCGGCCGACATCGCCGACTCGCGCACCGCGCGCTTCTCGACCGACGTGATGCCCGAGGGCACGGCGATCACGATGCGCGGACGCACCAGCCGCTTGCGGTCGTGAACGCGGGCGATGAAGTAGCGCAGCATCGCCTCGGTGATCTCGAAGTCGGCGATCACGCCGTCCTTCATCGGTCGGATCGCCACGATGTTGCCCGGGGTGCGGCCTAGCATCTCCTTCGCCGCCTTGCCGACGGCTCGCACCTTGTCGATCCCACGGCCGTCGCGCGCGACGGCGACGACCGAGGGTTCCGAAACGACGATGCCCTGGCCCTTCGCGTACACGACCGTGTTGGCCGTGCCGAGATCGATCGCCAGGTCGCTCGAGAACCAGCCGAGAATCGGGTCGAGGATCACGATGCCCCCCCACGTGGCGGCTGGACGGTCTCCGTTCTGGCGAAACGCCTGCAACGGTCGACGCGTCCAGGCTTCAGCGCAGCTAAGTAGGCGGATTTCAACGCCGTTTCCCCCACCCACCGCGCTTGCGCGCGATGCTATCAGCCCGCTCCGGGGGGTTCAAGCGATGCGCGCGCGAAGACCGGCGTCCGGTTGCTCGGGCGACCGCCTCTTCGTAGTCTCCCGCCTTCCCTCCGGGCACTTCTTCGACCGAAGCGCGCCCGGAGATGAGCCGGGAGGGACCGATTTGCTGCGAATGCTGCGCGGAGGTCGTCGCTGGCTCACAGCGCTGATCGTGATCGGGGTGGGCGGGGTATTCGTGGTGTTCCTGGGTCTCCAGGGCCCGATGAGCTTCTCCACCTCGCGAGACGTGGTGCGCGTGGGTCCCTACCAGTTCGGGACCCAGGAGTTCGAGCGCGTGCGGGCCCGGCGCGAGGCGATGCTCCAGGATCAGCTGGGGGACCAGTTCGACGCCCGCGCGCTCCGCGACGCTCTCGACGACGTCGCCACGCGAGAGCTGGTGCAGGAGGGGCTCCTGGCTTCGGCCGCCGAGGAGATGGGCCTCCAGGTGACCAAGCGCGAGATCGAGCAGCTCGTGCTCTCGGAGCCGGGCTTCCGGGACGAGGGGGGCCGCTTCGACCGCGAGCGCTTCGAGGCCTTCGCCGAGTACAACTACGGCAGCCAGCGCGCCTTCATGGAAGATCGCCGCCTGGCCCTGCTGGCGGCGAAGATGGTGTCCCTGCTCTCCAGCCAGCCCGAGGTCTCTCCCGGTGAGGCGCGCGAGGTGGTGCGGCGCGAGCTGGAGGAGGTGCGGATCGCCACCGTCGAGGTCGGCATCGACAGCGACGGAGAGGCGCCGGAGATCGGAGAGGAGGCGATCCAGGAGGTCCTCACCACGCGTCCGGACCAGGTCGCCCAGCGCTACCACGAGCGAAACGCGGAGTTCAACCGGCCCGAGCGGGTGCGCGCACGGCACATCCTGCGCTCGGTGTCGCGCGACGCGTCCCCGGAGGAGGTGGCCCAGGCGAAGGCGGACATCGAGGCCGCGGCCGCGCGCATCGCCGCCGGGGAGGCCTTCGAGGACGTGGCCCGGGAGGTCTCCCAGGACCCGGGCTCCCAGGCGAACGGCGGTGATCTGGGGTTCTTCGCGCGCGGCCAGATGGTGCCCGACTTCGAGCGGGCGGCCTTCGCGCTCCAGCCCGGCGAGATCAGCGAGCCCGTGCGCACCGACTTCGGCTTCCACCTGATCCGGGTCGAGGAGCGGGAGGAGGCGGTGTCGCGCCCGCTCGAGGAGGTGCGCGAGCAGATCGCGGCAGACCTGCTGCGCGAGGAAGCGCTGCGCGACCGCGCGCGCGCCGAGGCGGATCGGCTCGCCGCGGCGATCCGTGGCGGCCAGTCGCTGAAGGAGGCGGGGGCGGCCCAGGGTCTCGAGGTGTCGTCCGACTTCGGCGTTCGGCGCTCGCCCAATGGCTTCGTGCCGGGGCTCGGCGCCGCTCCCGAGCTGCTGGCGGCGGCCTTCGCGCTCGAGCCGGGCGAGAGCTCGCCCGAGGTCTTCGAAGTGGGAGACCGGTTCGCGCTCGTCCAGGTGGTCGAGCGCAGCGAGCCGACCGAGGAGCAGATCGACGAGCGCGTGGAAGCCAAGCGCGAAGAGCTGCTCGAGGCGAAGCGCAACCTGCGCACCCAGTCCTGGCTCGACGCACGCGAGGCGGCGCTGCGGGAATCGGGCGACCTGGTCGTGAACACCGCGGCGATCGAGCGTCGCTGAGCGCGAGGGCCCTCAGGCCCCGGCCTGTTCCAGGCGTCTGCGCAGCTCCCGGTGGTCCACCAGGCCCGACTGCTGATCGACGGTCTCGCCGCTGCGCATCACGACGAAGTGGGGGATGCCGCGCACCCCGAAGCGCTGGGCGAGCGCGGGGTGGGACTCGGTGTCGACCTTCAGCACCAGCGCCCTCCCGCTCATCTCCGCGGCCGCGCGACGCACCTCGGGCGCCGCCGCGCGACACGGTCCGCACCACTCGGCCCAGAAGTCGATGAGGATCGGCACCGGCGCGGCCTGCGCGATCGCCTCCAGCTCGGCGGGCCCCACGTCGAGGGGCTCGGCGAGCGGCGGGAGCGGCGCGTGACACGCTCCGCAGCGCCCCTCGCTCGCGAGCTTTTCGGGGGGAACCCGGTTCTTGCGGCCGCAGCCGGGACAAGTGCGGATCATGGTCGGCTCCCTTCCCCGCCGCCCTCCGCGGGCGGCTCCGCGTCCGCGACGAGCACGCGCTCACCCGGCGTCAGGCCGCTCAGAACCTCCACCCGGGCGGCTCCGGCCCGCTGCCCCGTCGTCACCATCCGGCGCTCCACCTCGCCGCTCTCCGAAACCACGAGGACCGACTCGAGCTGGCCCACCCGTTGGACCGCCCGCTCGGGGACGACGATCCGCCGACGGACGCCGGCCGGAATCGCCACGCGGGCGAACATGCCCGCGAACAGGCGCCCGTCGGTGCGAGGCAGCCGCACCTTCACCAGCAGCGTTCGCGCGCCGGGCTCGGCGAAGGGCACCAGCTCGTCGATCGGCCCTTCGAGCGTCTCGTCGAGCGCCGGCACCTCCACGCGCAGCACGTCGCCCACGGCGAGCGCGACCGCCAGCGACTCGCGTACGGGCACCTCCACGCGCAGCAGGCTGGGATCGTAGATGCGCATCAGGGGCTGGCCCGGCACGGCGGTGTCGCCCGGCTCGGCGAGCCGATCGACGACGCGGCCGGTGACGGGCGAGCGGATCTCCGCGAAGGAGCGGCCGGCACGGGCCTGCTCGCGTGCCTCCGCCCGCGCCGCGACCTCGGCCGTCGCGGCGCGCAGCGCGGAGCTCGCCTGATCGAGTCGCTGCTGGGGGACGACGCCACTGCCGAAGAGCTCCTGGACCCGGGCGTAGTCGCTTTGCGCGAGCTCGAGGCGGGCCTGAGCCGCGCGCAGCGCCTCCTCGGTCTCCCCCAGCCGCGCCCCCAGGTCGCGCGCGTCGAGCACGACCAGCACATCGCCCTCGGCCACGGGCGATCCGGCGCGCACCCGCACGTCCTCGATCCGCGCCAGTACCCGGGAGGCCACCGCGGTCTGGCGAGCGGACGCCACCTGACCGCTCGCCCACTCGACCGCGGTCTCCGTCTCGTCCTCCACCGCGACCGGCTGCCCCGCGGCCGCGATCCCCTGCACCGCCACCACGCCCGGCTCCACGCGCTCCCCGCACCCGCCGGAGAGCGCGCTGACGGCGGCGATCAGCACGGCGAGGCCGATCCCCACCTCCACGACGCGACGTGCGACGGGACTCATGCGCCCTCCCCTGCGCCCGGGGACCCCAGCCCGTGCCCCGGGCGGTCGCGGTAGACGCGGTAGTAGACGGCCGGCACGACGAGCAGCGTGAAGGCCGTCGAGACGAGCAGGCCGAAGATCAGCGCCCACGCGAGGCCCGAGAAGATCGGGTCGAGCGTGATCGGAACGGCGGCGAGCATCGCGGTGCCGGCGGTCAGCAGGATGGGACGGGTGCGCACCGCCCCTGCGCGCAGCGTCGCATCCCGCAGGTCGTCGCCCCGCCGCAGCCCCACGTGCAGGAACTCGATCAGCAGGATGGCGTTGCGCACGGCGATGCCCGCGAGGGCGATCATGCCGATCATGGCCGTCGCGGTGAAGAAGGTGGGATCCGCGAAGCCGCCCACGTCGCCGCCCGAGAATGCCTTGAGCGCCCAGAAGCCGGGCATGATGCCGATCAGCGTCAGTGGAATCGAGATCATCAGGATCAGGGGCATCGCGTAGCTCGCCGTCTGGTAGATGAGGATCCCGTAGATTCCGACCAGGGCCACGGCGAAGGCGATGCCCAGGTCTCGGAACACGTCGCGCGTGATGTCGAGCTCCCCCTCGCTCGTCCAGGAGAGATGGGTCCCCTGCGGCAGCGACCACGGGAGCCCGCCGCCGCTCGCCAGGTAGGTGCGAAAGGCGAGCGGCCGCGGGGTGCGCGGCCCCGCCGACACGGGCGGCGCGCCATCGAACAGGTCGGCCGCCAGATCCGCGGCCACCTCGGCGGGCGCGCGTCCCACGGGCTCGGCGTAGACCCAGGCCACGCGGCGCAGGTCCTTGTGCAGGATCGGCCGCTCGACGGGCCGGACCTCGAAGCGGCCCAGCTCGCCGAGCCGCACGATCGGCGTCGGCGCGTCGCGCACGCCGCCCCCGTCGTCGACCTCCTTGACCACGCCGGGCCGACCCATCACCGCGATCGCGAGCAGCGGCTCGACACCGGAGCGCGCCGCGCGCGGCAGCCGCAGGCGGACGGGCAGCGGATTCACCTCGCCCGGGACGTGGAGCTGGGTGGCATCGCTGCCGGCGAGCGCGACCTCGAGCGTGGCAGCGACGTCCGCCACGGCCACGCCAGAGAGCGCCGCCTTCTCCTGATCGGTGACGAACACGAGCCGCTGGGAGGGATCCCCGACCGTCGAATCGACGTCGCCGACTCCGGGCTCCTCGCGGAGACGGCGCTCCAGGGCGCGAGCCGCGCGGCGGATCTCCGGGTAGGGCACCCCCGGGTCCGCGCTGATCTCGCCCGTGAGCGTGGCCAGCACCGGCGGTCCGGGCGGCACCTCCACGATCGCAATGCGCGAGCCCGCGGCGTCGGCCACCGCCTCCAGCTCGCGGCGCAGGCGCAGCGCCAGCTCGTGGGACTGCATCGCGCGTCGCCGCTTCGGCACCAGGTTCACCCGGATGTCGGCGAGCTCGGGGGCGCGCCGCAGATAGTAGTGGCGGACCAGCCCGTTGAAGTCCATCGGCGATCCCACGCCGGTGTAGACCGTGAAGTCGCGCACCTCGGGCGCCCGGCGCAGTACCTCTGCGAGGCTGCGCACCGTCGCGTCGGTGCGCTCGAGCGTGGTGCCCTCGGGAGCGTCGAGCAGCACCTGGATCTCGTTCTTGTTGTCGAAGGGGAGCATCTTGAGCGGCACCGCGCGCAGGGCGACGAGCCCCGCGGCGGCCGCGAACAGCAGCGCGGTGGCGACGAACAGCGCGCGCGCCGCGCGCGCAGAGTCGAGGAATGGACCGAGCACCCGCTCGTAGAGGCGGTAGAGGGGCGCCGCGTCGTCGCTTCCGGTCTCTTCCTCCGGCCGGGCCCGCACGCTGCGGCGCAGGGCGTGATAGGCGAGCCAGGGGGTGATCGTGAACGCGACGACCATCGACATCGCCATCGCCACCGGGACGTTGAGGGCCATCGGACGCATGTAGGGGCCCATCATCCCGGTGATGAAGGTCATCGGCAGGAAGGACACGATCACCGCGAGGGTGGCGAGCAGGATCGGAGGGCGGACCTCGTTCACCGCCCGGCGCACCGCCTCGAGGGGCGGCTCCCGTCCCATGCGCAGGTGGCGGTGGATGTTCTCCACGTCGACGATCGGGTCGTCGACCACGAGCCCGAGAGAGAGGATCAGCGCGAACAGGGTGACCCGATTGATCGTGTATCCGGCGGCGAGGTTCAGCAGCAGCGTCAGCGCGAAGGTGACCGGCACGGCGACGGCCACCACCAGCCCCTCGCGCCAGCCCAGGCTGTAGGCGATGAGCCCGATCACGATCACGATCGCCACGAGCAGCCCCTCGAGCAGCTCGTTCACCTTGGCGTCCGCGGTCTCTCCCTGGTTGCGGGTGATGCGCACCTGGACGCCGGCCGGCAGCAGCACGGGGGCGAGCTCGCGGATGCGCGCCTCGACCCGGCGCGCCACGACGACGGCGTTGGTGCCGCGCTGCTTCGCGACCGCCACGTGCACCGCCGGGAAGAAGGCGCCGTCGGTCACCCGCGCGGACTCCTCGATCTCGGCGGGGCCGAAGCCGATCCAGGTGTAGCTCTCGCGCTCGGCGGGGCCGTCGACGACCTGGGCCACCTCGCCCAGGCGCACCGGCAGGCCGTCCACCACGTTCACGACGAGCCGCCGGAGCGCGTCCGCGTCCGTGGCGAAATCGCCTCCTTCGACGGGAGTGTGGACGTCGAGGCGATCGAAGTCTCCCGCGGGCCGACGGACGTTGGAGACCCCGAGCGCCCAGGCCACGTCTAGCGCCGAGGTCCGGCGCCCGGCGAGCGCGTCGGGGTCCAGCTCGACGCGCACTGCGCGGGGTCGCCCGCCGACCACCTCGGTCCGGTTCGTCCCCGGAACCGCCTGGAGCTTGATCTCGAGCTCCTCGGCGATCCGACGCAGCGCGTGGTCGTCGACCGTGTCGGGGCGTTCGCTCCAGAGGGTCGCGACCAGGATCGGCACGTCGTCGATCTCGATCGGCTTCACGACCCACGACTGAACGCCAGGGGGAATCCGATCGGTGTTCGATTGCAGCTTGTCGTGGAGCCGGAGCAGGCTCTTCTCCCGATCCTCTCCGACGAAGAAGCGCACCGTGACCACCGCGCGCCCCGGATACGACGCCGAGTACACGTGCTCGACCCCGTCGATCTGGAGGAAGAGCTTCTCCAGGCGCGTCGCGATCTGCCGCTCGACCTCCTCCACGGCGAGACCCGGCGCGCTGACGTACACGTCGGCCATCGGTACGACGATCTGGGGCTCCTCCTCGCGCGGTGTCGCCGCGAGCGCGAAGGCGCCCGCGACGAGGGACGCGCCCAGGAGCCACACGGGCAGGTGTCCGCGCAGGAACACGTCCACCACCCGGGCGAGGATCGGTTGCCGCTCGGCGGGCGCCGGATCGGGCGGACCCTTCGTTTCCGGCGCGTCCATCGGCCTAGCGGGCGAGCGCCTTCGCCATGACCTTCAGGCCGAGGTCCATCGCCTCCCAGGCCATCCCTTGGTAGAAAGGCTCGCCGCGCCCGAAGCGCCAGGGCAGGTAGAGTCCGAGCGCCGTCTTCGCCACCCGCCAGAGCGGCGACACGCCGACCTTGTAGTGCTCGTCGTCCCGCGTGTCGACGTCGATCGGATGGTCCGGCTCGCCCGTGTAACGCAGCGGCACCTGGGCGAAGGTCGCCTTGTTCAGCTCGTCGATCACGCACAGGGTGAGCGGCTCGAAGTCGAACTCGGGCTCGCGGCTCTCGAGCTCGGCCGAGAGATGCTCCGCGGCCGCGTCGGCCTGGAGCAGCGCGAGGAACGCCTGCTTGATCGGGAAATTGGACGCGTCTCCGACGGCGAACAGGTCCTCCGATCCCTTCACCCGACGGCCGGCGGGCTCGACGCGGAGGAAGCCGCGGTCGTCTGCGGGAAGTCCCGGGAACGCGGTTCCGGCCACGCTGGGCGGGAAGGTGATCAGCAGGTCGAAGGAGCGCTCGACGCCGCCGTCGTAGTGGGCGACGCCGGGCTCGACCGCCTCGATGCGCGTGTTGTGGATGCCCTCGATGTCCCGCTGCTCGAACTCCTCGCGCACCACGGTGTGCAGCCGCGGACCGAAGGCCTGGAGGAAGCTGTCCTCGTAGGTGGTCCAGACGAGGTCCACGGGATCGCGGTCCCCGCCGCGGCGGAGCCAGGTGTCGATCATCAGGGCCAGCTCGTAGAGCGGACCGGCGCAGCGGTTGTTGGGAGGGACGGCGAACAGGATCTGCTGCTGGCGCCGCGCGCGCGCCTGCTGCACGACCCGCTCCAGGGCCGCACCGAGCTCCATCAGGTTCTCCGGCGTCCAGACGATGTGGGCGTGCTCGGCGAGGCCGGGGATCTCCCCCGGTCGCATCTCCGCTCCCGTCGCGACCACGAGATAGTCGTAGGCGAGGCTCTGCCTCCCCACTTCGACCGTCTTGCGCTCCGGGTCGATCGCGCGCGCCCGCCCGTGCACCCAGTCGATCTGCTTGCGCCGCAGGGGCTCGGCGAGCGGGATCCGACAGCGCAGCGGATCCCGGCCGAAGGGGATGTAGACCGTGTCGGGCTTGAACAGGAACTCGTCGCGGTCCGAGATCAAGCGCAGCGCGACCCGCTCCCCCAGGTTGTGACGCAGGGTGAACGCGGTCTCGAGCCCCGCGAACCCGCCTCCCAGGACCGTCACGTTCGGCTTCGCGGACACCCTGCCACCTCCCGTGGGCACCCAGCTTGCTCTGCAAGCGGTGGACCGCACGCGGCGTCGCTCGGGAAGGGAGGACGCCGTGCCGCGGCCCGATCGCCTGGGGCGAGCCGCCCCTTTCAGGACCAATGTGACCCAAGACGAAGAGGACGCCGCACTCGCCCTCCTGATGGCGAGCCCCTCCCACCGAAGGGCCGATCGCGACCTCGCCCTGCTCGCCCGCCCCGAGCTGCGACCGGTCCGCCTGCTGCTCGAGTACCTGAAGCCGGAGCTGGCCCTCACGGATCACGGCGTGCTGCACACGGTCGTGGTCTTCGGCAGCACCCGGCTCTTGGAGCCCGAGACCGCCCGCGAGCGCCTCGCCGAGGTGGAGCGCGGGGCGGCCGGGCGGCCGGACGACGCCCTGGCGGCGCGGGCGGTGCACCGGGCGCGCGTCGCGGTCGAGCAGAGCCGCTACTACGCGATCGCGCGCGAGCTCGGTCAACTGGTCGGACGCTGCGGCGAGGGGCCCGAGGACCACCGGCTGCTGATCGTCACTGGCGGCGGACCGGGCGCCATGGAGGCGGCCAACCGCGGCGCCCACGACGTCGGGGCGGCGTCGGTGGGGCTCAACATCACGCTGCCCCGCGAGCAGGAGCCCAACCCCTATCTCACCCCCGGCCTGCACTTCCAGTTCCGCTACTTCGCCCTGCGCAAGCTCCATTTCATGCAGCGCGCCCGGGCCCTCGTCGCGCTGCCGGGGGGATACGGGACCCTCGACGAGGTGTTCGAAACGCTGTGCCTGATCCAGACCGGCAAACGCGCGCCGCTTCCGGTGGTGCTCGTCGGCCGCGAGTTCTGGCAGCGCGCGATCGACTTCGACTTCCTCGTCGAGCGCAGCGTGGTCGAGGCCCGCGACCGCGAGCTGTTCTGCACCGCCGAGAGCGCCGAGGAGACCTGGCACAGGATCCGGGACTGGTACACCGAACGGGGTCGCTCCATCTTCGATCCGCCGCCGCCGGACCCCAACGGCCAGGAGCACGCGTGAAGCTCACCTTCCTCGGGGCCGCCGGCACCGTCACCGGATCCAAGTACCTGCTCGAGGCCAACCACACCCGGGTGCTGGTCGACTGCGGCCTCTACCAGGGAGTGAAGGCGCTGCGCCTGCGCAACTGGGCCGAGCTGCCCGTCGACCCCGCCTCCCTCGACGCGGTGCTCCTGACCCACGCCCACATCGACCACAGCGGCTACCTGCCGGCGCTGGTGCGCGACGGCTTCGCCGGCCCGGTGCTCTGCTCGGAGCCGACCCGCGCGCTGTGCGAGATCCTGCTGCCCGACGCCGCCTATCTCCAGGAGGAGGACGCCGGCTACGCCGGGCTCCGGGCACGCGCGGCGATGCGATCGTGCACGGCGCGAAGCAGGTGAAGATCCACGGCGCGCAGGTGCCGATCGAGGCCGAGGTGATCCAGCTCGACATCTTCTCGGCCCATGCCGACCAGGCGGGGATCCTCGCCTGGCTGCGCGCCTGCGAGAGCCCGCCGCGCCGCGTGTTCGTGACCCACGGCGAGGCCGTCCCCGCCGACACGCTGCGCCGCCTGGTGCAGGATGAGCTCGGCTTCCCCGCCCACGCGCCCGAGTACCGCGAGAGCGTCGAGCTCGCCTAGGGACCGGCCTGGGGCTCGGCACCCCAGGGCCCCGACGCCTCGGGGCGGGTCGGCCCAGCGCGAAGTGGCCTCCCGCCGCTCGGCCGCGCTCGGCCAGCGGCGCGAATCCGGCACGCGCCGTGCAAGACTTCCGGCAAAGGAGGTGCCATCCACCATGCTTCCCGATCCGCTCCACCCGGCCGTCGTACATCTGCCCGTGGCGCTCGCCGTCCTGATGCCCCTGATCGGGATCGGGTTCCTGATCGCGATCCAGCGCGGCCTGCTGCCCGCGCGGTCGTGGGCGGCGGTCGTCGTGTTCCAGTTCGCGCTCGCCTTGTCGGCGTGGGCCGCGTTGGAGACGGGCCACCACGAGGAGGAGCGCGTGGAGCGCGTCGTCGCGGAGCGGCACATCGAGGAGCACGAGGAGGCCGCCGAGCGCTTCCTCGGTCTGGCCGCCGCGACCGCGCTGCTGACGGCGACCGGCCTGTTCGCCGGTGGGCTCGGGCGCGCGGGGCGGATCAGCGCGACGGCGGCGATGGCGATCGTGCTCGCGGCCGCGGTCGCGGCGGGGCATCTCGGGGGCCAGCTCGTCTATCGCTACGGCGCGGCGTCGGCCTACACCGAGGCGAAGGGCTCTGCCCCGGACGCGGCGAAGACCGCCGAGCCGTCTGCGGCCGGCGCCTCGCGACCCGTCGCGGAGCCCTGACGCAGCCGGTGGGTGCGCGGATCGCCGGGAGCGTCCGGTGCGCTATATCCGTCTCAGGCACCGTGATGACTCCGCTGCGTCTGGTCACGAACCAGGAGATCGCCGACGTCCTCGAGCGGGTGGCCGATCTGCTCGAGGCGCAGGACGCGAACCGCTACCGCGTGAACGCCTACCGGCGCGCCGCGGGAACCATTCGCGGCCATCCCCGTGCGTTGGTCGACGTGCTGCGCGAGGGTGGCGTCGAGGCGCTGGACGCCCTGCCCACGATCGGGCCGACGATCGCCTCCCACGTGGCGGAGCTCGCGCACCGCGGGACCCTCACCCTGCTCGATCGGCTGGAGGGCGAGGTGTCGCCGGAGCGGCTGCTCGCGACGGTGGCGGGAATCGGGCCCGAGCTGGCCGGACGCCTGCACCAGGAGCTCGGCATCGAGACGCTGGAGGATCTCGAGGCCGCCGCCCACGACGGTCGCCTCGCGTCGGTGCGCGGGTTCGGGCCGCGGCGTGTGCGCGCCGTGCGCGAGCAGCTCGCGTCGGTGCTCGCGCGCTCGGCGCGGCGGCGCGCCCTGCGCGGTGAGCTCGTCCGCGAGGGCGCCGCGGCGCCGCGCCCCGGTGTCGCCACCCTGCTGGCCGTCGACGCCGACTACCGCGAGCGGGCGGCCGCAGGACGCCTGCGTCGGATCGCGCCGCGCCGCTTCAACCCCCAGGGCAGCGCGTGGCTCCCGATCCTGCACACCGAGCGCGACGGCTGGCACTTCACCGCGCTCTTCTCCAACACCGCGCGCGCCCACCAGCTCGGTCGCACCGACGACTGGGTGGTGCTGTTCTACGAGCGGAACGGCGACGCGGGTCAGTGTACGGTGGTGACCGAGTCGCACGGCCCGCTCACCGGGCGACGCGTCGTGCGCGGACGCGAGAACGAGTGCGGGAGGCTCGCCGCGGCCGACACCGGGACCGGGGCCGAGCCCGCACCGGTCGGGCCGGGCTCCCTCTTCGGGGCCGCGCGATGAAGTGGCGCCGTCCGCGCAGCCCGGCGACGGAGCCGAGCGCCCGGCCCGGTCCCGATACCGAGCCGTCGGATCCCGCTCGCCGCACCGCGCCACGCGGCGCGAAGAAGCCCCTGGGAGAGCGCCCCCACTTCCAGATCTTCTACGTGCTCTTCGCCCTGCTCGGCGTGTTCATGCTGCGCGATCTCTGGGTCTCCTCCCAGAACGTGGACCGGATCCCCTACAGCGAGTTCCAGACCCTGCTCGGCGAAGGCCAGATCGCCGAGGTGACGGTGAGCGGCAACACGCTGGAGGGTCGCTTCAAGGAGCCCCGCGACGGAAAGTCGCACTTCGCGACCCAGCGCGTCGACCCCGAGCTGGCGGCCGAGCTCGCCAAGCACGACGTCGAGTTCGCGAGCTCGCCCCAGAGCAACCTGCTGCCGACCCTGCTCTCCTGGATCGTTCCGATCGCCCTGTTCTTCGCCGTCTGGATGTTCCTGCTGCGGCGCATGGCCGGCAACCTCGGCGCCGGGGGCGGGATGCTCGCGATCGGCCGCAGCAAGGCGAAGGTCTACGTCGAGTCGGACACGAAGGTCTGCTTCGACGACGTGGCGGGCGTCGACGAGGCGAAGATCGAGCTGCGCGAGGTGGTCGCCTTCCTGCGCGACCCCACCGCCTACGGTCGGCTCGGCGCTCACATCCCGAAGGGCATCCTGCTGGTCGGTCCGCCGGGCACCGGCAAGACGCTGATGGCCCGCGCCGTGGCCGGCGAAGCCGGCGTGCCCTTCTTCTCGATCAGCGGCTCCGAGTTCGTCGAGCTCTTCGTCGGCGTCGGTGCGGCGCGCGTGCGCGACCTGTTCGAGCAGGCGCGCACCCACGCGCCCTGCATCATCTTCGTCGACGAGCTCGACGCGCTGGGCCGCGCGCGCGGCGCGGCGGGCGGATTCGGGGGCCACGACGAGAAGGAGCAGACGCTGAACCAGCTGCTGGTCGAGCTCGACGGCTTCGACCCGACCTCGGGGATCGTGCTGCTCGCCGCCACCAACCGGCCGGAGATCCTCGACCCGGCGCTGCTGCGCGCGGGTCGCTTCGACCGCCACGTCCTGCTCGACCGGCCCGATCGCGCCGGCCGCGCCGCGATCCTCGGCGTCCACCTGCCGAAGATCCGCAGCAGCCCGGACGTCGACGCGGAGACGATCGCGGCGCTCACTCCGGGCTTCACCGGGGCCGACCTCGCGAACCTGGTCAACGAGGCGGCTCTGGTCGCCACGCGTCGCAGCGCCGAAGCCGTGTCGATGGCCGACTTCACCGCCGCCGTCGAGCGGATCGTGGCGGGCCTGGAGCGGAAGAACCGGATCCTGAACCCGCGCGAGCGCGAGTTCGTCGCGCACCACGAGATGGGCCACGCCCTCGTCGCCGCGGCGCTGCCCGGCAGCGACGTCGTGCACAAGGTCTCGATCGTCGCGCGCGGGATCGGAGCCCTCGGCTACACGATCCAACGTCCGACCGACGACCGCTATCTGATGACCCGCGCCGAGCTCGAGGGCAAGCTCGCGGTGCTGCTCGGGGGCCGCGCCGCCGAGGACCTGGTGTTCGGCGAGCTCTCGACCGGAGCCGCCGACGACCTGGCGCGCGCCACCGAGATCGCGCGAAACATGGTGAGCCGCTTCGGCATGGTCCCCGAGCTCGGACCCGTGAGCTACGACGAGCCCGTCGGGTCGGGGGGCGGTGCCGACGCCGTCTGGCCGCGACCGCGCCGCTACAGCGAGGCGACGGCGCGCGAGATCGACTGCGCCCTGCGCGAGATCGTGAACGGCGCCTTCCAGCGGGCGCGCGCCATCCTGGCGGATCACCGGGCCGTCCTCGAGGAGAGCGCCCGCGACCTGCTCGAGCACGAGACCCTGGGCGAGGCGGATCTGCACAAGTGGTTCGACCGGATGGGGGAGTCGGCCTGAACGGCATGCGGTTTGCAGAACTCCCGAGCAGGAGGAACCCACTGTGGCAGCCGCATCCCGATCTTCGAAGAAAGCCGTCCGCCGCAAGAAGAAGACCCAGCGCTCGGGCAAACGCGCTCCGGCGCTGAGCCAGCTCGAGGCGGAGCTTCCGCCGACGCTGCGCGACTTCTCGCGCCGCATGCGCCGCGGCCTCGTTCAGCTCGAGAAGCGGATCGAGAAGGACGGGCGCGACGCGCGCCGTCGGGCTGCGCGCGTGCTGCGCGAGGCCAGCCACCGCCTCGGCCAGTTCGAGGCCCAGGGCGAGCGCGAGTGGCGGCGGCAGAGTCTGCGCGCTCGGCGCGCCACGGTCCAGCTGCTGCGTCAGCTCGAGAAGGCGATCCAGCCGCCGCCGAAGGTGCGGCGCAAGAAGAAGGCCGCCTAGTCCGGCAGGAGCTCGCCGTCGCTCGCCGCGCGTCGGCCGACTCTCCGAGTCGGCTCCTGGCGCGGCCCGCCGGGCGAGTGGGCGGTGTCCCATCGCGTCCCAACTCGCGACACATCGAGGCGGGACGCCTCGTTCGCTGCGAAGGAGGTTTCGCACTATGCGTCGCAAGCGCTCCCCCACGCACTCCTCGTCCGCCGCGCCCCGCCCGCTTCGGCGGACGCCCGAGCCGGCGGGCGGAGACGTCGAGAAGCATCCGGAGCTCGCCGCCTGTCCCGATTGCGGCGCGAGCTATCGACAGGGGCGCTGGACCTGGGAGCCCGCGCCGGCCGACGCCTACCGGAAGGTATGTCCGGCCTGCCAGCGGATCACCGACCGCTATCCGGCCGGCGAGCTGCGCGCGGAGGGGACCTTCGCGCTGACGCACCGGGATGAGCTGATCCGACTGATGCGCCACGTGGAGGAGCGCGAGCGCGCGAGCCACCCGCTCAAGCGCCTGATCGCGATCGAGGAGACCGCCCAGGGCTTCGTCGCCGAGACGACCGACGCCAAGCTCGTCCAGGCGCTGGGCCGCGCGCTCCACAAGGCCTACTCGGGACGGCTCGAGCAGCCGCCCACCTCGGCCGAGCGCGAGAATCTGGTGCGCGTGCGCTGGGTGCGCGACTGATCGCCAGCTCGTGACGAGGGTGTAGCTTCCCCCTGCCGTGGATTGGAACCAAACCTATCACCTGGCCCTGTCGCTGGGCCTCGGTCTCCTGGTGGGCTTCCAGCGCGAATGGGCGGCGAAGCGGCTGGCGGGGATCCGCACCTTCCCGCTCGTCACGCTGCTGGGCACGCTGACCGCCCAGCTCACCACGGCCTTCGGGGGCTGGCTCCTGGCCGCGGGGATCCTCGCCCTGGCGGCGATCGTGTGGAGCGGAAGCCGGGAGAGCCACTCCGGCGAGAATCCCGAGACGGGCATCACGACCGAGGTGGCGCTGCTGGTGATGTTCGTCGTCGGCGCCGTGGTCGCCCGGGGTCAGGCCGTCAGCGCGGTTGCCGTGTCCGGCGCCGTCGCGGTGCTGCTGCACTGGAAGCGCCCCCTCCACGAGTTCGTGCGGCGCATCGGCGAGGACGAGGTGCGCTCGGTCATGCAGCTCGTGCTGATCGGACTCGTCATCCTGCCCGCACTGCCGAACCGCAGCTTCGGCCCCTTCCAGGTGCTGAATCCGTTCCAGATCTGGTCGATGGTGGTGCTGATCGTGAGCATCAGCCTGGGCGCCTATCTCGCCCACAGGCTGGTCGGACCGAACCTCGGCACGATCGCCGCGGGCGTGCTCGGAGGGCTGATCTCGAGCACCGCCACCACCGTGAGCTATGCGCGGCGCACGCGCGACGCGCCCCGCCGCGTGCCGGCCACGGCGCTCGTGCTCGCCCTTTCCTCGACCGTGGTACTCCCGCGCATGCTGCTGCTCGCGGCGCTGGTGGCCCCGGACGTGTTCGGCGTGCTGGCTCGCCCGCTGATCGCGATGTTCGCCTTCATGGCGGGGCTGTGCGCGATCGTATACGTCCTCACGCGCGATCGGCTGCCGATGGCGCGGCTCGACCACGCGCCCTCGGACCTGCGTGCGGCGGTCGGCTTCGGGCTCCTCTACGCGGCCGTGCTGCTGGGCGTCGCCGCGGCCCGCCAATGGCTGGGCGAGCGCGGCCTGTACGCGGTGGCGACGCTCTCCGGCCTGACCGACGTGGACGCCATCACGCTGTCGATCGCACGGATGCTCGAGCTCGGTCGCGTGGAGCCCGCGATCGGCTGGCGCCTGGTGCTGACCGGCGTGATGGCGAACCTGGCCTTCAAGGGCGTCGCCGCCTGCGCGCTCGGGCACGCCGAGCTGCGCCGCTGGGTGGTGGCGCTGTTCGGAACGGCCTTGGCGCTGGGGACCGGGCTGTTGACCTTCTGGCCGGGTGGCGGGGGCTAGCAGGCCGACTCGAGAGTCGGCCGACGCGCAGCGACCCGCAGGCGAGCGAGGGCGGGCTCCCGCCCGGGCTAGGCCGGCGCGCAGGCAACGCAGGTCTGGGTCGCGGGGAGCGCCGAGAGCCGCTCGGCTGAGATCGCGCCGCGGCAGCGCTCGCACACCCCATAGCGCCCGTCCTCGAGACGCGCGAGGGCGGCGCGGATCTCCTGCACCTCGCCGCGTTCCGCGGCGTCGAGCCGCTCCAGCACCTCGTCGTTGGCGCGCTCGGTCGCGCGCTCCTGCCAGTCCCGGTCCCCGGGCTTGCGCAGGTCCGCCTCGATCTTCCCGGCCCGCGCCAGCAGCTGCGCGAGTCGACTCTCCAGCTGGCGGCGGACCGCCTCGTCTCTGTTCACCCGCAATATCCTGCTCCCGCGAGGTCAGCGACCCCGTCGAATCTCGTGGGGGGCCGCGCCGTAGGCCTCGTCCGGAACGTCCGAGAGGTCGGGCGGCGGATCCCATACGTCGCGCCGGGCGTCGAAACGTCCCCCGCGCAGCTCGGCGCAACCGAAGCACAGCACGTTCTCGGTCCCGAAGGCAAAGCCCCGGTCCGTGTCCGCCGCCACGCGCGCCCCGCACACGCTGCACACGTCGCCCCGATCGCGCTCGTCCTCGGGTTCCGGAATCATCGTGTCCTCCTCCCTCTCGCTAGCCCGCCCGGACCTCGATCCGCCGACCCTCGCGGCGCGCCTCGGCGGTCTTCGGCAGGTCCACGTGCAGCACGCCCCGGCGGAAGGACGCCTCCACCCGCTCGCGGTCCACCTCGCAGGGCAGCGGGATCGCGCGGACGAAGGCGCCGAAGCGCCGCTCCGTCCAGCGCTCGCCCCGCCTCTTCTCCGTGCGCTCCTCGCGCTTCTCGCCGCGCACGACCAGCTGGTCGTCGCGCAGCGAGACGTCCACGTCCTTCTCGTCCACACCGGGAAGCTCGACGTCGACGCGGATCGCGTCGTCGTCCTCCTCCACATCGATGTCGGGCGCGAACGCCCCGCTCTCGCCGCCCCAGACCGACAGGCCGAAGTCACGCGAGAAGTCGCCGAAGAAGCGGTTCATCTCCCGGTGCAGCGAGCGGAGCGGCAGCTCCTCGCCGCGCACCGGGACCCTCTTCGTCCCCCAGTTCCAGGGCAGGAGATTTCGTGCCGACATCGCCCGCTCCCCCCTCGTCTCCGGCGCCGGCAACCCCGTCGCCCTGCCCGACAGGCTGCATCCCGCGTGCCAGTCCGCACCCCCGCGGACCGCGGCTCCGTGACTCGCGCGGGGCCGACAGCCCCAGCGATGAGGACGTGCGACCCAGAGCGGAGCTCAGCGCTCACACGTCGAAGGTCATGCGGGCTCGCCAGCCCTCACCGACCCGGCCGAGGGCGAGGCCGTGTGCCGTCGCAGCCTTGACGTCGGCCCCGACACCGTGGCGGTCCCGGTCGATCGGCTCCCCGACGAGCTCGGCGGACAGGCGAGCGACGCCGTCCGCGTGCACCGCGACGCGCTCGGCGCGCAGCACGAGGCGCTCGGCGTCGCGCAGGAAGATCAGCTCGTTGGCGAAGCGCAGGAGCAGCCGCTCGAGATCGGGGGCGTCCAGCTCGACGCTTCGTCTCCGTGCCGTGCGCAGCGCCTCGGGATGCTCGAGAGTCGCCGCCACCAGAGCGTCGGCGAGTGCGGTGAACACGCCCTCCAACGTCGGAGCCCGGAGCTCGACGGCGAGGTCGCTCGTCACCGCGTCGCGGAACTCGTACTCGACCGCGCTGGCCTTCATCCCTTCACGTTGCCGACGGGAAGCAGCCGCGCGACGCGGCGGGAGATCCCGGCCACTTCCGTCGCCTGCGCCACCTCGTCCACACTCTTGTAGGCGAAGCCCGCCTCCTCGGCGAGGCCGCGCAGGGAGGCCGCGCGCACCTCGATCCCGCGCTCGGCCATCCGCTGCCGCAGCACCTCCCCGCGCACGAGCTTGCGAGCCCGCGTCCTGCTCATCGTCCGCCCGCTTCCGTGGGCGCTGCTGAAGAAGCTCGCGGCGCCCTGCGCAACGCCCGCGAGCACATAGGAGCCGGTCTCCATGCTCCCGCCGACGATCACCGGCTGGCCGGTTTCGCGGTAGCACGCGGGCAGCTCCGGGTGGCCGGGCGGAAAGGCGCGGGTGGCGCCCTTGCGGTGCACCAGCAGCTCGCGCTCCCGACCGTCCACGCGGTGACGCTCGAGCTTCGCCGTGTTGTGGGCGACGTCGTAGACGGTCTCGAGGCCGAGCGCTCCCGGACTCTGGCCGAACACGTCGGCGAAAACCCCGCGGATCCGGTGCAGGATCACCTGGCGGTTGGCGAAGGCCATGTTGGCCGCGCAGCCCATCGCCGCGAAGTAGGACTGGCCGTCGGGCGATCGGAACGGCGCGCACGCCAGCTCCCGGTCGATCACCGGGAGACCGTAGCGGCTCGGCATCGCGTCCAGGAACGTCTCGAGGTAGTCGGTGGCCACCTGGTGACCGAAGCCGCGGCTGCCGCAGTGGAACATCACCGCCACCTGGCCCGGGCGGTCGAGGCCGAAGGCCCGCGCGAGGGGTTCGTCGAGGATCCCGTCAGGCGGGAGGATCTGCACCTCGAGATAGTGGTTGCCCGATCCGAGTGTGCCGAGCTGACTCTCGCCGCGGCGCAGGGCGCGCTCGCTCACCTGGGCGGGATCGGCGCCGGGAAAGCAGCCGCCGGACTCGGTGCGCTCGAGGTCGCGCTCGTCCCCGAAGCCGTGCTCCACGGCCCAGCGTGCGCCGCCTAGCATCACCCGCGCCAGCGACGCGGCGTCGAGTCGCACGAAGCCCTCCGACCCCACGCCGGCGGGGACGCGCTCGGCCAGAGCGTCGACGAGCTCGGCGATCCGCGGACGCACCTCGTGCCAGCCGAGGTTCGTGCGAACCAGCCGCATGCCACAGTTGATGTCGAAGCCGATGCCGCCGGGCGAGATCACGCCGGTGTCGGGATCCATCGCCGCAACGCCGCCGATCGGGAACCCGTAGCCCCAGTGGGCGTCGGGCATGCACAGGCTCGCACCCACGATCCCCGGCAGCGTCGCCACGTTCGCGGCCTGGGCGAACACCGTGTCGTCCATCTCGCCGAGAAGCTTCTCGCTGGCGAAGATGTGCACCGGCACGCGCATTCCGGGCCGGAAGCCCGGACCGATCTCCCACAGATCCGGCGCGATCGCGCGCAGCCCGGCGGGAATCGCCAAGCCTGTCACCCTGCCTCGGCCGCCGTGCGGGCGCAGCGCACGCACAGCGTCGCCTCGGGCAGCGCGCGCAGCCGGGTCGCGGGGATCCGCCCCTGACAGCGCTCGCAGATCCCCAGGCGTCCGTGCTCGGCCGCTTCGAGCGCCCGCTCGATCGCGCGCAGGCGCCGGGCCGCCCGGGCGGTGAGCGGCTCGAGGTCGGCGACGCCGCGCTCGTCGGTGGCGCGCTCCGCCCGGTCGCGGGGCTCGTCCCCGATGTCGGCGGAGAGAACGCGCTCGGTGTCCTGCCACTTCGCGAGCTGCTCGACGAGTCGCTCGCGTTCGGCCCACAGCGCCTCGACCAGCCCCTCCCCGGCACCCGCCGGTTTCGGCGGCGGCGGCTCGCGCCGCAGCAGCGCGTCGAGTGCGCGCAGGGCGTCGGTCTCCGAGAGGATGCCCGTCAGGCGCTCCTCCGCGTCCACCACCGGCAAGCAGCCGATCCGGTGCTCCGCCAGCGTGCGCGCGGCCTCCTCGAGGGAGAGATCCGCCGTCGTGGTGCGCGGAGCCCAGGTCATGACGTCGCTCACGCGGTAGTCGAGCGCCTGGTCGCGCTCCTCGGGAGCGAGGGGACGCACGGCGCTGACCTCGAAGGGGAAGGCGCCGCGCAGGTCGTCGATGCTCAGGATCCCGATCACCCGCCGCTGCGCGTCGATCACCGGCAGGTGGCGGATGCCCCGATCGACCATGCGATCGAAGGCCTCGAGCGCCGCGGCGTCCTCCGCCACGGCGACCGGGTCCGGTGTCATCCAGTCGCGAACCCGGCTCGTCATCCCTGCTCCTCCTCGAATGCCGCCATGGGTCACGGCCCCGGTGCGTCGGGCGGCGGGGCGGCGATGAAGGTCGCCTGGAGGCCCTTCGCGCCGGCCTCGATGTTGAGCGCCACCCGCTGCCCGTCCACGAGCCCGTCGAAGGCGAGCCCCTGGCCGACCGCGTTTCGGTGGAAGTAGACGCGCTCTCCCGCGTCGGTGATCACGAATCCGCACCCCTCCTCGCGCCGGATCTCGTCCACCACGCCGAGCTCGGGCGGCTCCGCCGGACGCTCGCGGCGCTGCTGGGTGCGCCGGTGGCGCATCCGCCACACCTCGCGCTCGAACACGTCGACCGCCTCCTGGAGCGCCAGCGCCGCATCGGGCCGGGTCCGGGCGGCGACGATCTCCTTGCCCCGCGCGGCGCACACGACCCGCACCTCCTGAGCGCCGTGGCGGTGATGCTCCGTCGTGCGCGCGCTGATCCTCACGTCGATCAGGTCGCCGTGGTCTCCCGCCAGCGCCTCGATCCGCTCCTCCACCGTCTGCCGGTCGGCCTCGGTGAACGTCTCCGGGTGATGCCACTGCACCTGCATCGCGTCCTCCTTCACGAATCGGTCTCGCAACTCACGTGCCCCGAAGGGCACCGGCCAGTACCTCGCGCGCGGGCCGCAGCGCCAGCACGCCCTCGGGAACCAGGCAGGCGGCGAGCATCACGTCGTTGATGTCGCGGTGCGCCGACCAGGAGGGCGCGCGCCGCGCAGCCGGGTCGCGCCAGAAGGAGGCGATCGGGGAGCCGAGCGCGGCGTAGGGAGCGAGCGCGTCGAGCTCGGCGACGAGACGAGCGCGGGTCGCCTCCTCGAGCTTCGCCGGCTCGAGGGCCCGCGCGATCCCACCGACACCGGCGAGCCCGATCACCAGGCCGAGCTCGCGGAAGGCCAGACGGCGCGCGGCGGGCTGATGCAGATCGCCGCGCCGGGCGAAGTGCGAGAGCCCCGCGTGCGCCGCGTCGAGCAGCGCCTCCAGCAGCAGACCGTCGGCCAGGGAGCCCTGCCCCATCAGCTGGGCGACGAGTCCGGCGTCGATCAGCAGCCCGCCGAGGCCGAGCGGGTCGGCCGTCGCCAGGCTCCGCCCCTCGGTCATGCGCGCGAAGTCGGCCGACGCATCGTCGAGGCGCGGCTCTGCGGGCGCGGACAGGGCATCGGCCGTGGCCTGCAGCTGCAGGCAGGTGATCCATCCGTCCAGCGGGTCGTGCTGTCCCATCGACGGCACCAGCGGTCGCGACAGGTCGATGCTCATCTTCCACACCATCTGGCGTCGGCCGGGCGGGCCGTAGACGAAGGCGCGGTGGGCCGCGTCGGCGAGCTCGCGAGCCCAGGTGTTGAGGCGCGCGTCGCGCGTCGCGCGGGCGGTCTGGTCGAGGGCGTGCATCCAGCGCGTCAGGTAGTGGAAGTACTGGCCGTCGCGATCCCACTCGAGACGCTCGTCGAAGGGGGCGCCGTCCGGACGCTCGGGCAGCGGCTTGCCGATCCGCAGACCGCCGCGCGTGGGGTGGAGCGCCCCCTCCCGCTCGCCGAGGCCGCTGATCCAGCCCCGCCGCGCGTCGTCCGGGCGATGGCGGCCGAGCACCCGGTGGACCTGCTCGATCAGCTGGAGGGCCCGCTCCCGATGCCCCGCCGCTCTCGTCGCGCGCCACAGCGCGAGGTCGTTGCAGACGGCGAAGGCGTCCGTCCACAGATAGCGGTGCGGCGCGCGCTCCGAGCCCAGCCCGGTCCGCTCGGCGAAGGCCTCCATCAGCAGGCAGGCCTCGTCCACCGCCGCATCTCTCGCACTCACCTCTCGGGTCCCTCCCGGGGAACGACAGTGCAGGTTCCGTGCCTCAGCGGGCGGGGTCGTCACGCCGCGCAGCGCACGCAGGCGGCCGGGATCTCGTCCGGAGTGCGCCAGAACGCCACACCTTTGCATCCGAGCCTCCGGGCCGTGTGGATCAGCTGCTCGATGCGAGCGGTCGAGGTCTCCTGGGACAGGTGCACGGTCTTCGCCACGGCGCCGTCGACGTGAGCCTGGAAGCGGCTCTGGAGCGCGAGCTGCTCCTCGGCGGGGATCTCGTGAGCGCGCCGCAGCAGCGACCGCTCGGCGGCGGCGAGCCCCGGCAGTTGCTCGGCCGCGCATCTCGCGGCGATCGCGTCGAGCAGCGTCGCGGGATCGCCGGAGCGCCGCTCCAGCCAGGAGAGCAGCGTGCGATCGACCCAGCGCTGCGACGCCCCATCGCGCGTGCGAACCGACACGACCGGGTCGATCCAGGGCTCGATCCCGCCGCTGCACCCGGCCAGCAGCCGCAGGGTGCCGGTCGGGGCGATCGCCAGCAGGCTCGCGTTGCGCCGCGGCGGCCCCGGCCCGTCGAAGCCGGGAAACGGCCCGCGCTGCGTGGCGAGCTCCTCGCTGGCGCGGCGCGCCTCGCGCTCCACGCAGGCGATCACCCGCTCGGCGGTGCGCCGCGACGCCGCGCTCCCGTAGGCCTCGCCGCGCAGGAGCAGCAGGTCGGCGAAGCCCATCACGCCGAGACCGATCTTGCGCGTGCGGCGCCCCGCCTCGGCGCACGCGGCATCGGGATGGACGGTCACCTCCACCACGTCGTCGAGGAAGCGCACCGCCAGGCGCGCGGCTTCGCCGAGCGCCGCCAGATCGACCCGGCCCCGCTCGTCGGCGAAGGCCGTCAGGGCCAGCGATCCCAGCACGCAGCTCTCGTCGGGGCGCAGCGGCTGCTCGCCGCAGGGATTGGTGGCCCGCGGCACGCCCAGCTGCGGAGTGGGATCGCCGGCGGCGATCGCGTCGAGGAAGAGCAGGGTAGGGTTTCCAGTGTCGCGGATCGCGGCGGCGATCGCCCACAGCAGCTCCCGCGCCGGGATCGATCCGGCCGGCGCACCGCGCGGATCGCGCAGCACGTGGTCGGCGCCTCGGCGCGCCGCGGCGAGCAGGGCGTCGCTCGTCGCCACGGCGAGTCCGGCGCCGCGCAGCGCCTCGCCCTCGCGCGCCGCCTCGACGAACGCGAGGACGTCGGGGTGGGAGTCGGCGAGGATCACCAGGTGCGCGCCCTCCCGGCGTCCGGACAGGGCGTTGATGCGCGCCGAGTGCGCGGCGAGCTGGGCGAAGGCAACCGGTCCGGGCGAGACGCCTCCCGAGCGCGCGATGGGCGCTCCGCGCGGCCGCAACCGCGACAGGTCGAGGCCCACGCCCCCCGATCCCTGCTGGATGCGCGCAGCGCGCCGCAGCGTCTCGTAGATCGAGTCGAGCGAGTCCGCGGGCTCGAGCACGAAGCACGCCGCGAGCGAGCCGCCGCGACCCGCGTTCGAGAGGATCGGAACGCTCGGCCAGAAGCGCTCCCCGACCAGTGCCGCCGCGAAGCGCGCCGTCCAGTCCGCGCGCTCAGCGGGGAGCTCGGCCTCGGCAACCGCACGACCCACGCGCTCCGCCACGGCGGCGAGCGCCGACTCGCCGGGCGCCGCGACGTTCGCGCGCAACAGGACTCCCCGCGCGGCCTCCGCCTGCTCCCGCTCCGGTCCCGTCCGCTCCGAGATCCGCGTCTCCGGAGGCATTTGCGCGCGGCGCACGGCTAGGACGACGCGCCCGTCTCCTCTTCCTCGTGGTGGGAGAGGTGCGCCATCTCGGGCTTCGCGAGCCGCTCGTAGTCGGACCAGCGCATGCGCAGCGCGTCGCGATGGGTGCCGGCGTTGAAGGTGATGCGCTCGTCGCGGGCGAGCAGCGGGCTCGCGTAGATGGGCAGACCGCACAGCGCCGGGAAGGGCGGCGCGGCGCCCACCTCGAAGCCCGGCATCCGCTCGCGCATCTCCGACTCCGTGGCCAGGCGCACCGACGTGGCACCGGTCGCGCGCGCGAGGCGGCTGGGCGCCAGATAGTGCGTCGCCGGAAGCAGGGCGACCGCGAAGCGGCCGTCGATGCAGACCACGACGCTCTTCGCGAACGCCTCCGGCGGCGTGTCGGTGTCCACGGCGGTGCGCAGCGCCCACGTGTCCGGACGGTGGTGGACGACCTCGTACTCGACGTCCTCGCCGTCGAGGATCTTCCGAAGCGCCGGTGCGATCGCCATGGCTCCCTCCTTCACCCCGCGAACGGGTGGACCCGCGGCAAGGCCTGACCGTCGGCGGGCGTCACCGGCCGCACTGCACTGGTCTCGTCGATCCACACGTACTCGTCGAACTGCCGCGGCAGACTGGCGCGGAAGTAGTGGCTCTGCAGCTCGGTCTGCGGGCGGTAGACGACGCCGATCGCGCGCTCGAGACGCGGCGGCTCGAGCTCGTAGCGCAGCGCCTCGCGGTCGGGCTCGCGCAGGTGCAGGAAGAAGGCCGGCACCCCGCTCTCGTGGCACAGGCGCTCGTAGCTCTCCGGGTGAGACGGTCGCACGGTCATCACTCGCATCGGCCCGTCCCAGTCGTCGGCCGCGGCGACAGTGCCGCGGTCGGTGCCGAAGCCGATCAGGAAGGCGGAGGTGCCGAAGGTCTCGCGACACAGCTGTCCGACGTTGAGCTGGCCGCGCAGGCCCATCTCGGTGGCCGAGGCGTCGCCGAGGTGCGAGTTGTGCGCCCAGAGCACCGCCTTCGCCTGGGGCCCGCGGAAGGCGAGCAGCGCCTGGAGCGTCTCGAACATGTGTCGGTCGCGCAGGTTCCACGACTCGTTCGAGCCGTAGTACATCGCGCGGTAGTAGCGCTCTGCGTCGGCGATGAGCCGCGCGTTCTGCACCGCGTCGAAGACCGCCTCGCCATCGCGGGCGGCGTAGTCGAGGCGCCGCTCCATCAGTTCGCGCAGCATCGCCACCGCCTCACGCTCGCACACCCGGTAGCGGCCGGTGAGGGCCGCGTGGCCGTAGGCGGCCGGATCGCTCTCCCAGGGTGTGAGGCAGCCGTAGCGCTGGCGCGCCACGCGCGCCGCCGCCGGATCGACGCGGTCGAGGAACTGGAGCACCGCCTGGATCGAGGTGAACAGGCTGTAGAGGTCGAGGCCGTGGAACGAGACCCCGGCGCGGTCGCCGCGCGTCTTTGCGTTGTGCTCGCGCAGCCAGCCGGCGAAGGCGAGCGTCTCGTGGTTGCGCCACATCCAGGTGGGGAAGCGCTGGAACGGGCGCATCCGCCCGGTGTCGTCGGGGAGCGGCGGCGCGTCGTGCACCCAGCGGTCAACGGCGGCGGCGTCGGGCCAGTCCGCCTCGACGGCGACCAGGTCGAAGCCGCGCGAGCGGATCAGGGCCTTCGTGATCTCGGCGCGCATCCGGTAGAACTCGGAGGTCCCGTGGCTCGCCTCGCCGATCGCCACCACGCGCGCATCGCCGATCCGCTCGAGCAGCGAGCCGAGATCGTGGCCCTCGATCTCGTCGAAGGGCAGTGCCTGCTCGCAGACCAGATGCGCGACGGTGGCGGGTCGGGACGGCGTCCGGGCGGCGCGTCCCTCCCAGGGCTCCTCGACCTCCCAGCCCTGGGCGCCGATCAGGGGCACGAAGCGGACGTCGCTCAGGTCCTCGCTGGCGAAGCTGCCGTCGGGCTGGCGGGTGACGCGCACCAGCTTCTGGAGCTCGCGCCCCTCGCCCACGGGCATCACCAGCCTGCCGCCCGGCGCCAGCTGGTCGAGCAGCGCGCGCGGCACACCGGGCCCCCCGGCGGCGACCGCGATCGCGTCGTAGGGCGCGTGCTCGGGCCAGCCGAGGGATCCGTCGCCGTGGCGGACCGAGACGTTGTCGAAGCCCAGCTCGGCGAGGCGACGCGCGGCGAGGTCGGCCAGCTCCTCGTGACGCTCGACGGTGTAGACGCTGCGGGCGATCCGGCCGAGGATCGCCGCGGCGTAGCCCGAGCCGGTGCCGATCTCGAGCACGACGTCCCCGGGCTGCACGCGAAGCGCGGCGGTCATCAGCGCCACGATGTAGGGCTGGGAGATCGTCTGGCCCTTCTCGATCGGCAGGGGCGAGTCCTGGTACGCGAACTCCCCCAGCTCCGGGGGCAGGAATGCCTCGCGGGGAACGGCGCGAAACGCATCCAGTACGGACGGCTCACGGATCCCGCGCGCGGCGAGATGGTCGCGCACCATCTGATCCCGCTCTGCAACCGTGTCCTGCACGGGTTCGTGCAACGCATCTTTCGTGCCAAGCCCCCCCCGATGAGTCGGGCTCTCGCACGCATCGTCGAAGTGGCCAGGAGCTGGCCCGGCCCGACCCATCGGGCGCGCAGCCGAGGCGGATGGCCCCAGCGCGACTACGGCTGCGGATCGCCCTCCACCCCGGCGTCGAGCGCGTCGAGCAGGGGCTCGTCCCAGCCGTAGGGATCGCCGGTGACCGACACGGCACCCTCGGCGTCGACGGTCGCCGTGAAGTAGAGCAGATACACGGACAGCGGGACCGGGAGCCTCACCGGGCGCTCGGGAGCGCCCCGCAGCGCCTGCTCCAGGCGCGCCCGGGTCCACGCGGGATCGGGGGCGAGCGCGAACAGCGCGAGGGCGACCTCGTCCTCCACGCGCACGCAGCCGTGGGAGAGCGTGCGCAGGGGGCGCTCGAAGCCGGCGTCCGACGGCGTCCCGTGCAGGTACACCGCGTAGCGGTTGGGGAACGAGAACTTGATCCGGCCCATCGGATTGCGCGGCCCCGGGGGCTGGCGCAGGCGGAAGGGGAAGCCCTCGGCGGTGACGGACGACCAGTCGACCCGCCGCGGGTCCACCGCGCGCGTGACGCCGCCCTCGTCGGCGAGCACCTCGATCCCGGTGCGGGAGAAGTAGTCGGGGTCGCGCCGGACCGCGGGCAGCATCTCCCGGGTGGCGATCGAGCGCGGCACCCACCACGCCGGGTTCAGGATCAGCTCGGTGATGACGCCGTCCATGATCGGCGTCTGCCACGCGGCGCTGCCCACGACCACGCGCATCGCGAGCGCCGGCGCGCCGTCCTCGAAGGCCCGGACGGTGAAGGACGGGATGTTCACCCGCAGATGGCGGGCCCCGAGATCGCGCGGCAGCCAGCGCCAGCGCTCCAGGCTGGCGCGCACGCGGTCGCTGCGCCGCGCCGCGTGCGGAGCGCCGGCGCCGCCGGACTCGCGCAGCCGCTCGAGCTCTGCGCACAGCGCGGCGTACTCGGGATGAGGGGGCGCCATCCCCGCGAGGGTCCCGGCGACGCGTCCCGACTCGCGCGCCGCGACCAGCGCCGGCACGGGATCGGGCGGCGCCGGGCCCGCGCGCCGGAAGCCGGGATGGAGCCGCCACGGATCGACGGCTCCCGCCGACACGTGGCGCGCGAGGTGGAGGAACGCGTCGGAGAGGAGGATCTCCAGGCCCGCCCGGATCTGCGGCTCGATCGGCGCGGCGTCCGCCAGGCGCGACAGCGCGCCGGAGTGATAGGCGTCGGGGTGGAGGCCCTGGCGGGCCGAGCCCTCCACGCTCGCGAGCAGCTCGCGGGCCTCCGGCCCGAGCGAGCCGTCGGGTCGCAGCCAGCGCGGCCGGGGGACGCCGCTGCCGTAGTAGCGGGCCAGGTCGTCGGGCTCCCGCAGCCGCTGGCCGAGCACGTGCTCGGCCGGGCCGAGCGGCAGCTCCTCTACCGCCGCACTCCCGTCCTCGGCCCGCGCGCGGCCGGCGAGAGCGCCGAGAGCCGCCAGGGCGACCAGCACCAGGACGAGTTGCAGGAGGGGCAGGCGAAGTGAGACGATGCGGCCCGGCGGGAGCGGGCTCGAGTCCGCGACCCGCCGTTCCGATGAAGCTTCAGGACCGGACGAGCCCGACGGGGAGCGGCTCGGAGATCCGGACGGGGAGTTCGATTCGTGCGCAGCGCTCTCGCCGCCTCCGTCCTTCTGGTCGTCCTGGCGCTCCCGCTCGCCGCGGCGGCGGGTGCGGGGACCGACGAGCCCGAGCGGGACGTCCTCTTGCGGCAACTCGTGGCGGCCGGCGTCCCCGCCCAGCCGCTCGACCTCGCGCTGCGCGCCGTCGCCTGCGGACGCGCCCGGGGCGAGCTCGAGACGCCCGTGCTCACCTTGATCGACTACGCGCGGCCCTCGTGGGAGCGGCGCCTGTGGGTGATCGACCTTGGCGCGGGAGCGGTCCGCTTCCACGAGCTGGTCGCCCACGGGCGCGAGAGCGGGCTGCGTCTTGCGCGCACATTCTCCAATCTTCCCGGGTCTCGGCAGTCGAGCCTCGGCCTCTTCCGCACCGGCGAGACCTACGTGGGACGCCACGGCTACTCCCTGCGTCTGGTCGGCCTCGAGCCCGGCATCAACGACCTGGCCTACGAGCGAGGCATCGTGGTGCACGGAGCCGACTACGCCACACCCCGCTTCGCCGCGGAGCACGGGCGCCTCGGACGCAGCTGGGGCTGTCCGGCCCTCGATCCGGCCGTGAGCCGGGAGGTGATCGACACGATCCGGGGGGGCAGCGCCGTGTTTGCCTACTACCCCGAGGCGCAATGGCTGGCGAGCTCGCCCTACCTGCGCTGCGACGAGTCGCCGTCCCCGACACCCCGAGAGATCCCGACGGTCGTCTCCCTGCGCAGCCGGCTGCTCCGGGTCGCCTCCTCCGCCTTCGCCGACGCGCGCTAGCGCCGCGCTCGCGGCCTCGCGCGGGAATCCGGACTGCCCCGAGGCGAGCGGTCCCACTCCGACGGTGGCGCGCCCTTCTCGCGCCGCGACACGCGCTCCCGACGGCACGCAAGTTGCACAGGCAGGCGTTTCAGTCCCATTTCCGGGACCCGAGGAGGGTGTGATGCGCATCGAGCAGATCATGACCAAGGATGTCTCGACCTGTGCTCCCGAGGAGAATCTGAACCGGGCGGCCCAGATCATGTGGGAGCGCGACTGCGGTGTCGTGCCCGTGGTCTCCGCGGGGCCCGAGCAACGCGTGGTCGGCATCGTGACCGATCGCGACGTCTGCATGGCCTCCTACACGCGCGGCCAGCGCCTCGACCAGATCCGGATCGGCGACGTGATGTCGACGCAAGTGCACGCTTGTCGTCCCCATGACAGCGCGGACCGCGCCGAAGAGCTCATGAAGCAGGCGCAGGTGCACCGCCTTCCGGTGGTCGACGACGCGAATCAGCTGCTGGGCCTGGTCTCCGTGGCCGACCTGGCGCGACGCGCGCGCACCCCGGGCGCCGGCAAGGCGCGCACCGCACCGACGCCGGCGGAGATCGGCGATACGGTCGCGGCGATCTCCCAGGAGCGCCCGCGGGCGCTGGTGGCGACGGCGAGCTGAGCCCAGCGAAGACGGATGCAGCTGCACGTCCTCTCCTTCGAGGGTCCCGACCCCTACGCGCGCGCCGGCGGACTGGCGACGCGCGTGGAGGGACTCACCCAGGCTCTCGCCGCCGCCGGACACGAGGTCCACCTGTGGTTCGTGGGCGACCCCGAGGCTCCCGACGTGGAGCGTCGCGACGAGGTGGTCCTGCACCGCTGGTGCCAGGGGATCAGCCGCCACCACCCCGCGGGCGTGTACGCCGGCGAGGGAGCGAAGGAGGAGGACTACGCCCGCGCCCTGCCCCGGCGCCTGTTCGACCAGGTGCTGCGGCCGGCCCTGGAGCGCGGGGAGCGCGGCGTGGTGCTGGCCGAGGAGTGGCAGACGGCGCGCGCCGTCCTCCAGCTCGATGACCTGCTGCGCGACGCCGGTCTGCGCGAGCGCGTGACGATCCTGTGGAACGCCAACAACACCTTCGGCTTCGAGGGTATCGACTGGCCCGCGCTGGCGCGGGCGGCGCGGATCACCACGGTGAGCCGGTACATGAAGCACCGCATGCGCGAGATCGGCGTGGAGGCGCTCGCCATTCCCAACGGACTCGCCGCCGACGCCTTCGCCGCCGTCGACACCCAGGCCGTCGCCTCTTTGCGCGGCGCCTTCCGCGACCGTCTGCTGCTCACGAAGATGGCGCGCTGGGATCCGGACAAGTCGTGGCTTGCGGCCGTCGAGACCACGGCGGCGATCAAACGGCGCGGCTGGCAACCGCTGCTGGTGGCGCGCGGCGGCGGCGACGAGCGCTACGGCCAGCTCGTCCTCGACACCGCGCGCCGCCTGGCTCTGCGGGTGGAGGAACGGCAGGCGGCACCCGGACCCGGCGGGCTGGCCGAGGTGTTGAGCGATGCGGGGGAGGCCGACGTCGTGCACCTGCGCTCACACGTGGCTCCGGACGCGCGGCGCGCGCTGCTACGCGCCTCGGACGCCGTGCTCGCGAACAGCAGCCACGAGCCCTTCGGCCTGGTGGGGCTCGAGACGATGGCCGCCGGCGGCGTCGCGTGCACCGGCTGCTCGGGCGAGGACTACGCCGTCCCCGGGCAGAATGCCCTGGTGCTCGAGACCGGCGAGCCGGGCGAGTTCATCGGGCTCTACGAGCGGCTGCGGCGCCGCCCCGAGGACCTGCGGGCGCTGCGGCGCGCGGGGCGCGCCACCGCCCGGCGCTACGCCTGGCCCGACGTCGTGGCGCGCGTGCTGCTCCCGCGCGTCGAGCTCGAGCAGCTCCGCGGGCGGGACGACGTCACCGAGAGGCGGCGCTTCCGGTAGCCTGCGCCCATGCGCGACCTCCGCCGTCTGCTCCTCGCCCTCGACCTGCACCGGGGCGGGCGCACCCTGACCGCCGGCAGCTGCGCCGCCGCCGACCAGGCCCTGGAGCTGGCGCGCACCCTCGGCACCGAGGTGGTGATCCTGCACTCGACGGCCGCCGACGAAGTCTGGGACAGCGAGTCCCAGGCCTACGTGGACGTGCCCGAGGCGGCCGTCGAGCCGAGACGCCCGGTGATCGAGGAGGTGGCGGACCGCTTCCGCGCGGCGGGCGTCGCGGCGACCGTCACCAGCACCCGCGAGACCGCCTGGCTCGCGATCGTCCGGTACGTGCTGCGCGGGCGCATCGACCTGGTGGTGGCCGGAAAGCGCGGCGAGCAGCGCCGCGGCTGCCACCCGCTCGGCAGCGTGTCGATGAAGCTGCTGCGCAAGTGCCCGTGCGCCGTGTGGGTGGCGAAGCCGGACGGCGCCGGCGCGCTGCGCCGCGTGCTCGCGGCCAGCGACCTGTCGCCGGTGGGAGAGCGCGTGCTCGACTACGCCGCCTGGCTGGCGGCCCACTTCCACGCCGCCCTGGATGTGGTGCACACCTTCCAGCTTCCGCTGGCGGTGCAGATCGAGTCCGGCGAGAGCGTCGCCGAGTTCGACCGGCACCAGCGCGAGGAGCGCACGCGACGGCTCGAGGCGCGGGTCGCGAAGACGCCCGGCGCGGCGTCGGTGACGTACCACGTCGCCCGCACCTCGCCCACGCGCGCGATCCTCGAGTGCACCGAACACCTCGATCCCGACCTCGTCGTGATGGGCACCGTGTCGCGCGGCGGCGTCGCGGGGCTGCTGGTCGGCAACACCGCCGAGCGGCTGCTCCCGCAGCTCGACGTCTCGCTGCTCGCGGTGAAGCCGGCCGACTTCGTGTGCCCGGTGGCGGCGGAGGCCTGAGGGTCGTCCCCTCACTGCGTCCCGCCGCGGTCGGGTCAGGACTCCGAGGCGCGCAGGGCGGCGCCCACGTAGACGGTGGTGAGCACCGCGAAGATGTAAGCCTGGAGCAGACCGATCAGCACGTCCAGGGCCATCAGCGGCATCGGCACCAGGAGGCCGGTGAGCGCCACGAGCAGGGCTACGACCAGGTGGCCGGACATCATGTTCCCGAACAAGCGCATCGAGAGGGCGAGCGTGCGCGAGAGCTCCGAGATCACGTGGAGCGGGGCCAACAGCGGGTTGGGACGGAAGTAGCCCCGGAGGTAGCCCCCCAGTCCGTGCGCGCGGATCCCGGCGACCGGCACGGCGAGGAACACGATCACGGCGAGTGCGGAGGTCGTCGCGAGGCTGGCCGTCGGTGGCCGCACGCCCGGCAGCTGACCCGAGAGATTGCAGGCGGCGATGAACAGGAAGAGGCTGCCGGCCAGCGTCACCAGGGCGGGCTCGGGGCGGCCGGTCACGTCGCGCACCAATCCGTCGAGCCACTCGACCGTCCACAGCGCGAGAGCACCGGGCGCGCCCGAGGGATGGCGCGCGAGGGAGAGGCGGAGCAGGGCCGCGGTGCCGACCAGAACGAGCGATACCACGAGCGACGTGAGCATCGTCGTGGTGACCGGAAACGGTCCCAGCGCGAAGAGCACGGACTCGTGGAAGATCGAGGATTCCATCGCCGTCTCGCGAGCCTCCCTAGGGCGAGCGGTGCTCGCGCACCACTCGCCACGCGATCGCGCTGCCCAGCGTCACGCCGAGGACCAGCAGGATCAGCGTGAAGCGCACACCGCTGGCGAAGTGCTGATCGAGCCGGTGTCCCAGCCACGCACCCAGAGCCGCCGGCAGCGCGACCGACCAACCCACGGTTCCCAGCACCGACAGGCCGCGCCAGAAGGAGGCCGCCGAGTCCTCGCGCCGCGCCAGCCGATCGACGTCGCGCTCGAGGGAGCGCTGCGCGTCGGGGCGCTCGGGTCGCGGCGCAGGGACCTGCTCACTCATGGGGCGCGCTTGCACCGGGCGACGCCACGCTGCGCCGCAGCTCGGTGAGGATTCCCGTCTCGAGTCGCTGGAGCGCCGTGCGCAGCTGGAGGTCCACGCCCGAGGCGGCCAGCGCCCGCTCCAACTCCTGCCGAACCGCGGCGGCGCTTTCGCCGCTGACCGCCACTGGTGTCAGCAGGACCGCCTCGGCGCCGTCCCAGCGCAGAAGCCCGCCCGCGGTGGCGATGAAGTGGAGCACGCCGTCCTCGTCGGCGAGCGCCAGGCCCGGCTCCACGGCCATCGCCCCCGGCTCGGTGCGGGGGCGGAGTCCCACCTGTCCCGTGTCCGCCGGGACCCTTAGCGAGCGCAGTGACGCCTCGAAGGCGACACCCTGCGGTGTGCGCACCACGAGGCGCAGGCCCTCACGTGCCATGGCCGTCCGCTCCGAGCTCTTCGAGGCTCCCGATCATGTAGAGCTCCCGCTCGCTCCGGGCGTCGCAGCGCCCATCGAGGATCGCCTCGACGTCGGCCACCGTGGTCTCCATCGGCACGCGCCGGCCCGGTCGCCCGGTGACCGCCTCGGTGACGCGGAAGGGCTGCGTCAGGTAGCTGCGCAGCCGGCGCGCACGGTCGACGGTGCGCCGATCCTCGTTCGAGAGCTCCTCCATCCCGAGCATGGAGATGATGTCGCGCAGCTCCTGGTAGCGGGCCAGCACCCGACGCGCCTCCTGCAGCACCCGGTCGTGGCGATGTCCGATCACCTCGACGTCGAGCGACTTCGACCACGAGGCGAGGGGATCGACGGCCGGATAAAGGCCCTCCGCCGCGATCTCGCGCGAGAGCACCAGGGCGCTGTCGAGGTACCAGAAGGCGTGGCCGATCGCGGGATCCGAGTAGTCGTCGGCGGGGACGTAGATCGCCTGGAGCGAGACCATGCCACCGCGATGCGTCGCGGTGATGCGCTCCTCGATCTCGGCCAGGTCGGCGGCGAGCGTCGGCTGGTAGCCGACGCGCGAGGGCATGCGGCCGAGCAGCCCAGAGACCTCCATGCCCGCCTGGACGTGCCGGTAGACGTTGTCGATCACGAACAGGACGTCCCGTTTCGCTTGATCCCGGAAGTGCTCGGCCACGCACAGGGCCGCGAGCCCGACCAGGAAGCGCGCACCCGGGGGCTCCTTCATCTGTCCGAAGACGAGCACGGAGCGCTCCATCACCTCGCGCCGCCGCAGCTCCTCCCAGAGCTCGAGCCCCTCGCGCGAGCGCTCGCCGATTCCCGCGAACACCGCCACACCGGTGAGCGAGTCGACGGCATTGTGGATGAACTCGGTCAGGACGACCGTCTTGCCCACTCCCGCACCGCCGAAGACCGCCGCACGGCCGCCGTGCGCGATCGGACAGAACAGGTCGATCACCTTGATGCCCGTCTCGTAGAGGCGGCCCGCGGCCAGGCGCTCCGCCGCCGTGGGAGGGGGACGACGCAGCGGCCGGCGCTCGGAGGTGGCAGCGGGCGGCTCGCCGTCCAGAGGACGGCCGAGGAGATCGATCACGCGCCCGAGCAGCTCGGGACCGACGGAGACGCAGATCGGCGTCCCGTCCGAGTCGGCCGGGTCTCCGCGGCGCAGGCCGCGCGTGGACTCGATCGCGATCGTCCGCACTGACGTGGGATCGAGATGTCCGTACACCTCGGCCGTGATCGCAGGACCCGTGGCGGGCCGGCAGACGACCGAGGCGCCGAGGGAAGGCAGTGCGCCCGCGAAGCGCACGTCGACGACGGTGCCGCGGATCGCCGCGACCTCACCGCGCAGCACCTCGGGCGCCATCAGGGCCTCGCCGCCTGGCGCCGCGCCGCGCGCGACGCGGTCACCACCTCGAGCACCTCCTGGGTGGCGGCCTCGCGCCGGATCGCCGCCACCCGCCGGTTCGTGGCGTCGATCCGCTCGCGCAGCCACGAGCGCGCCGACTCCGCCGTGACGAGGCGCTTGCCGTGCTCCGAGGCGAGCGCCTCCAGCAGCGTCTCGTAGAGCGCGGCGTAGAGGAACTCCCGGACCACGACGGCGCGCAGCGCCGCGCTGGTGCCGTAGGGGGAGACCGGCAGACGCGCAGTCCCCGGCTCCGGCGCGACCGGCAGCACGGGAACGCGCGCGGGAGCGTACGTGCCGGCCCCCTGGAAGCGCGCCGCCACCAGCCACAATGCCCCGAGCTCGCCGCGCTGGCGAAGGCCCAGCAGCGCGTCGACGAGCGGGAGCAGCCGACCGCTGAGCCCGGCGGCGCTCGCCGGCGCCGCTTCCGTGTTCGTCGGCGTGATGCCCGCCTTCGCGAGGGGTGCGAGGGCACGCTGTCCCAGGCAGACGAGCGGTCCCGGGCCGCGCTCGGCGCGCAGTGCCACCGCCTCGTCCACGAGTCGTGCCGTGTAGTCCCCGACCAGACCCAGGTCGGAGGCGACCAGGACGATCCCCGTCGGCGCGTGGACCTGCCCGGAGGCGTCCTCCGGGGCGGTCGGGTGCTCCAGCGCCGCGAGGAAGCGCCCGACCTCTTCGCGGTAGGCGCGCGCGGCCGGGAGGGGCGCGCGCGCCGCCCGGAAGTGCTGAGCGGAGAGCGCGCGCAGCGCGCCGATCGCCTCCTCGAGCGTCGCCAGGGCCCGGAGCTGGCGCTGGAGGACGAGCTCGCGACTCACGGGGCGCCCTCGGCCGGCGCGCCCTCGGCCACCCCGCCGGCCGGCACGGCCAGCCCACGGACCGAGGCGATCCAGTCTCCTTCGGGAAGCTCCCCGCGCGCGAGACGCTCCGCAATCGCGGGCGCGTCGGCGCGCACGCGCGCCGCCAGCCTCTCCACCGCGCCCGGGGCTGCCTCGGGCGCCAGCCCGTCGAGCCATCCCTCGCTCACCGCGAGCACCGCCAGCACCTCCTCGTCGACACTTCTCGGTGCCAGACGGGACTGACGGAGCAGCGCGCGCAGCAGGCGTCCGCGCGCGATCTCCTCCACCGCCCCGCGCTCCAGCTCGAGCCCGACCCGCGTCAGCGCCTCGAGCTCTTCGAAGCGGGAGTGGAGGATGCGCAGATTGCGAGCGACGCTGCGCAGGGGCGCGGGCTGGGCCGCCCCGCCGATTCGCGACACGCTGCGTCCGATGTCCACCGCCGGCCGTTCGTTGCGCACGAAGCGGCCGGTGTCGAGATAGATCTGTCCGTCGGTGATCGAGATCAGGTTGGTGGGGATGTACGCGGCGATGTCGCTCTCAGTCGTCTCGACCAGCGGCAACGCGGTGACCGAGCCACCTCCCGCTGCCGCGTTGCGCGCCGCCGCTCGCTCCAAGAGCTCGGCGTGGACGAAGAAGATGTCGCCGGGGAAGGCCTCGCGCCCCGGCGGCCGGTCCATCAGCAGCGAGAGCTCGCGGTAGGCGTCGGCGTGCTTGGTGAGATCGTCGTACACGACCAGGGCGTGGCCGCCCTGGTCGCGGAACCACTCTGCGAGGGAAGCTCCCGCGTAGGGCGCCAGGTAGCGCATGCCCGGCGGCATCGACGCCTCGGCGGCGACGATCGCGGTGTTGGTCAGCGCTCCGGCCTGGCGGAGCGTCTGCTGGAGGGCGATCACGCGCGACATCGCCTGCCCGATCACGACGTACACGCACGCGACGTCTCCCGCGCTCTGGGCCGCGACCGCGTCCTCGGCGAGCGCCGTCTTGCCCACGTTGCGATCGCCGATGATCAGCTCGCGCTGGCCGCGCCCGATCGGGACCGCCGCATCGACGACCAGCACCCCGGTGCGCAGCGGCTCGTCGACGGCCTTGCGCTCGATCAGCTTCGGCGCCGGGCGGAACAACGGTAGCCGCGACGACGCGGGGAGCGGTCCGCCTCCATCGAGGGGATGGCCGAGGGGATCGATCACGCGGCCGAGCGCGGCGCGGCCGACCGGCAGGTCGGGCAGCATCCCCAGGCCGACCACCCCCTCCCCCGCGCGCACGGCGGCGGCGTCCGAGAGCAGCAGCACGCCCGTCGATCCTGCGCGCAGGTCGAAGGCTATGCCCACCGCACCCGAGTCGAAGCCGACCAGCTCCTCGAGACCGACGTGCTCGAGACCGGCCACCTGGGCCACGCCGTCTCCGGTGCGCAGCACCACCCCGCGCGGACGCAGCGCAGGCGCAAGGTCCACCTCGCGTGCAGCGCGCAGGAGCCCGCTCTCGTGCGGGGTCGCATCAGGCATCGGGAGCCTCCTTGGCCAGACGCGCGAGCAGGGCCCGCTCGGCGCTCGCCGCGAATCCCGACGCCGAGAGATCGACGACCCCGCGCGCGGTCACGACACGCAGACCCCCGAGCAGCTCGGGAGCGACGCGCCGGGCCACCTCCCCCTCCCCGACCCCGGCCGCCTGGGCCAGCGCAGCGAGAGCGTCTGCCTCGAGCGCGCGGGCCGACTCGACGATCACCGGCGCCAGCGGACCGGCCGCTCGCAGCTCCGCCAAGGCGCGACACGCGGCGCGCACGAGCAGCGGCTCGAGCTCCGGACCCCCGATCCCGTCGAGCAGACGCGCCACGATCTCGCGCGCCGCGAACGCGGCGTCGCGCGCGAGCGTCTGTGCCTGGCCCCGGCGCGATGCGACGTGCTCGGCTTCCAGCGACTCGCGCTCACGCTGGGCCTGGGCGCGCGCCGCCTCGAGCAGCTGCTCGCGCTCGCCCTCCGCCTCGCGTCGGGCCTGCGCCCGCAGGGCGTCGCGGGATCCCTCCAGAGCGGCCTGCTGCTTGCGCGCCTCCTCGAGCGCGCGCTCCGCCTGCTCACGCGCCTCCGCGGCCGCGCGCCGCTCCTCCTCGATCTCGCCCCGGCGTCGCTCGATCGTCGCCCGCAGCGGCCGGAAGAAGAGCCAGCCGAGGGCGGCCGCGAGCAGGAGGAAGTTCGCGGTCTCGAAGAGGAAGGTCGCTGCGGTGGAAGACACGGCGCACCGCTGCCTCAGCGGACGAAGGGATTGGCGAACAGCAGGATCAGCGCGATCACCAGGCAGAAGATCGCCGTCGACTCGACCATCGCGAGACTCACGAAGAGCGTGCGCGTGATGGAGCCGGCCTCGTCGGGCTGGCGCGCCAGCGCATCCATGGCGGCCGCGCCGATCCGGCTCTCACCAAGAGCCGCGCCGATCGCGCCCCCCGTGATCGCCACCACGGCACCGGCGATCGAGAGCGCTGGCATCCATTCTGCTCCGGTCATGGAAGAAACCCTCCTGCTCGGTTCCCGTTGCGTCCCCGGCACTGCAAGGCCGGGGCCGTCGCGCAGGGCCAGGGCCCTCCCGCGTGGGAGGAGAGTGTCCCCATCTGCCCCAGCGCGCACGCCCGCCGGCTCCGGGAGGTGACCCCGCGAGGTTCACAGGCGGTCCCGCGGCCGCGCTCGGAGTACGCGCAGGGCCGCGCGCGCGATCTGGATCGCCGCGACCGGGAGCAGGCCGAAGGCGAGGACCAGCAGCCAGCCCTCCCTCCCGATCGATCGCAGCGCCAGCACGTCCGCCAACCGGGGTACGGAGACCGCCGCGAGCAGGAGCGCGGCGCACAGGGCCAGGGCAGCCCAGACCCAGGGATTGCGCGCGACCTCGCTGCGCAGCGCCCAGGCGCCGTCCCCGTGCATGTCGAACACGTGCCAGAGCTGGGCGCTGGCGAGAGTGAGGAACGAGATCGTGACCGCCTCGCCCTCGCTGCGGCCGAGCGTCAGGGCAGTGGCCAGCGCGCCGAGCACCGCCGCGGTGAGCAGAGCGCCGTAGGCGGCGATCACGATCCAGTGGCCGCGGGTAAGGATCGGCTCGTGGGCCGAACGCGGAGGCCGCCGCATCAGCCCGCGCTCGCCCTCGCCGAAGGCCAGCGCGAGCGCGGGGAACACGTCGGTGACGAGGTTCAGGAACAGGATCTGGAGGGGCAGCAGCGGCAGCGGCGCCTGGGCGAGCGCGGCGAGACCCACCGTCAGCACCTCGCTCACGTTGCAGGAGAGCAGGTACACCGCGAACTTGCGGATGTTCCCGAAGATCACGCGGCCCTGTTCGACGGCGACGGCGATCGTCGCGAAGGCGTCGTCCTGGAGCACCATCGCCGCGGCCTCGCGCGCCACCTGAGTGCCGCGCTGGCCCATCGCGATGCCGATGTCGGCCTTGCGCAGCGCCGGTGCGTCGTTCACGCCGTCGCCGGTCATCGCCACCACCGCGCCGTGCTCCTGGTGGAGGGCGATCAGATCCAGCTTCTGCTCCGGACTGGCGCGCGCGATCACCCCCGCCTCGAGCAGACGCGCGCGCAGCGCCGGATCGGCACCGGCGATGCTCCCGATGCCGCGCGCATCGACGATCCGATCCGCCGCGATGCCGACCGCCTCGGCCACGGTGGCGGCGGTGGCAGCGTGGTCGCCCGTCACCATCACGGTGCGGATCCCGGCCGCGGTGCAGGCCTCGATCGCCTCGCGCACCTGCTCGCGCGGGGGATCGAGCAGCGCGATCCAGGCGAGCAGCTCCAGATCCCGGTAGGGGTCGCCTTCCAGGGAGGGGGCGCTTCGCATCGCGAGGCCGAGCACGCGGTGGCCGCGCGCCGCCATCGCCTCCGCCGCGGCGTGCCAGGCGGCGCGGGTGGCGGCGTCGAGGGGACGGACTCCCCCGCGCGTGCGGACGGAGCCGCAGTGGGACAGCAGCGCCTCGGGACCGCCCTTCACCGCCACCGCGAAGCCCTCTCCCCCGTCGTCGTCGTGGAAGGTCGCCATCCGCTGGAGGGCGGGATCGAAGGCGTCCTCGCGCCGCTCGGGCGCGCGGGCCAGCAGCTCGTCGCGAAACAGTCCGGCGGCCGCGCCCAGCTCGAGCAGCGCCGTCTCGGTGGGGTCGCCGACGCCGCGCTCCTGACCGCGCGCCAGCGACGCGTTGTTGCACAGCACCGCCACGCGCAGCGCCGCGGCGAGCACCGGGTCGTCCTTCGGATCGATCGCTGATCCGCCGCACCGGAACCCGACGGACTCCACCTCGACGACACCCCCGTCGAGGTACAGGGCTACGACGCGCATCCGGTTCTCGGTGAGCGTGCCGGTCTTGTCGGTGAGGATCACGCTCGTCGATCCCAGCGTTTCCACCGCCGAGAGCCGTTCCACCAGGGCGTTGCGCCGTGCCATCCGCCACATTCCGCGCGCCAGGGCGAGCGTGGCGACGACGGGCAGGCCTTCGGGCACGGCGGCGACCGCGAGCGCGATCCCGGTCTCGATCATCCGCAGCGCGTCGCGCCCCGAGGCGATGCCGAGCGCGGAGATGCCCGCCGCGAGCGCGAGCGTGAGACCGACCAGGCGCCGGCCCAGCGCCTCGAGGCGCTTCTCGAGCGGCGTGGTCTCGGGCTCGGCCTGTTCCACGAGGGCGGAGATCCGCCCCAGCTCCGTGTGCATGCCCGTGCCGACCACGACGCCGACCCCGCTGCCGCGCGTGAGCGCCGTGCCCTTGAACAGCATGCCGGTGCGCTCGGCGACCGGCGTGTCCGGCGCGGCGGCTGCGACGTCCTTGCGCACCGGAACCGACTCGCCGGTGAGCGCCGACTGGTCGGCCTCGAGTCGCGACGTCTCGATCAGGCGCACGTCGGCGGTGACCACGTCGCCGCCCTCGAGCAGCACGACGTCGCCCGGGACCAGCTCGCTGGCGGACAGGTGGTGCGCCCGGCCGCCGCGGCGGACGACGACGCGCGCCTGCCCCATCCGCCGCAGCGCCTCCAGCGAGCGCACCGCGCGCAGCTCGGTGGCGAAGCCGATCGCCACGTTCAGCAGCACCACCACGAGGATCGCCGCACCCTCGATCGGCTCGCCGAAGGCGAAGGCGGCTCCGGCGGCGACGACGAGCAGCGCCACCAGCAAGCTGCGCAGCTGGTCGACCAGCACGGCCAGCGCGCCGCGGTGGTTGCGCTGGCGCAGCCGGTTGGGACCGTAGAGGGCGCGGCGGCGCGCCACCTCGGCGTCGTCGAGACCGCTGGCGACCAAGACGGCGAAGGCCGACGGCACGAGCTCGGGCGGAAGGCTCCAGGGAGCCTGCACCTCCGCATCCGAGGCGGGCGAAGCGGAGGGGCCATCCGGCGGCGCGACCATGGATACGGCGGAGCTTACCGGGAGCGGGCCCTCGCGCGCGCCGTGTGGTACGGACTGGCCCATGGCTCCCGAATCGCGCTGGGCGTGCGACGTCCTGCTCGCCGACGGCCGTCCCGCGCACATCCGCCCCGCGCGCCCCGAGGACCGCGAGCAGCTGCGCGCCTTCCACGCGCGCCTCTCGAAGGAGACGGTCTACTTCCGCTACTTCTCGGCGAAGCCGCGCCTGACCGACCCCTGGCTCGACGCCTTCACCCAGGTCGATCCGCCGCGCCACCTGGTGCTGTTCGCCTTCGCCGGCGACGAGCTGATCGGCATGGCCAGCTACGACCGCCTGGGCG
>CAZZFT010000007.1:46962-79250 GCA_964653555.1 uncultured Spirochaetales bacterium | reverse complement strand
CAAGGCCGACAAGCTGAAGCCCATCGAGGTCTACTCGCCGGTCGGCACCAACCCCCTGAGCGGCGAGGTCGATCCCTACGCGGTGAAGGCGGGCGAGGAGCGCATCGAGCGCAAGCCGGACGGGGTGCACGTCTACATGACTGCCGTGCGCAGCCACTTCACGCCGGACGTGATCCGTGTGAAGAAGGGTGATCGCATCCACCTGCACATCACGAACGTCGAGCAGGCGAAGGACGCCACGCACGGCTTCGCGATCGGCTCGCACAACATCAATCTCTCGCTCGAGCCGGGGGAGCACTCGAACGTGGACTTCGTGGCCGGCGAATCGGGCGTCTTCCCGATGTACTGCACGGAATTCTGCTCGGCGCTCCATCTCGAAATGGCGGGTTACTTCCTCGTCGAGCCGTGAGCGTGGCGCAGTGGATCCGGCGGGCCTGTGCCTCCAGGGTGCAGGCCCGCATCGAGGAGGCCCGCGGCGGGGCCGCGGTGCTGGCGCTGATGCTCGCGCTCCCGTCCGGGGCGAGCGATGCGGCGGCGCCTCCGTCGCCCGAGCGGCCCGAAGACTGCGTCTCGGTCGCTGCGGGAGACGACCTTCAGGCTCGACTGGTCGGGGCGTCGCCCGGCGCGCGCTTCTGCCTGGAGGCGGGGGAGTACGCGGGGCCGATCCGTTTCGACCGCCCCGCGACGGTATGGGGCCCCCGCGAGGCGGTCGTTCGGTCCCACGGGAGCGGGAGCACGGTGATGATCGAGGCCTCGGGCTCCGCCCTCCTCGGCGTCACGGTCGACGGGAGCGGTGGGCGCTTCGATCTCCTGGACGCGGCGGTGCGCATCCACGCCGACGACGTTCGCGTCGAGGGGGTGCGGGTCCAGAACGCCCTGTTCGGCGTGCTGGCGGAGCGATCCAACCGCGTGCTGCTGCGGGCCAACGAGATCCAGGGGGCGCCGGGCAAGGTGCTGGGCATGCGCGGCGATGGCATCCGCCTCTGGGAGGTGCGTGCTTCCCAGATCGAGCGCAATCGCATTCTCGACAGTCGAGACCTCGTCGTGTGGTACTCGCCCGACAATCGCTTCGTGGCGAACGTGATCGAGCGGGGTCGTTACGGAACCCACTTCATGTACAGCCACCGCAACGTGATCGAGCGCTGTCGCTATCGCGGAAACGTCGTGGGGATCTTCTCGATGTACAGTCGCGATCTCGAGATCCGCGGCAACCTGCTGGCGGAAGCCACGGGTGCGGCAGGAGTGGGGCTCGGCGCGAAGGAATCGGGAAACCTCGTGGTCGAGGACAACTGGATCGTGGCCAACACGACCGGGATCTATCTCGACACGACGCCGCTCGATCCGGCGGATCACGACCGATTCGTGGGCAACGTCGTGCGCTTCTCCGACGCTGCGGTGATCTTCCACGGACCCGCCGCGCGCAACCATTTCGAGGCCAATCTCTTCGCGGACAACGAGGCGCAGGTACGAGTGGAGGGTCGAGGGGACGCAACCGACGCCGAGTGGCGCGGAAACACCTGGGACGACTACGCGGGCTACGATCTCGACGGCGATGGCCGGGGTGACGTCGCCTACTCGGTGCGAAGCCTGTCGAGCGATCTCGTGGCGCGCGTCCCTGCGCTCGCCTGGTTCCGCGGCTCGGTGGCGTTGGCGCTGGTCGATCTGGTGGGACGGGCGGTGCCCCTGTTCGAGTCCACGACGGTCCTCGTCGATCCGGCGCCGCGCATGTCCGCGCCGCTTCCCGAGCCGCCCGATGCAGGTTGAGGCCCGCGATCTGACACGCCGGTTCGGCTCCGTGACGGCGCTCGACGGGGTCGGCTTCACCATTCCCTGCGGCCGTCGTGTCGCGCTGGTGGGCCCCAATGGCTCGGGCAAGTCCACGCTGAACCGCGTGCTGATGGGCCTGCTGCGCTTCGAGGGTGCGGTCTCGGTCGGAGGCTTCTCGCCCCTCGAGGATCGTCTCGACGTGTCCCGCCGCATCGCCTACGTGCCGCAGATCGCGCCCAACCTGGGCGTGCCGGTCTTCGAGCTGGTGCGGGCGCTGGGAGGTCTCCGCGGCGTCGCGCCGGCGGACGTCGCAAAGCCAGCGCTGCGCCTCGGTCTCGATCTCGAGGCCGTGGCGCGTCGGCCGCTGCGCGGGCTCTCGGGCGGCATGAAGCAGAAGCTCCTGCTGGCCCTCGCGCTCGCGGCGCCCGCTGCCCTGCTGATCCTCGACGAGCCCACCGGGAGCCTCGACGCCTGGAGTCGCGATCGTTTCTTCGAGCTGTTCGCCGAGCGCTCGGCCGGCGCGACGGTGATCCTGTGCTCGCATCGGCTGGAGGAGGTGCGCCAGCTCGTCGACCACGTCCTGCTCCTCGACGAGGGACGCCTGGTCTACGACGGGCGGGTGGACGAGTTCCTCGATTCGGCCGCTCGCAGCGTGATCGAAGTGCGCGTCGAGGGCGCCGCCGCCGAGGCCTGGCTGGCGGGGCGGGGCTTCCGGCGCGGGGCCGGCGGCTGGTGGCTGCGCAACGCGACGCCGCCCGAGAAGCGCGCGCTGATCTCGGAGATCGGCCGGAGCCTCGGGGCCTCCCTGCGCGACCTGAACGCCCGCGATCTCGAAGCGCTGGAGATCGGCGGCTCGGGCGCGCCACCGGGCGGATCGCTGGGAAGGGACGCCGACCGTGGCTGACCACCGCGTGCTCGCCGGGCTCGGGATCGCGGCGGCGCTCGGGGGGGCCGTCCTGTGGGCGGTGCTCTCCTCGTCCCGCCTGGCCGAGGGCCCGGTTCCGGTGGCCTGGGATGCCGTGCGGTGCACGCGCTGTCGCATGCTCGTGTCGGAGCCGGGCTTCGCCGCCCAGCTCCATACCGAGGACGGGCGCGTCCTGATCTTCGACGACCCGGGCTGTCTCCTGGTGTACCTGCACGAAGAGAGCCCCGAGGTGCACGCCATCTGGCTCCACCATCACGCCGAAGATCGTTGGATCCCGCAGCAGCGCGTCGTCTTCGAGCCGGTGGAGGCGAGTCCCATGGGGTATGGGCTGGCCGCCTACGAGGGTGGCGAGGTAGCCGACGGGCTCGAGTGGGCGGCGGCCATGTCGCGCGTCCTCGAGCGCGAAGCGGCACGCGGGGGCCGCGTGTCGGGGACGGCGGGTGCGCGGGAGCCCCTGCCTGGAGCCGGCCCGTGAACGCGCCCGCTCGCCCGCGACCCCTCGACGACTTCCTGACCGTGGCGCGCCTCGATCTCGCCGAGGTAGTGCGATCGCGTTGGCTGATCGTCTGCCTCGGCCTGTACGGCGTTCTCGCGACGCTGTTCGTCCTGGTGGGGCTGCACGAATCGACCGTGATGGGCTTCACCGGCATGGGGCGGGTCCTGTTCTCGCTCTGCCACGCGCTCCTCCTGCTCCTGCCCCTGGTGGCGCTCGCCGTCACCGGCCAGGTGGTGAATCGGGCTCGGGACGACGGAGCCCTGGAGCTGCTGCTCAGCCACCCGATCCGGCGCACCAGCTACCTGGCCGCCGTCACGGTCGTCCGCTTCGCGGCTCTGACGTTGCCCCTCGTAGGTCTTCTGCTGGCACTAGGGGGGCTGGGACACATCGCGTTCGGTCAAGCCGTTCCCTGGCACTTCATCGCTCGGGCGTCGGCGCTCTGCGCTTCGCTGCTCTGGGCCTTCGCGGCGCTGGGAATCGCCATCTCGGTCCGGGTACGCAGCCCGGCGCGCGCGATGACGGCGCTCATCGTCGCCTGGGCGCTGGGCGTCGCGCTGCTCGACTTCGGCCTGATCGGCTTGATGCTCACCTGGCGGATCGAGCCGCACGCGGTCTTCGTGCTGGCGGCCGCCAACCCGGTGCAGGCGGTGCGGATGGCCCTGCTCTCCGCCGCGCAGCCCGACCTGGCGACGCTCGGTCCCGTGGGCTTCTACCTCGCGAACCGCTTCGGCCCGAACGGGCTGATGGCACTCGGGCTCGGATGGCCCGTGCTCTTCGGCGCCCTGGCCTGGCTCGTCGGATTACGCGGCCTGCGCCGGGGAGATCTGGTGTAGCGGGCGACGGCCGGACGACAGGGCGACGAGCGAGTCGACAGAGACCAGGAGGATGTCATGCAGAATCGAATCGATCACTTCTACCGTGTGATGAGCCGCCCCATCGTGTTCCCGAGCCGCTGGCTCCTCGGGCTCCTGGTGATCCCGCTGGCGCTGAGCTTCACGGCGCCCCTCTGGACCATGCGCTTCGAAGCGCCCCAGTACCCCAAGGGCCTCGGCTTCGAGATCTACTCGTACACCGTCGAGGGAGACATCCAGGAGATCAATACCCTGAACCACTACATCGGCATGACCCATCTCGATCGTGCGTCTCTCTCCGACCTCGACTGGCTTCCCTTTGCGCTCGGCGCGCTCATACTCCTGAGCCTGCGCGTGTCTGCGATCGGCGATCTGCGCTCGCTCGTCGATCTGGTGGTCTTGTTCAGCTACTTCTCGGTCTTCTCCATGGCTCGATTCGCCTACCAGCTCTACGTGTACGGCCACAACCTGAACCCGAAGGCCCCGATCACCGTGGACCCCTTCACCCCCGCGATCTTCGGTACCAAGCAGGTGGCCAACTTCACCACCCACAGCTATCCGGCCGGCGGCACCTTCTGGATCGGCCTGTTCGCCATGGGCCTGATCGGAGTTCTGATCTGGAACGCGACGGTGCTATGGCGCCGGGAGTCGGGGCGCGTCGTCGATGCCTAGCCCGAGGCGCCGTCGTCTCGCGGTTCTCTTCGGGGCGCCTCGGGGGGGGGCGCCGGACGGTCAGGCCGCGGCCGCGCCAGCCGCGGACTGCCGAGGAGCCGACGCGCAGACGCCACAGACCGAGTACTCGATCTCGGGAAGCGCGGCGGACTCGAAGAGGTCCAGCTCGCGGATGGCTTCCTCCAGCTCGAGCCACCGCGCGTCGAAGACGAACAGTTTCTTGCACACGCTGCACATGCGCAGGGTGGTCGGGCTCCGCGGAAAGGAGCGATCGAGAATCGAGAAGAACGGGCGCTCCTGCTCGCGCAGCAAGATGCCCCGGCAATCGATCGAGTCTCGCGGCCCGGGATTCAGCGCGAGGCGCATGAAGCGAAACCGGTCGGGCGAATCGCAGCGGAAGGGCAGCTCGATCGATTGCCGATGGGTGCGCACCTTGTGGAAGAGCTCTCCGTACAGGAGCCGCGTGTCCCGTCCGGCGATGAACTTCCAGAGAGGCTGGCCGAGCACGTGGTCGCGCGTCAGCTCCGAGGCGCGGTTCTCGCGGGCGAACGCGAGCCAAGCGTCGCTGACCGAAACGACCGTGTCGTTCTGGTCGACCGAGTAGTCGAAGGTCCGGTCGTCCAAGAGATGGCTCCTGACCGCTCCGAGCGACTCGATGGCGCCGCCGCTTCGGGGAGGCTGCGCAAGCACAGTCTAGGCCACGAGCCCACCGACGGGCATGCGGGGCTCGGATGCCCCGGAACGATCGGGCCGTCTGCTAGGATGCGCGGCGCTCCCCGACCTGCTCGAGGATGCGGAGCGGCGATCCGGCGCATCGCCGCTGCGTCGGGAACGACGGCGGAGCCCACCCGATGAACCTCAATCAAGTCACAGCGCCTTGCGCAGACCTCGACGCCTCCGTCGCCTTCTATCGCGGGCTCGGTCTCCGTCTGATCGTCCATGATCCTCCGGACTACGCGCGCTTCGAGTGCCCCGTCGGCGACTCCACGTTCTCGCTACACCGCGTGCCCCATGTGCCGGCCGCTCATGGCATCGTCGTGTACTTCGAGCTGGACGATCTCGACGCCAAGGTGCAGCGGCTCGAGGCGGAGGGTCTTTCGTTCGAGTCGGGGCCTCGGGATCAGCCGTGGCTCTGGCGCGAAGCCCACTTGTTCGATCCTGCCGGCAATCGCGTCTGCCTGTTTCACGCAGGCGAGAATCGCCACAATCCGCCTTGGCGCCTTCGAGAGGATGCCTAGTCGTGCGAGAGCCCCTGGTGCGGCCGCGGCCGCGCCAGGGGCTCTCGGGAACGTTCCGAAACCAGGGCCCGCGAGCGGGCGCCTAGAACGGAGCCGGGATGAAGTCCTCGACGAGGTCGACCCAATGCGGCGTCGGCACCAGGAAGTCCTGCGTCCACTCGTTGAGCACCACGCCGTCCACTTCCTGGCTGTAGAAGAGCGGGGTCTGGAGGGCGGTGTGCGAGGTGTCACCGCTGACGATGAACCGCTTGTAGCGGAGCGGGTGAGCGGCGTTGAGCATGCCGTGCTCGGTGAGGATCAGATCGCGGTAGTCCTGCTGGGTCCCATTGGGCGGGAGCAGATCCAGGAAGAAGCGATTCGTCGCGTCCGCATCGGTCTCGTAGAACGCCTCGCGGATGGTGGAGTCGTTGTCGAGCCGCCATTCGATGATCGCCGTGGACTGGCCGAAGGCATCGCACTCGGTGCAGCTCGCGGGATAGAACTGATCGAACTGCCAGTCGGCCTGCCGCGCCGCGATGTCGTCCACCGCGTCCAGGTTGGTCGCGACCGGTCCCGCGTCGTTGAAGACCGTGAGCTGGCTGAGGTTTCCGAAGACGAAGCGGATCAGGAACGGAGCGAAGCCCGCGACGCCCACGCCGCCCGCGCTGGAGCCCGCGACCGTGATCCGACTGGCGTGCGGGAACGTGGCCTTGGCCACGTCCATGCCGGCCGACTGGTTGCGCAGGCCGCGGTGGAAGCGGACCACGGCGGACGGCACGCCGATCGCCGCTCCGAAGGCCGGATCGAACACGTCGTTGTCGCCGGAGAAGACCGACCCGTCGCAGTACGGCATGTAGACGATCGAGTAGTTGGCGAACGGGTTGTCCGGCGAGTCGAAGTCCCAGATTCCCTCCCGAGGCGCGGGCGGCTCCTGGTCTTCGGAGAGCACGTTGCAGTTGTAGAAGTCCTGCCAGCAGGCACCGCCGCCCTGCTCGAAGATCAGCAGCTTCGACGGGTTGCCGGCGCGGGTGAACACCGAGTACGGCGTCCCCGCGATGCAGATGGGACCGTTGCCTCCGTCGGGGTCGAAGGTGTGCTTCGTCCAGCCGTCGCCGACGTCGGTCGAAGAGATGGGCGTGAACTGGCCGAGGTACTTGTCGACCCCGGCCTGGCTGAGCTCCGAGAAGGCCTGTTGGCTGAGGCCGCACTGCTTTCCCATTCCCAGGGACGAGACCAGTACGAGACCCAGCAGCCCGATTCCCCGCAACGTCGTAAGTCGTGAGCGCATCGATCTTCTCCCTTGGGTGTGGGTTGTAGAAGGAAGGGCGTCCGCACCCTCTCACGACGGGAGCGGGCCCGTCAACTCCCGAGCGACGGTCCCCCGGCGGGGACACCGCTGGCGACCCGGCCTCCCTAGAGGATGTCCAGTCCGGACGGTGGCGTTCCCGCTACGGGGGCGATGAGGCGCGCAGCACGAGATCGACGGGCAGCTCGCGCAGGACGACGCGGTGCGGGTCGGCCGCGGGGCGCGTGCGTCCGCCGGCTTCGATTTCGCGCAGGGGGCGCGTCAGCGGGGAGACCAGCACGGCGCCCCCCGGCGGCCGGCACGCGCCGCCCACATGCACACGCACCGCCGCTTCGTCCGCGGGCGCGAGTACGAGGTCGAGCGGGCCGAAGTGCGTGGGCAGCCCGCGCACGCGCACGCCCGGCGCCTCGCGTGCCCAGGTTTCGGGGATGCCCGCCGCCACCACGAGCGTGCCGGCTTCGTCGTCCTCCCAGGCGAGCATCCGGCGCAGCGCACGCGCGAAGCTCGAGGCCACCCAGCCGTGGGGCAGATCGCCGAGGAAGCGCGGCGCGCGCGGGTCTCGCGTCGCGACCTCCGGCCACTGACGCCAGGCGGGCGGGCGCTGATCGGCGATCATCCACTCGAGCAGGGAGAGCGCGCGCTCCTTCCAGCCGAGGTAGAGGAGCGCGGTGGCATTGCGGATCTCGTAGGGGGTGTAGGCGTCCGCCGCGGACTCCCCGCGACGGCGCGTCTCGAACTCCGCCCAGTAGCGCTCGAAGGTGCGCGCCAGGGCCGCGCGCGGTAGACGCCGAGCCTCGCCGCAGGGGTCGATGGCGATCGCGGTCGAGGTCGGATCGAAGTCGCCGAGCTCCACCGAGCCGGGCACGAAGGCGATGCCGTGCTGCTCCATGCAAGCGGCGATCGAGGCGTGCAGGTCGTGCCGCATGGCGTCGCGCAGCGAGGCGAAGCGGCCCGCGGCTTCGGCGTCGCCGAGCACCCCGGCGGCCTCGGCGGCGTCTGCCAGGCCGCGCACCCCGAACAGGTCGTCCCAGTAGGAGTGCACGGGCTGCGACGAGTAGCCCTCGTGGCTGATCGACTCGGGCAACAGGCCGAAGCAGGGCGTGCCGCGCCATGCCTCGCCGGTGCGCTCGGCGCGCAGCGCCGCGATCGCGCCGGCCGCCCGGGCGACGCGCGGCCACAGCTCGGCGAGGAACGCGGTGTCGCCCGTCAGCCGGTAGAGCTCGACCACGGCCCAGACGAGCTCGCCGTGGCTGTCGTTCTCGGGCACGGGATCGGCGCCACGGCGGTCCACCGCGCAGGGGACGCGTCCGTCGGCGTGCTGGTAGGGCGCATACCAGCGCAGGAAGGCGCGCGCCTCGTCGGCGAAGCCCCACTCCGCGAGCGCGGTGCCGGTGAGCGCGCCGTCGCGGATCCAGGCGCGGCGGTAGCAGCGCGGACCGGGCTGGATGCGCGGGCCCTCGCGGTTGGTGAGGATCCAGGCGAGCCCCGCGCGCAGGCTCTCCTCGAAGGGCGCCGCCGACGCGGGCAGGGAGATCGGCACCGACCCCAGCCGCTCGCGCCAGCCGGCGAGCACGGCCGCGTAGCGCGCGGCCGCCCACGCCGCTGCGTCGCCCGCCTCCAGGCTCGCGGGCAGTTCGGGGGTGGCGTCGAAGAGCGGCACGCCGACCACCACCTCGCGGCTCGCTCCGGGCTCGAGCGCGAGATCGAAGGCGAGGGCGCCCTCTGTGAAGCCGGTCGGATCGTCGACGCGCGAGCGCTCGGGAAGACGGCCCGCGAAGAGCGCCGCCAGGCCCTCCTCCGCATCCGCCGCGCCGAAGCCGTCGGCACGGGTCACGGCCACGACCTCGCGCTGCCCGTCCACGCGCACGCGCCCGCCCGCCTGCTCGAGATGCGCGATCGGCGCCACGCCGCCCCCGCCCGCGAGATTGAGGCTCTGCCAGGCGGGCGTCACCTGGAAGGGTCGGATCGCCAGAAAGAGGCGGGCGCTGCGCGCCGCCGGACCGGGGTTCTCGACGGCGTAGCGGGCCACGAGGGCGCTGGCGCCCGGCGGGCCGTCCGCGAAGGCCGTGAGGCGGACGCGCAGGCCGGCCGCCTCCCAGGCCACGCTCGGCACGGGCAGGCAGCGATCGGCCAGCGCCGCGCGCCGCTCGCCGTCCGCCCAGGTGTGGAGGCGCTCGTCGATCCAGAGGAAGGGCTCGAGGCTGAACGACTCGAAGCCCACCTCGAGCGCGCCGTCCTCGCCGAGCAGACCCTTCTGCGTGTCGCCGTCGGCGGAGACCAGCGCCCACGGGCTCTGCTCGCCGAGCAGGTGGCGCGGGTAGCGGCCGCGCGGCGCTTCGCGCGCGCGAGCCGCTGCGTAGCGTGCCGGAGAAACGGCGAGCTCGATCGGCGCGACGGCCACGCGCGCGAGACCGCCGGCGCCGGGCGGCAGCTCGACGCGCAGCCAGCGCGCCTCCGCCTCCGTGCGCAGCCAGCGACGCCCCGCGAGTCCGCCCGGGTCGCGTGCGAGCGGCGTCCAGAGCTCGCCGTCGTCGGAGCCGAGCAGTCGGGTCTCGGGTGTCGGCTCGCCCGCTCCCTGCGCGAAATCGAGCACCAACCCGCCGCACTCGCGGCGCTCGCCGAGGTCGACCTCCAGCCAGGGGCGGGGGTCGTGCGGATCGGGCACCCAGCTCGCGTGGGAGTCCGGGTCGAGGACGTACGCGGCATCGTGACCCGGGCGCTGGCTCGAGGCGCGCGCCGCCCGCGGCTGCAGAGAGCCGTGCGCAGGGGGACGCGGCTCGAGTCGCAGCGCTTCGATCCAGAGGGTTCCCGTGGAGCCCACGTCCGACGCCACCGCGATCTCGAGCGCTCCGAGGCGCTCCGGCTCGCCGCCGCTGCGGGGCCCCCAGGCGAACTCGAGGCTCGCGCGGCGCAGAACGATGAGACGGGTCTGGCTCGCCGGCTCGAGCGCGCGCCGCCACCACCAGACGTTGGCGCCGCGCTCGTCGACGAGCTTCACCTGGAGCCCGGCGGGCGTCCCGGCGCCGCGCAGCGCGAGCACCAGCACCCAGTGCGCCGGCAGCGCGAGCGCGAGCTCGCGGCGCGCGATCGCCCAGGCACCGTGCCCGCTCAGTGCGAAGTCGAAGCGCAGCGCGGAACCCTCGGAACCGGTGTCGAGGGCCAGCTCGGCGCGCGAGCCCGCGGAGGCCTGCGCCCGCCAGTCCGCCAGGTGCGAAGCGTCGTTGCCCCACAGCACGATCGGCGCCAGGGCAGCCACGGGCGCTGACACTAGGCGGCCTGGAAGGACAGGCGCCCGTCGTCGCAGCGGCCCAGCGTCCAGCGCCGCGTGTGGTACTCGGCGACTGCGGGCCGGTGCGCGATCGAGATCACCGTGGCGGCGGGCAGGCGCTGAGCGAGGAGCTCGTAGACGCTCTTCTCGAGCGGCTCGTCGAGAGCCGAGGTCGCCTTGTCGAGGAACACCCAGTCGGGCTTCTGCAGCAGGACGCGCGCCAGGCCGAGCCGCTGGTGGTCGAGGGTCGAGAGGTACTGGTCCCACTGCTCGATGTCGTCGAGACGCTGCTCCAGGCGACCGAGGCCGAGCAGCCCCAGCGCCTCGCGGATCTGCTCGTCGCTGAAGGTTCCCTCCGGGTCGGGGTAGGAGAGCACCGCCCGCAGCGTGCCGATCGGCATGTAGGGCTCCTCGGGGACGAAGAGGATCCGGGCGCGCTCGGGCACTTCGATGAGCCCGGCGCCGAAGGGCCAGATTCCCGCGATGGCGCGGAGCAGCAGCGTCTTGCAGCTGCCGGCGGGGCCGATCACGGCCACGTGCTCGCCCGGGGCGACGCTGGCGTTCACGCCGTCCAGGAGCACGTGGCCCTCGGGGTCCTCGAGGCGCACGTCGGCGATGCGCAGGGAGGGCACCGGCGCGAGCACGACGTGCAGCGGAGAGGCGGCGACCTCGCGCTCGGTGGCGTCCATCACCTCGGCGAAGACCGAAAGCCGCTCGATGTTCGCCCGCCAGTGTGCGATCTCCTGGTAGGCGTTTACGAACCAGGTGAGGGCGCCCGAGACCTGCCCGTAGGCGAAGCGGATCTGCACGATCACGCCCAGTGTGATGAGCCCGGCGAAGAAGGCCGGCGCGGCGACCAGGATCGGCACCACGCCGTTGATCTGCCCGAAGCCCATCGTCGTGAGGGCCAGCTCGAGCTGAGCCTGGATGAGCTGCCACCAGTTTTCGACGACGGCGCCGAAGCGCCTCTCGGAGCCGCGCCGCTCCACGGCTTCGCCGCGCGAGAGCGCCACGGCCTCGACGTGGTCGCGGAAGCGCACGAGCCCGTAGCGGAAGTCGGCCTCGAAGTGCAGCCGATCGAAGTTGATGGACACGAGGCGGCGGCCCACGAAGTGGGTCACCACCGTGGAGAGCAGCGCATAGCCGACCGCCACCCACAGCAGCAGGCCCGGGATGCCCAGCTCGTGACCGAAGAGCGGCACCACCCAACCCCGGGAGAGCGACCACAGCAGGCCTCCGAACGAGGCCAGCGTCACCACGGCGGAGAGCAGCGAGAGCGTGAGCCCGAGCGCGCTGGCCACGAATTCGCGCGTGTCCTCCTGGATCCGCTGGTCGGGGTTGTCGACCTCGCCGGCGTGAAGCTCCGCCTGGGCGTAGGCGCGCGGGCCCACCCAGCGGTCGGTGAAGTAGGTCGTGAGGCCTCTGCGCCAGCGGATCTCCACCGACTCGCGCACGTAGATGCGGTAGCTGGACACCAGCAGGAAGGCCAGTGTGACGCCGAGGAGCAGGCCGACAGCGGTGAAGAAGCTGTGGGAGTCCTTGTCCTGGAGGGCGTCGAAGACCTGCCGTTCCGCGTCCGCGAGCCAGAGGTTGCCGTAGACCGTACCGAGCTCGAGCGCCACGGCCAGGGCGAGCAGCATTCCGCTCCACTTCGCGTCGGGCGTCCTCCAGTAGATCGAGATCAGGCGCGTGAGGTGGCGGACGAAGCGCCAGCCGAAGAGCGGGGTGCGGCGCTGTCCCGGCTGGATGGACTGCATGCAGGCTCTCCCTCGCGTGGCCCCGGGCGGCGAAGACCGCCGGCATGATAGACGCCTCCCTTCGTCCCCACGCCGCGCCCGGCCCGCGGGTCAGAGCGAGCGCGTCATCCGGAACTCGATCCGGTCCCCGACGCGCCGATGGCGCCACATGTTGCCCATACCGTGGCTGGCCGCCATGGACTCGATCAGACCCTCGGTCGCCCACGCCAGCGCGTCCGGATAGGCGGCCGCGCCCTCGACGACGATGATGTACCGATCCGCGTGGTCCGGATCGACGGTCGCCGCCCAGGACGTGAAGTTGAGCAGGCTCTTGCTCAGGGTCATGAAGAGCCGCAGGTCCCGACCGTAGGCCTTGAAGCGTGCCTCCGGATCCATCTCGTCCTGGACCTGCGCGCGCGACGCGTACTCCATCTGCTGATAGAGGCCCGCTTCGATCAGCTTCTTGCCCTTGTCCAAACCGCGCTGGAAGAGATACTCGTTGCGGCCGCCGCCCAGGACGTCGCGCAGCAGCTCGGCACAGCGCGCATAGAAGCGGACGTCGTACCAGCCCGTGACGGTGATCTCGGAATCCAGGACCTCGAGGTCCTCCGGCGACAGACGACGCTCGACCTCGGAACGGGACACCGTCCCTTCGGCGATCAGCTTGCGAACGTCCTCCGCCAGCTCGTTGGTGAGGCTCCCCTTCATCGAGGGAATCGCGGTCATCGGCGCTCCTGCCCGGATTCGGACGTGGTCCGAATCGTCCAGCCGCTCGCGGAGCTTGAACGGATCGGGGGCGAGGACGGGGGGCGCGCCTCGGTCGAGCCACCGCGCGGAGAAGGTGAACTGCCGCCGGTGCGGATCTCGTTGCCGGACGGCACGTCGGTGACCAGCGACTCCGTCGAGGTCGATCGCGCGCTGTCGGCGCCCGTTCCCGCCGGCTCGTTCTTCGACGTGTTTCGGCCTCGGTCGACTCCCCTGCGCCGGCGTGTATGCCGTGGTCGCGGCGCCGGGAACCGTGAGAAGGGGGGATCGCGCAGTGGAGATCCCGCCCGACGACTCCGACCCGAGGCGCTAGTCGACCTCTCGGCAGCCCGCTGTTCAGCCGCTGGGCTGCTCGCGAGCGCGAATGGCTCCCCTCAGCTTCGCGGCGAGCTCCTCGAGCGCATAGGCTTCTGGAGGTGGCCGCGGCACTCCCGGATCATGACCTCGGTGGCACGGCTGTCGATGCTGTACCCGGTGGAGAGCAGGACACCGACCTCCGGATCGATCTCCCTCAGGCGGTCGAAGACCTGGGTTCCGGTCATGTCCGGCATGATCATGTCCGGGATGACGAGATCGATGGGCCCCGGATGACTCTGGTAGATCCCGATCCCTTCCGGTCCCCCTGACGCCGTGAGCACGTCGTAGCCGCAGGCTGCGGACCAGCCGCGCGCATCCCTTCAGGACCATCTTCCCGCCTCGCCGCGACGCCCCCTGCATCGTCGGTCGGGTGATCCGATCCGGGGGGTTCGGCAGACCTCCTTCGCAGGAGGCTATGAAGATGCAAGCCGTCACACGACCCCAGACCGATCCCCGCTACTCGACGCTGCTGGCGTTGGTGTGGGACCTGGATCGCGAGGCCGCCTCCGCGGACGAGGTCGCCTTCATGGCGGCGCGCCTGGTCAACGAGGGCCGCGTGGTCCTAACTGGCAACTTCCGCGGCTGCCGCCTAGAGCTCGACCCGAGCCCGGCAGTCTGAGGGGTGAGTCCACGATCCGGCCGAGTCCCGAAGCCCGAGCAGATCCTCGCGCAGCGCCAGGTTCCCGCCGCAGGGGGCGCAGTGGACGAGAGTCCACTTCCCGGATTTCGCCTTCCGCGAACCCTCCTTCGAAGGCGAGCCGCGGCGAAAGCCGATCTCCCCTGGCTCTCCAACCTGGTGCTGCTTCGAGTGCCGTTGAAGGCATTCAGTCGGAGAGCGGTCTCTTCTCGCTCTCCGCGATGGAAGGCGGAAGACCCGCTCGTCCCTACGGCAGCGCGATCGCGTAGGCGACGGCGAAGCGCGGCGAGGCCGCAGCCTCCAGCAGTCCGCTCGAGGGGTCCCAGGCCGCGGCCAGCACGCGGCCGTGCTCCCAGGGTCCCTTGTGCTCGAGCACGTGCCCGCGCGCCGCGAGCTCCGCGAGCACCGCGGTTTCGAGGCGTGACTCCACCGACACCACGGCCGGCCGCGCCCGGCGCGGGTAGAAGGAGCTCGGCATGTGCTCGCTGTGCACCGTCGGCGCGTCGATCGCGGCCTGTAGGTCGCGCTCGCCGCGAGCGGCCACGCGCAGGAAGAACTGGGAGGTCCACTGGTCCTGCTGATCGCCGCCCGGAGTCCCGAAGCCGAGCCAGCGCCCGTCGGCGAGCCGGGCCAGGGACGGCGAGAGCGTGGTGCGGGGGCGCTTGCCCGGCGCCAGCGCGTTGGGGTGCTCGGGGTCGAGCGACGCCATCTGGAGGCGCGTGCCCACCGGAAAGCCGAGCTCGGGCACGACCGGCGAGGTGGGGATCCAGCCGCCGCTGGGCGTCGCGCACACCACGTTGCCCCAGGCGTCGGCGGATACACACTGTGTGGTGTCAGATCGACCGGCCGTCGCCGCCAGAGCGCCGGGCTCGGTGAGGGCCGGGGCATCGCGGGAGGAGACCAACGGCCAGCCGGCGGGCAGACGTCCCATTCCCGGGCGCAGCGCGAGCGACGCCTTGGTCGGGTCGACGAGGGCCCGGCGTCGGGCGGCGTACTCCCGCGAGAGCAGCGTCTGCATCGGGACGTCGGCGAAGCGTGGGTCGCCGTAGCAGGCGTCGCGATCGGCGAAGGCGAGCTTCGCCGTCTCGATCCAAAGGTGCAGGGCGTCGGCGCTCGCCGCGTCGAGCGCCTCGAGACCCGTGTCCTCGAGCAGTCGCAGCTGCTGGAGGAACACCGGGCCCTGGCCCCAGGGCCCCGTCTTGAACACCCGTGCGTCGTTCCAGTCGATCGCCAGGGGCTCCTCGACGGCGCCGGTGTAGCCGGCGAGATCACCGGCGCCCAGCCAGCCCGCGTGAGCGCGGCCACTGGAATCGCGTACGGGCGCGGCGAGGAAGCGCTCGATCGCCTCGGCGCCTGCGCCGCGGTAGAAGGCGTCGCGCGCGGCGCGGATGCCGGCCTCGCGCCCTCCGCCGGCGGCGCGCTCGGCCGCGCACAACGAGCCCAGCCAGCGCGCCAGGGGCGGGTTCGTCTGGCGCTCGCCGACCGCGCGCACGGGCAGGTAGATCGCCGCGCTGGTCGGCCACTCGGCGGCGAAGCGCGGGGCCACCAGGTCGAGCAGCACGCGCAGGTACGGGTACATGGGGAAGCCGCGCTCGGCGAGTGCGCGCGCCGGCTCGAGCACGTCGGCCAGACGCCGCGTGCCGAACTCCTCCAGCAGCCGACACCAGGCGTCGAGCGCCGCCGGCACCGCCGCCGACAGGAAGCCGTCGGGGGGGAGCAGGTCGAGGCCCAGGTCTTTCACGCGTTCGATCGTGGCGGCGGCGGGAGCGGGCCCCTGACCCGAGACGGCGAACACGCGATCGCGCCGGGCGTCGCGCACCAGGATCGGCACCTCGCCGCCGGGACTGTTCTGCGTCGGCTCGAGCACCCACAGCGCGGCGCCCATCGCGCAAGCGGCGTCGGCGGCGTTGCCGCCGCTGGCGAGCTGCTGGGCGCCGATCTGCGCCGCCAGGTAGTGGCCGGCGGCGACGGCGCCGCCGAAGCCGCGCACCGTGGGGCGGGTGGTCGTCACGCGGCCAGTATGCCCGAAGGTCGGCCGCGGTCGCGTGCAAGCGGCGGGCCGGTGCGTGCGGGCTCCTCCGCGCGGCCTCAGCGGCGCGGTGCGTGTCGTCGAGGCGAAGCTGCGCGACGCGCGAGGCGCCGCCGCGACGCGTCGCTCGGTGCGGCGGCGATCACCCGCGCGAGCGCGTCCGCGTCCAGGCCTCCGCGCTCGATCAGATCGGCGAGGCACCACGTCCGCTGACCCAGCCGGGCGAGGCCCTCGATCAGCTGCAGCGCCTCCCCGACGTCGTCCAGGCCGTCACCGGAGATCATGCGCGACAGCGCGCGCCGCGACGCCCAGCCGTTCCCGAGCGAGGCGACCAGCCGGGCGCGCCCTTCGCGGCCGAGCGCCGCCCCCGGTCGCGGCTCGCGCTCGAGAGAGCGGAGGATGTGCATCCGCGCCGCGCCGTCCGTCGCCGCGACAGCGAGCGGCTCCCACTGCTCGGGCTCGGGCGCAGGCTCCGGCACGGTGGGCGCCGGAGCGGGTCTCGCCTGCGTCGGGTCCGGTGTTCGGGCGGGCGGCCGCAGACTCTCCGCGAGGGCACGAGGGCGCGCAGCTTCGCGTCCGGTTCCCTCGTCCTCGCGTCGCTCGGATCTTGACCTGGGCGACGGCTCGGACGTTGATGGGAATGCCCTGCTCCGTGTAGACGTGAGGCATGTTGATCTCGAGCGTCATCATCTTCAGCGACAGGCGCTCGAAGGCCTCCCAGCCCGGCCAGATGAACGTCCCGCCGCCGTGCACGATGCGAAACCCCTCGGCCAGGCCCTCCTCGTCCACCACCCGCTTTCCGAAGCGCTTGCGCCGCCCGAAGACGATCAGCGCCTCGTCGGGACCGGCCTTCTTGTAGCGGGCCTTGACGAGCACATAGAGGAAGATCGCGACGAAGGTCGCGGCGCCGATCGCAACGGCGGAATCCAAGAGGGAGAGCATCGAACCTCCCGCCCTGCGGCCGCTCGTCTCGGAGGGGAGACGAACTAATCCCGGTCCCGCCGCAGCTTACAGCGGAACCGGTTCCCGCGGAAAGCAGATTCGCAGTCGCCGCCCCCCGGCCGCCGTCGCGCGGCACGCGGGCCGGAGGCCGAGGTCCCGGCGCAGGGGTCGCTCGAGCGGGTATGATCGGACCGCGCCCTGAGCGAAGGAGATCCGATGCCGCTCGATCCCCAGGCGAAGAAGCTGCTCGACGCGATGCCGCCGATGCCAGACTTCTCCACCCTCGATCTCGCGCTCGTTCGCGCCAACATGGAGCAGGGGATCTTCGCGGGCGAGCCCGAGCCGGTGGCAGCGGTGGCGAACCGCACGATCCCCGGCCCCGCCGGCGAGATCCCGGTGCGCGTCTACACGCCGGCGGGGAAGGGGCCCTTCCCCGGGCTCGTCTTCTTCCACGGCGGCGGCTTCGTCCTGTGCAGCCTGGACAGCCACGACGGCCAGTGCCGCGCGCTCGCGAACGCGGCGGGCTGCGTCGTCGTATCGGTGGACTACCGCCTGGCCCCGGAGCATCCCTATCCCGCGGCGCCCGAGGACTGCTATGCGGCCACCCAGTGGGTGGCGAAGAACGGCTCGGAGCTCGGCATCGACACCGCGCGGCTCGCGATCGGCGGCGACAGCGCGGGCGGCAACCTCACGGCGGTAACGGCGCTCCTCGCGCGCGACCGCGGCGGCCCGCCGCTGCGCTTCCAGCTCCTCATCTATCCCGTGACCGACTTCGCCTTCGACACGTCCTCCTACCGCGAGAACGCCGAGGGGTACTTCCTCACCGAAGGGATGATGCGCTGGTTCTGGGACCAGTACCTGCCCGACGTCTCCCGTGGCGCCGATCCGTACGCCTCGCCACTGCGCGCCGCCGACCTCTCCGGGCTGCCGCCGGGTCTGTGCATCACCGCCGAGTACGACCCGCTGCGCGACGAGGGCGAGCGCTACGCCGCGCGCCTGCGCGAGGCCGGCGTCGACTGCCGGACGTCGTGCTACGACGGCATGTTCCACGGCTTCTTCGCGATGGGCGCGCTGCTGGACAAGGCGCGCGCGGGGATCGCCGAGGCCGGTGCCGCCCTGCGCGCCGCCCTCGGCTAGCCCCTCGTTGGCGATCCGCATCGGCATCGGTCTCGCGGGCTTCCCCTTCGAAGGCCCGCGCGACTTCTGGCGCTGGATCGAGCTGTGCGAGGAGAGCGGCGTCGACTCCTTCTGGCAGAGCGATCGGCTCGTCTCGCGCCAGCCCCAGCTCGAGTCGATCACCGCGATGGCCGCCCTCGCCGGCGGCACATCGCGGCTCAAATTCGGCATGGGCGTCACCGTGGTGAGCTACCGCGATCCGCTGGTGCTGGCGAAGGAGTGCGCGACGATCGACTACCTCTCGAGCGGCCGGCTGCTGCCCGCCTTCGGCGTCGGCCCCGAGGCGGCACCCGAGTGGCGCGCCGCCGGCGTCTCGAAGAAGCGCCGCGGAGCCCGGGCCGACGAGGCGCTCTCCCTGATGGCGCGCCTGTGGTCCGAGGAAGAGGTCTCTTTCGAGGGCGAGTTCTACCGCTACCACGACGTATCGATCGCGCCCCGTCCGATCCAGCAGCCGCTCCCGCTGTGGATCGGCGGCAGCAGCCCCGCCGCCGTGCGGCGCACCGCGCGCCTGGGCACGGGCTGGCTGGCCGGCATCCAGACGCCCGACCGTGTGGCCCCCGTGATCGCGGCGATCCGCACGGCGAGCGCCGAGGCGGGGCGACCCCTCGACCCCGAGCACTACGGCGCCGGCTTCCCGTTCCGCTTCGGCGGCCCGCAGGAAGCCGTAGTCCAGCGGACGGCTCGCGTCTTCGCGGGGTTGTCACCGGATCTCGACGTGACGCGCTACGTCGCCGCGGGAGACGCCGCCGCGATCCTCGCGCGGATCGAGGAGTATCGCGCCGCCGGCGCCACCAAGTTCATCCTGCGTCCGATCGCCGAGAGCGTGCAGGACCTGATCGAACAGACGCGCCGCCTCGCAGGGGAGGTGCTGCCGGTCTTCCACGGATGAGCGCGGGCGTCCGCGGGCCGAGCACTGTCGGAAGGGCGGTGCGCCGACGCGCCGAGTCCGAGCGTGTATCCTGCGCGCCCATGTCCACACCCGCTTCGCAGCGACGGATCGCTGTCGAGGGATGCCACAATTTCCGCGATCTCGGGGGGTACCCCACCGACGGCGGAGGCCGCCTGCGCTGGCGCCTCCTGTTCCGCGCCGACGGTCTGCACGCGCTGACGCCCGACGGCGTCGCGACGCTGCGCGACGACATCGGTCTCGGCGACATCATCGACCTGCGCTCCACCGCCGAACTCGACCTCGACGGACGGGGACTCCTCGGCGAGTCCGCGATCCGCTTCCATCACCTGCCGCTCTTCGACATGGACCGCGGCGGCCGCACCCCGCCGATCGGGGCCAGCCTCGCCGATCTCTACTTCGGCATGCTCGACTTCGCCCGGGAGCCTCTCGCCCGGGTTGTCACGACGCTCGCCCGCACCGACGCGCCGGCGGTGTTCCACTGCGCCGCGGGGAAGGATCGCACCGGCGTGGTCTCCGCTCTCCTGTTGTCCCTGCTCGGGGTGCGCGACGAGATCATCGTCGCCGACTACGCCGCCACCCGCGATGCGCTGGAGGCGATCGTCGAGAGGCTGATGAGCAGCTCGGGCTACCAAGGCGTGTTCGAGGAGCTGCCCCCGGACACGCTCCACGCCGACCCGGAGACGATGGAGCGGCTGCTGGTGCGCGTGCGCGAGGCCTTCGGCTCGATGTCCGACTACGCCCGGGAGATCGGCATCGACGACGCCGACGTCGAGCGGCTGCGCGCGCGGCTGGTGGAGCCGAGCTAGGAGGCCGGCTCGAGAGCCGGCCGACGCGCAGCGAGACGAAGCCGAGCGAAGGTCGTCGAGCTGGCGCGGCAGGAGTCCGCCGCGCGGCGCCTCACTCGGCCGGGGCCGCCGGCAGCCGCACGCGGAAGACGGTGCCGCGACCCGGCGTCGACTCCACCTGGATCTCGCCGCCGTGGCTGGTGACGATCTGGTGGACAATGCCCAGGCCCAGGCCCGTGCCTACGCCGACCGGCTTGGTGGTGAAGAAGGGGTCGAAGATCCGGTCGATCGACTCGGGCGGGATGCCGCAGCCGTCGTCGGCGACGGAGACGATCACGTGGCGACCCTCGGAGCGCGTCGCGACGAGCACACTGCCGCCGTCCTCCACCGCCTGGGCCGCGTTGACGACCAGGTTGAGGAACACCTGGCGCAGCTGCTGCGGCGCGCACACGACGTGCGGCAGCGTCGCGTCGAACTCCCGCAGCACGTTGACCCGGTCGCGCAGCTGCGCCGAGGCGACGTGCAGCACGTTCTCCAGCAGGGGCCGCAGGTCGGTGGATTCCCGCGAGCTGCTGCCGGCGTGCGCGAAGCTCCTCACGCTGCGGACGATCTCGACGGCCCGGTCGATGCCCTCGATCGACTCCGCGACCAGCTCGTCGATGTCCTGGACGAGGGTCGCCTCGAAGTGGATGTCGCTCTTGCGGGGCCGTAGGGCCTTCCACATCGATTCCAGCTGGGAGAGGTTGGAGCGGACGAAGGCGAGCGGGTTGTTGATCTCGTGGGCGATCCCGGCCGCCAGCTCGCCCACCGCGGCGAGTCGCGCCGACATGACGAGCCGCTTGCGCAGATCCGCCACCTCGCTCAGGTCGCGCACCACCACCACCCGGCCCAGGGGCTCTCCGCTGGGATCGCGCAGGGGGGCTTCGCTCACCGACACCGGCAGCCGCCGGCCTTCGGGGCCCCGGAGCTCGGCGAACTCGGGATCGCCGTCCACGGCGCCGATCAGCCCGGCGAAGGGCGCGTCCACGAGCCGTCCGATCGAGCAGCCGCACAGCCGGGCCAGGCTCGGGTTGACCAGCCGGATTCGCTCCTCGTTGTCGATCAGCGCCACGCCGTCGGGCAGGATCTCGAAGATCTCGTTGGCCACCTGGGACGGCTCGAGAGGCGAGCGGCCGAGCCGCACGCGCAGCCACAGGGCGATGCAGGCGAGGGGCGCGAAGGCCCCCGGCGCCAGCGCCGGGAAGGCGACTCCCGCTATGGGCAGCAGCACGTCTGTGACGCCCATCAGCGTCACGGGAATCCCGATCGCCAGGCTGATCCACCAGCGCTGTTGCGCTTCGCTGCGCGACAGCCGCGCGCGGCGCGCGCGTCCGACGACGAGGGCGCCGCCCACCGCGATCACATTGACCAGCGTCGCGATCGCGAACAGCGGCCCGGGCACGATCGCATAGCCCCAGCTGGTCGACCGGACCCCCGCCACCACCCAGGGCGAGGCGAGCGCGGTCACTAGCACGACGCCCGAGAAAGCGCCCAGGCCCAGGACGGCGCGGCGCATCCAGGGCTCCTGGGTCCCCGTGGCGCGGGTGAAGACCTGAAGGCACAGGGGCCCCAGGAAGACCCAGCCCGGTGTCGCCGCCCGGGTGATCCAGGTCGCGACGACCGGGTCCGACTGCGGAAGGGCGATCAGCTGGCAGACACCCCAGTAGGCGATCGCGAGCAGGGCCAGGGTGGCCGCGATCCCGCCCGGGGCCTCCCGCGACTGGGCGTACATGGCCCCGGCGCAGGCAGCGCACACTAGTACCGAGGCGGCGATGAAGATCAGGTAAGGGACCAAAGCGACACTCCGCACCCCACCATCGGCGACCCTCGGGGACGGCTTGACCGGGGAGGTAAAAGGCTCCCCTAACGGCGTCCCAGGAGCTCGCCGGCGGCGGCGACGGCGCGCTCGGGCGCCAGCCCCACCAGGCAGCGCTGATCGCCGATCGGGCACGCCTTCTGGCCGCAGGGCCGACAGGCGACGTCCTCGAACAGCACCCGCTGGCGCGACAGCAGGTGGGCGGTGTGCCGCGGGTCGGTGGGGCCCATCAGCGTGACGACCGGACGGCCCAACGCCACGGCCACGTGACGCGGTCCGGTGTCGTTGGAGAGCACGAGCGAAGCGCGGGCGACGATCGCCTTGAAGACCTCGAGCGAGGGATCCGGCTCGAGCAGCGCGACGTGCCGGCCACTGATCGCATCGGACACGCGCTTCGCGATCGCGATCTCTTCGGGGCTGGGCGCCGGCACGAGGAGCGGGAGCAGACCGAAGCGGTCGCGGATCTCGTCGCTGGCGCGCGCGAAGTGCTCCGGCGGCCAGAGCTTGCTCGCGCCGTAGGCGGCGCCCGGGGTCACGAGCAGGACCGGCTCCTCGCGCGAGACGCCGGCCCGGACGAGCAGCGCCGCAGCCGCCTGCGCGGCCTCGGCGTGCACGAACAGCTCCAGGGCCTCGCCCGCATCGGGAACCCCCAGCCGGCGGGTGAGGCGGAGATAGCGCTCGATCATCGAGATCGGCACGCGTCTCCGGCCCTCGAGAGGAGGCGCGACCGGATCGGTGAGGAGGAGCCGGCGCACGGGATCGCGGCCGTAGCCCACCCGGCGCGGAATGCGCGCGGCGAAGGCGTCGAGAGCGGAGCGCGGCGAGTCGGGCAGGACCACGGCAGCGTCGAAGGCATGCGCCCGCAGCGCCTTCGCTCGCGCCGCGAGATCGCCGAGCCCGCGTCCGCGCCAGCCAAGGAAGAGGTCGAAGCTCGTGCTGCCGCGCAAGAGCCCCTCGTGGTGGGGGAGCCCCTGCACCGCGATCTCGGCGTCGGGCAGGCCTCGCCTCAGCGCCCGCAGCGCGGGGGTCGCCATCACCGCGTCGCCGAGCGGGTTCGGCAGCCGTACCAGGACGCGTTTCATCGGGGCCACCCCTCGAGCCGGCCCCTCGGCCGGCGCGCAGCGAGCCGCAGGCGAGCGCGGACGGATCTACAGGAAGAAGTCGAAGCGCTCGTCGCCGGGCTCGATCTCGATCTCCTCGCGCGGGTCCAGGGTCATCTTCTCGAGCCACCAGTTGACGCCGTTGTACAGGCAGGTCACCTCGCGGCACTCCCGGCTCGCGTCGAAGCGATCCATCAGCTCGGTGAGCTGGCCGCCCGTCAGCTCCGCCATCGCCGCGTCGGCCCAGGCGTCGGCGCCGCCCACGCGCGCCTTCTCGACGCCGCGGTGCGCCGGGCAGTTGAAGGTCCCCATCGGCGTGAGCACCTGGCGCAGCGCCTGCATGTGGCAGACGCGCGGCTGGCGGGTGTAGTCGCGCCAGCAGCCCTCCTCGAGCACGCGCAGGTTGGTGCTGACGCGCACCGCGAAGCGCGGCGTCGCGAGCTGCTTCGCCTCCTCCACCTGGGCGCGGATCCGCGCGACGACGCGCTCGAGATCCCGGGCGGCCTGGGGATCCATGATCTCGGCGCCATCCTCGCCGCGCTCGAGCACGGGCTTGAGCGCGATGTAGTCGAAGCCCGCATCGCGCGCCCGCTCGGTGGCCATCACCACCTCGTCGACGTTCTCCTGGATTGCGACGTCGTCGCGCGAGGCCCCGCTCCAGACGATGATGTAGGAGAAGCCGATCTGGAAGCGCGAATTGCGCGCCTTGATCCTGGGGATCCATTTGCAGATCTCGTCGAGGGTGAGCGACTTCTTCACCGGCTTGTGCATGGCGCGGAACAGCTGGTTGCTGCCCGCGTCGAGGGAGAGGCGAACCCAGTCCCGCTCCTCGAGCACGTCGGCGATCTCGAGCAGCTTGTCCCCGCGGCTTCCGTTGGATACCACCGCGATCTGGAGCTCGAGGTCCTTCAAGAAGCGCACGAAGTCGCTGAACCCCGGGTAGATCGTCGGCTCGCCGCCGCCGATCAGGATCACCGACCGCAGGCCGCGCTCGACCATCGTGATGATCGACGAGCGGAGCGTCTCCTCGTCGTGCCGGTGTTTGGTGTTGAGGATGTCCCAGTCGATGCAGTGGTCGCAGCGGTAATTGCAGGCGGTGGTGAGATCGAGGTTGATCGAGATCGGGGCGATCGCCGGCGGAGCGGGGTCGGCCGCGCCCGTGGCACGCGCCCGGGCCAGCGCTTTGCGCCAGCGCACGTAGCTCTCCAGGTGCTCGCGCAGCGAGGGCTGACGCAGCTTCGCGGTGAAGTCGTGAATCGCCTCGGTCACGGCGTCTCCTCGGGGACGTAGCCACGAACCAGCTCCGCGAGGAGCCTCATCCGCTGCTCGATTTCGCGTGCTCGAGTGGTCCGATCGTCTTCGTCCGGGTCGCGCAGGCGTCCGACGAAATCGGCGACCAGGGTGGTCAGGGGGTCGTCCAGGGGGACGCTCCGGTCCGCGGCCGCGAAGGATAGCCGGTAGCCCTCCGGCGCGACCACACGTCGCGCCGAGCGTCCGTCGATCGCGAGCGCCGCGCGGCGGGGCAGGGCGGAGCTGGTGAGCAGCCGGACCTCCGCCTCGCAGGCGCGGAGGTCGGACTCGTAGCGGAACTGGAGACGCAGGGAGCCGTCGGGGCTGCGCGAGGGCGGGGTGTAGGCGATGTCCCCGACGCTCGGGGCATCGCCGGGCACCAGCGCCTGGAGCAGGGAGAGCGGGTGGGAGAGGGAGTCGCCGAGGGCCTGCCGCCCGTTCGTCGAGGGCTGGAGCTCCATCGAGAAGCGGCGCGGAGGCGCGTCCAGGGATCCGGGGTGCAGGCGCTCGAAGGCCGGGAGGGTGCAGGGCCACTGGCAGTTCTCGTAGAGCAGCAGGCCCCGCCTTTCGAAGGCGTCCACGATCTCGGTCGCCCGCTCGTTGAGACCCGGAGCCCCCCACACCAGCGGCTTCTCGCACAGCACGGCCAGGCCGTGGCGCACGGCGCGCCACAGGTACTCGGCGTGGGTCTGCGCCGGGGAGAGGATCGCAAGCGCGTCGAGGGCCTCCACGTCGAGCATCCGCTCCGCGTCGGAGTAGCCGCGAGGGGACACGCCCGCGTGGCGCTCGATCTCGGTGCGCGCTGGCGCGATCGAGCGCGGTGAGGTGACGAGGAAGCACGGAACCGAGGCGCCCGCCGCCACGAGGTCGCGCGCCACGAAGGGGCCGAGGCCCTGGCGCACCCGGCGCGCCCCGACGATGCCCACGCGCGGGCGGCTCAAGCGTCCCCCCGGCCGCCGGCATCGACCTCCGCCAGGATCTCGCGATAGAGATCCACGTAGGCCGCGACCATCCGGTCGGCGCCGAAGTGCTCGCTCACGCGGCGGGCCCCCGACTCGCCGAAGCGACGCGCGAGCGTTGGATCGCCGAGCAGCCGATCGAGGGCGGCCGCGAGCGCCGCCGGGTCTTCGGGCGGAACCAGCAGGCCGGTCTCTCCGTCGACCACCGTCTCGGCGAGTCCGCCGACCGCCGACGCCACCACCGGGCGCGCGCGCGCCATCGCCTCGAGCGCGGCCACCCCCAAACCCTCCCGCCGCGAGGGCAGCACGAAGACGTCGCACGCTTCGAGCAGGTCCGGAACGTCGCGGCGTTCGCCGAGGAAGCGGACGCCTCCGGCGGGAGCGAGCCGCTCCGCCGCCGCTTCGAGTGCCCTGCGCTCGCGCCCGTCTCCCGCGATCCACAGCTGCGCGTCGCCCGGTGTCCGTCGCCGCGCCCAGGCCGCGAGCAGTACGTCGACGCCCTTGCGACCCACCAGTCGCGCGGCGACGAGCGCGCAGCGAACCTCGGGCGCCAGCCCGAGCCGCGCGCGCAGCGCGTCGCGCCCTGCGCTCGGCGTGAGCGCGCCGGGATCCACCGCGCTCGGGATCGTGCGGATACGGTCGCGCGGAACGCCGGCCTCCTCCAGGTGCCTCGCCACCGCAGGCGAGATCGCCACCGCGCGGCGCAGGAGACGGCCGTAGAGGTAACGCGTTCGCCAGCCGCGCTTCACGCGCCGGTCCATGCGACGCGTCGTGAGCGCGGGCACGCCCGCGCCCCGGGCCGCGAAGCCACCCAGCCAGTTGGCGCGCCCCGTGTGGCAGTGGACGAGGGAGGGCGCGCGCGCGCGCAGCAGGGAAGCGATGCGGCGCGCCGCGGCCAGCGAGAGGTCGTTCCGCATCGCCACCGTCGCCACTTCGAAGCCGCGCGCCTGCGCCTCCTGCGCGGCGCGGCCGCCCGGTGGACATACCAGCAGCCCCCCGAGTCCGCGTCGGCGCAGCCCCTCCATCAGCAGGAACACCTGCACCTCACCGCCCGAGAACCCGCTCTCGCCGGTGACGTGGACGACGTGCAGCCGGTCGTCGCTCACGCATCCGCGCGCAGTGCGCGCAGCGCATCGGGGCCGAGCGAGTAGGCCTCCGCGCAGAACTGGCAGCGCACCTCGAGCGTCTCCCCCTGCTCGGCGGCGCGCTCGATCTCCTCGGATCCCAGCAGGCGCACCGCCGCCGCGACCCGATCGCGATCGCATCCGCAGTAGAAGCCCACGTCGCTGACGAGCCGCGCGCGCACGCCGAGCCCGTCCAGCAGGCGCAGGACCAGTCCCTCGGCGTCCAGTCCCTCGGCCACCAGCTCCGAGGGCAGCGAGTTGGCGCGCACGTTCTCCTCCGCGCGCCGGATCTCCGCCTCGTCGGCGCCGGGCAGCGCCTGCACCAGGAAGCCGGCGGCGGCCGCCACTCCTCCCTCGCCGTCCTCCTGCACGCCGAGCGCCAGGGCGCTGCGGCTCTGCTCGCTCTCCGCGAGATAGTGGGTCAGGTCCTGGGCGATCGTGCCCTGAACGATCTGAACCAGTCCCGTGTAGGGCTGCCGACCGGGTCGCTGGCGCACCACCGTCAGCACACCCGCCCCGACCGCGCTGTGCACGTCGAGCGCGCCATCGACGCGGGGAGGGTGGGCGCGCGGGCTTCCCACGTAGCCGCGTGCGCGACCCGCATCGTCCGCCGACGCGACGACGCCGCGCAGCGGGCCGTCGCCGCGGAACTGGATCTGCACCGTCTGCCCGCCCTTGCTTCCGGAGGCGAGCAGCAGCGCGCCGAGCAGTGTCCGGCCGAGAGCGGTGGTGGCGGTGGGCGAGGTGCGGTGACGACGGGCCGCTTCGCGAACCAGCCCGGTGCCGACGATGGCGCGCACGGCGATGCCCCCCTCGAGCGAGAGGCTTTGCACGAGTCGATCGGGCGGTCGGGGGGTACCGTTCGCGCTCCGCTCGCCTCCGGCTCGCTGCGCCACGGTCAGAACAGGTTCGAGACGATCTCGGCGCCGCCGGCGCAGGTGCCGAGCAGGCTGCCGAGGGTCGTCAGCAGGAACACCAGGAAGATGCGCAGCAGTCGGCTGCGCCACCAGGCGCGGAAGGAGCCCATGTCCTCGGCGACGCTCTCGAACTCGCGCACCTTCGGTGGCACGAGATAGGCCTGGAAGAACGCCAGCACGTAGCCGGCGCCGATCACCGGGATCAGGCTCGTGACCGGCGCGACGGCGAAGGCGGACACGACGACCGCGGGGTGGGCGAGAGCCACGAACGCCCCGATCGTGGTGGGGACGCCGTTGGCGACGATCCAGTACACGAGATTCGCCCCCGCCACCGCGGCGCCCTTGCGGATCCCGATACCCGCCAGCGCCGCGAGGATCAGCGTCGGCACGCCCCAGCCGATCCACTTCACGATCGGCGGCACGGGCGGAATGACGCTGATCGCGTCGATGTCCACGGCGCGCCCTTCGGCCAGGGAGCGGCGGATCCCCTCCACGTGGCCCGCGCCCACCACCGCGACGATCCGCTCGCCACCGGACGCCAGGATCCGGTGCGACAGGAACGCGTCGCGCTCGTCGATCAGCGTCGTCTTGACCGCGGGGAGCTCGTCGCCGAGCTCCCGCATCAGCTCCGAGAGCACGTCCTGGTCGCGGATTCTGCGCAGCTCCGCCTCGTCCAGCTCGGGTCGGTCCACCACGCTGGTCAGCAGCGCCGCGAGCAGCTTCGCCTTGTTCCACAGCGACATCGACGCCCAGGCGCGGCGCAGGGTGATGCGCACGTCGCGGTCGCACAGCTCCACCGGGATGCCGAGCTCGTCGGCGACGCGCGCGGCCTCGAGCAGCTCGGTTCCCGGCACGACGCCCAGGGCGCCACCGAGCTTCTTCTGGTACGAGGCGAGCACCAGGTTGGCGATCAGGGGCGCGAGCTGCTTCTGGCGGATCACCTGTTTGAGATCGAGGCTCTCCCAGCGGCGCCGCTGGGACAGGGCCTGGAAGCGCTGGGCGTCGAGCTCGATGCAGACGCAGTCGGGCCGCTCCTTCTGGATCACCTCGCGGACGAGCTCGGCCGATTCGCGCGAGACGTGCGCCGTGCCGACGAGGATGAACTCGCGCCCGTCCAGCTCGATCCGGTGGACGTCGCTCGGGTACTCATGCCGAGGCTCCATGCGACGTCACGCTAGCACGGGGACCGCGTCAGCTTGCGGCGCCGCGCTTCGTCGCCGCGGCGAACAGCTCCTCGATCGTCTCGTGCCCGGCCGGGGTCAGCGAGGTGACGCGGAGGTTCTCCTCGACGTGCTCGGGGCGTCGCATGCCCACGACGGCGCTGGCGATCCCGGGCGTGCTGCGCACGAACTGCAGGCAGCGCAGCGCGTCGCTGGTGGCTCCGGGAAACGCCAGGGCCACCGACCGGGGAAGACGTCCGAGGACGCGACCGTGCGCCATCGGCGCGCTCGCGAGCACGGCGGTACCGGTGCCTTGCAGGGTGGACAGGACGGCGTCGCTGTGGCCGTTCGGCCCGATCTGCGAATCGAGTCGGAAGGCTTCGGCCATGGCGAGGTTGTAGGGGAGCTGGACATAGCGCAGGTGATGGTCGCCGCCGCCGACCTCGAGTGCCCACTCGAACACGTCGAGGATGGCGAGGTGGCCGCGATCGGAGTGTGGGCGCAGGAAGCCCTCCCAGGTGCACAACCCGTAGGCGGCGATCGCGCCGTCCGCGACGGCGCCCTCGAGCGCCTCGAAGGCGCTGCACAGACGCGCCCGGAAGGCGTCGGGACCGCACTCGCCGAGGTGCAGCTCGGGCTCCTCGATCAGGAAGCCGTCGAGGGTCGCCAGGCCGAGGTTGCGGCGACTGCGCTCGATCTGATCGCGCAGGAAGCGGCCGTCGAGGCAGTGCACGCCGTGGGCGACGCGCGCCGGATCGACGAGGCCGGTCTCGACGTAGGTCTCGACGAGATACCGGCGCGGATTGGGATGGATCGCGAGCGCGTCGGCGTCGGGTGTCAGGTAGCCGCCGCGGCTGATTACCACGATTTCGTCGCGGGCCGCGCGCCCCTCGCGCACAGCTCGGCCGAGGGCGGCTCCCAGACAGCGCTCGCTCGTCTGGAGACGGTCGGAGAGGGCGGTCGCGAACAGGTTCACGCCGCCCTCGAGCAGCACCGGGACCGCCGACCGGTACAGCAGATCATCGGCGCCGCCCGGCTCGCCGGCGCGCGTACCGAGTGCGAGAGAGGACAGGCCGAGCCGGTCGGGCGTCCGGAAGTGGCCCGGCCGATCCGGGAAGCGCCCCGCGAAGCGCTTCGTCCCCTCGGGAGTCGCGCGGCCCATCACCCAACCCGGCCCGATCATCCCGGGGATCCTAGCCGGAGAGGAGCGCGCTCCCGCCCGCTGGCGCCGCGTCGGTGCCCGGACCGGTGAGCCGGGTCACAACCCGCCCACCGGGTCCTCTCTGGGCTAAGGAGCTGCGCGCCGCTTGCCGATGCGTGAGGGGCCATGTCCCAGAAGAACCACCACGGGATCGACGTCTCCGAAGCGGAAGAGCGCTTCCTGCGCCGCGCGTTCCGGCGCTTCGCGCTGCCCTATCTCCTCGCCTTCGCCGTCGTGGCCTGGGGCCTCGCCAGCCTGCTCGCCCCGGGCGGCGGCGCCTCGCCCGCGGAGGTCTCCGAGCTTCGCGAGCAGGTGGACGCGCTCCGGGAGTCGATCGCCGGGATCGAGGGCCGTTTCGCCGCCCTCGACTCCGCCGTCGCCAAGGCGCGCGAACGCGTCGCCAGTCTGGAGAAGAGGGGCCCCGCCAAGGCCGACACATCGGCCATCGAGAGCGATCTCCGCGAGGCCACCCGCCTGGTCGCCAGTCTGGAGAAGCAGATCCGCGAGCAGGCGGCCGGCGAACGAATCGACGCCCTTGCCGCGCGCATGACGCGTATGGAGCGCCAGCAGCGTGAGCCCACCAGCCCGGCCGCGGTCGCGCCCCGGCTCCAGCCCCTCGACGCGCCGCGCGAGCCCGCGCCTGCGGCGATCCCCGCTCCGTAGCGTCTCCGCATTTCGGGGGATCGCGTCGCGCCGCCGCGTTGTTGCAACGCGGCTCCGTGCCCCTAGCCTAGTCTGGCTCGGATCCCCATTTTGCGGAGGCTCCGCTTCGATCGGCGCGCCCGGGTGCGCCGTACCCGGAGCGGGTCCCGCCCCTGATTAGGAGCCGCACGGCCATGAAGCGCGTCGTCCTCTTCCTCGCCACGAACCTCGCGATCCTCGTCGTCCTGGCGATCACCGCGAATCTGCTCGAGGGCTTCCTGGCCTCCCAGGGCATCCACTTCCAGAACATGCAGCTGTTGGTGTTCGCGGGCGTGTTCGGCATGGGCGGCAGCTTCATCTCGCTGGCCCTGTCGAAGTGGATCGCGATTCGCACCACCGGCGCCCAGGTGATCGATTCCCCGCGCAACGACGCCGAGGCCTGGCTGGTTCGCACCGTCGCGCATCACGCTCAGGCGGCCGGAATCGGCATGCCCCAGGTGGCGATCTTCCCCTCCGACTCGCCGAACGCCTTCGCCACCGGTGCGCGGCGGGACAGCGCCCTCGTCGCCGTCAGCAGCGGCCTCCTCCAGCGCATGGATCGCGGTGAGGTCGAGGCGGTGCTCGGACACGAGGTGAGTCACATCGCCAACGGCGACATGGTCACGCTCGCGCTGATCCAGGGGGTGCTCAACACCTTCGTCCTGTTCCTGTCCCGGATCATCGGCGGCTTCATCGATCGCGCCGTGTTCCGCAACGAGAACGGGCACGGGTTCGGCTACCTGGCCACGGTGATCATCACCCAGATCCTGCTCGGCATCCTGGCGAGCATCATCGTGTTCTGGTTCTCGCGCCGCCGCGAGTTCCGCGCCGACGCGGGAGGCGCGCGGCTCGCTGGTCGCGGCGAGATGATCGCCGCGCTGCGACGGCTCCAGCAGGACGCCCACCCGCAGCCCCTTCCCGAGCAGATGCGCGCCTTCGGCATCACCTCGAGCGGCGGCCTGATGCGCCTGTTCATGAGCCACCCGCCCCTCGCCGAGCGCATCGCCGCCCTGGAGCGGGCGGTCTAGCGTCTAGCCCGCAAGGAGGGCCTTCGCTCAGGGCGTGGCGATCGGGGCCACGCCCGAGAGCACGAGTCTCACCAGCTCGCTCTGGCGGCTGGTGTGGGTCTTGGCGAAGACCTGCTTGAGCTGGCTGCGGGCGGTGTTCATGGTGACGCCGCGCGAAGCCGCGGCCTCGTCGAGCGAGCTTCCCTGGCACAGGAGCTCGACCAGGTGCGACTCCGCCACGGTGAGTCCGTACAGCTCGCGGAGCGCCTCACGACGGCGCAGCGATCCGCTCTCGAGGTCGGAGACGTAGAGCACGGCCACCGCATCGCGCAGCATCGGCTCGCCGGCGTGCGGCCGGAGCGGACCGACCATCAGCGGGTACGGCCGCCGTCCGGAGCGCCGGCCGATCGTCATGACGGCGCTCTCGATCAGACGATGGGACAGGGCCGCCTCGACGATGCCCGCGATCAGCCGGTGCAGCGTCGCGTCGTCCGAAGCGGTGGACGCGCGCAGCGTGCGGCCGTCGAGTCCGAGCCCGTCGTTCTGGTCGAGGATCCGGCGCGCGCCCCGGTTCGCGAGCAGGGCCTGGCCGCGGGCGTCGAGCAGCACCACGCCGGTGGGAAAGCAGTCCACCGCGTCGGTCAGCGCCTCGTGGCGTCGCTGCTCTCCCAGCAGGCGGAACCCGAGCGCGAGATGGGGGGCGAGCAGGTCGCCGAAGGCGACGTCCTCCGAGGTGAAGGGATCACCTCCCTGCGCTGCGAAGATCGCCAGCCCGGCCACCGGCCGCCCCGCGTCCAGCGCGATCGTGTGGAGCAGCGGCGGGTGGGGACCCAGTCCCTGGGGCAGCATCCACTCGCGGTAGAAGTCGCTCTCGCGCATCCGGTCGTCCGGAACGACCTCGGTCGAGATCCCGAAACGGCCGACGAAGTCGCGCCGGCGCCCGTCCTCCCACGGCAGTCCCCGCAGCGAGTGGCCCGTGAAGGGCTCGAGGTACTCATCCCGGAAGCCCTCGGAGACGAAGAACACCCCGGAGAGGGGGGATCCCGGGAGCTGGAGGGCGAGTCCGACCCGCGCTCCCCGGTAGGCCTCGGAGAGGCCCTGGACGAAGTCCTGCCAGCGGGAGGGATCGAGCGTCGCTTCGTAGATCAGCTCGAT
>CAZZFT010000007.1:0-46952 GCA_964653555.1 uncultured Spirochaetales bacterium | reverse complement strand
CACCACCGTGGTTGGCGTCGGGTCAGGGTATCCCGAACCGGTCCGCCCCCGCACCGAGGGACCTCTGGATCGGGACGGACGGAAATCGGAGACGGGGGGCGAACGAAGAGGCCCGCTCCACGGAGGAGCGGGCCTCGAGGACCAATCCAGTCATGTGCGCAAGTCGTTGGAGTCCTGATTGTCCTCAACCGAGGAGAAACCGGAGTGGCCGTGTGAACTTGCGACTTCGTCGGTCCCTCTTCCGTCGACGCCGCCGGCCCCTCCAGGTCCGCCGACTGGAAGGTGGCGAACTCGTGAAGGCGCTGCTTCACCCATTTGGGGGCCCCGACCCGATCTGAGCTACTCGGCCGATCCCTCGGGCTCCGCCCGCGGGGTGGCGCCCCCTACTCCGCGAGGGCGAGCAGCGGGGGGCAGGTGCAGACGAGATTCCGATCGCCGTAGGCGTTGTCGATGCGCCCGACCGGTGGCCAGTACTTGTGATCTCGGAGCCACGGGGCGGGCCAGGCGGCCTCCTCGCGAGAGTACTGGTGGGGCCAGTCGTCGGCGGACACCGCGCGCGCGGTGTGGGGCGCATGGCGCAAGGGATTGTCCTCGGCGTCGAACTCGCCGGTCTCGATCCGTCGGATCTCGTTCCGGATGGTGATGAGCGCTTCGCACAGCCGGTCGAGCTCGGCGCGCGGCTCGCTCTCGGTCGGCTCGATCATCAGCGTGCCGGGCACGGGGAAGCTCATCGTCGGCGCGTGGAATCCGTAGTCCATCAACCGCTTCGCGATGTCCTCGACGCGCACGCCGGCGGCGCGCTCGAAGGGTCGGCAGTCGATGATGAACTCGTGCGCCACGCGTCCGCCCGGCCCGGTGTAGAGCACGTCGTAGTGGGAGCGCAGACGCGCGGCCATGTAGTTCGCGTTGAGGATCGCGATCCGGGTGGCCTGGGTGAGACCGCCGCCGCCCATCATCGCGATGTACACCCAGCTGATGGGCAGGATGCTCGGGCTCCCGTACGGGGCGGCGGAGACCGGTCCCTCGCCGTGCACCGGGTCGCCCGGCAGGAAGGGCGCGAGGTGCTTCGCCGCGGCGATCGGGCCCATGCCGGGACCGCCGCCGCCGTGGGGGATGCAGAACGTCTTGTGCAGGTTCAGGTGGCAGACGTCCGCGCCGATCGAAGCCGGCGAGGTGAGACCCACTTGGGCGTTCATGTTGGCCCCGTCCAGGTACACCTGGCCGCCGTGGCGGTGGACGATCTCGCACACCTCCCGCACCGACGCCTCGAACACGCCGTGCGTGGAGGGGTAGGTGATCATCAACGCCGCGAGCTGCGAGGCGTGCTCGGCGCAGCGCGCGCTCAGGTCCTCGAGATCGACGTTGCCCGCATCGTCGCAGCGCACGGCGACCACGCGAAAGCCCGCGATCACGGCGCTGGCGGCGTTGGTTCCGTGGGCGGAGACGGGAATCAGGCACACGTCGCGGTGGGCCTCGCTCCGCGAGGCGTGATAGCGCCGGATCGCGAGCAGCCCCGCGTACTCGCCCTGGGACCCGGCGTTGGGCTGGAGCGAGACGGCGGGTAGTCCGGTGATCTCCGCCAGCCAGGTCTCGAGCTCGTGCAGCATCGCCGCGGTGCCGGCCATCTGGTCCGCCGGGGCATAGGGATGCAGGCGCGCAAGCTCCGGCCAGGTGACCGGCAGCATCTCACTGGTGGCGTTGAGCTTCATCGTGCACGAGCCCAGCGGGATCATCGAGGTGGTGAGCGACAGGTCGCGCGCCTCGAGGCGGTGCAGGTAGCGGAGCATCTCGTGCTCGCCGTGGTGGGCGTGGAAGACGGGGTGGGTGAGGAACTCGCCCGTGCGCTCGAGCGAGCGGGGTAGCGGCGCGGTGGCCGCGGTGGCCAGCGAATCGAACGCGGGCGGCGTGCCGCCCCCGGCGAAGGCCTCGAGCAGGCGCTCGACGTCGGCGCGCCGGGTCGTCTCGTCGAGGGCGACTCCCACGCTCTCGTCGCCGAAGTCGCGCAGGTTGAAGCCGCGCTCGGCGGCCGCGGCGATCGCCTCCTTGGCGCGCATCCCGTTCGGCACGACGCGCAGGGTGTCGAAGAACGCGGCGTCGCCCAGCTCGTGTCCCAGTCGCCGCAGCCCCTCGGCCAGGACGCAGGTCATGCCACGCACGCGCCGTGCGATGCGCCTCAGACCTTCCGGCCCGTGGTACACGGCGTACATCCCGGCCATGATCGCGAGCAGCACCTGCGCGGTGCAGATGTTGCTGGTGGCCTTGTCCCGGCGGATGTGCTGCTCGCGCGTCTGCATCGCGAGTCGGAAGGCGGGCTGACCATGGACGTCCCGCGACACGCCCACGAGTCGCCCGGGCAGACGACGGGCGTGGGCCTCGCGGGTGGCGAAGTAGGCGGCGTGGGGCCCGCCCGCTCCCATAGGCACCCCGAAGCGCTGGGTGGAGCCGACCGCGACGTCGGCGCCGAGCTCTCCCGGCGAGGCGATCAACGTGAGCGCCAGGAGGTCGGCCGCCATCACCACCTGGACGTCGGCCGCGTGGAGCCGCTCGATCCACGCGCGCGGATCGACCAGACGGCCGTCGCTGGCCGGGTACTGGAGCAGCGCGCCGCAGAGGTCCATCGCTGCCGGATCGGCCGTTTCGGCCGGTCCGACGTGGAGCGCGAGCCCCATCGACTCGGCCCGGGTGCGCACCACGCCGATCGTCTGGGGGTGGCAGTCCTCGCCCACGAAGAAGCCCCGCCGCTTCTGGCGGCCGACTCCGAAGCACAGCGCCATCGCCTCGGCGGCCGCGGTCGCCTCGTCGAGCAGGGAGGCGTTGGCGAGCGGAAGGCCGGTGAGATCCGCCACCATCGTCTGGAAGTTCAGCAACGCCTCCAGGCGACCCTGGGAGATCTCGGCCTGATAGGGCGTGTACTGGGTGTACCAGCCCGGATTCTCCAGGACGTTACGCTGGATCACCGGTGGAACCAGCGTGTCCGAGTACCCCATTCCGATGCAGCTGCGGAGAACCCGATTCCGGCTCGCATGCGCCCGCAGGCGCTCGAGCGCGGCCGACTCGCCGAGCGGCTGCGGCAGCCCGGAGAGGCGCAGCGCCTGGCGCCTGCGGATGCCCTCCGGAATCGTCTGCTCGATCAGCTCGTCGAGCGAGCGCACTCCGATCACGTCGAGCATCGCCGCGACGTCGCTCTCGCCCGGCCCGAGGTGGCGGCGCGCGAAGTCGTCGGAGGGCTCGAGCAGGCGGAGCGCGTCGTCGGAGGGCGCCTGGGGCATGGTCGGGAAGGGATACCGGCTCGCGTCGCGTGCCGCCATCGGCGCGGCGTGTGCGCTGGGCCTGCTGGCGGTCGCCGGCGCGAGGGCCGAGGCGCCCGCCGACGCGCCCGAACGGGTGGTCGTGTGTCTGGGCGACTCGTTGACCGAAGGCTACGGCCTGGCGCCGGAGCAGGCCTATCCCCGGCGTCTGGAGGAGATGCTGCGCGAGCGGGGGCTCCCGGTGCGCGTGGTGAACGCCGGGATCAGCGGCTCGACCTCGGCGAGCGCCGTTTCGCGTCTGCGCTGGCAGCTCCGCAGCCGACCGGACGTGGTCGTGATCGCCCTCGGCGGCAACGACGGGCTGCGCGGCGTGGAGGTCGCCTCCACCCGCTCCCATCTCTCGGAGGCGATCGATCTGGCCCGCGCGAGCGGCGTCCGCGTCCTGCTGGCGGGGATGAAGCTTCCGCCCAACTACGGCCCCGAGTACACGAGCGCCTTCGAGGCGATCTTCCCCGCTCTCGCGCGGGAGCACGACGTGGCGCTGCTGCCGTTCCTGCTCGAGGGCGTGGCCGCCGACCCGGAGCTGAACCTCCCCGACGGCATCCATCCCAATGCCCGCGGCGCGGAGATCGTGGCGCGCAACGTGCTCGAGGCCCTGCTGCCCCTGCTGGCCGAGCCGTCGAAGGAGCGCGCCGCACCGCAGCGCGAGCGGGCGGGCTCGCCGTGATCCTCGAGGTGAGCGGAGTGGACAAGGAGTTCCCCTCGCCGACGGGGCCGATCGAGGTGCTGCGCGGGGTCGACCTGCGCGTGGCCGCAGGAGAGACGTTGGCGATCGTCGGCGAGTCGGGGAGCGGCAAGTCCACGCTGCTCTCGCTGCTCGCGGGGCTCGACGTGCCGACGCGCGGCAGCGTGCGCGTCGACGGTGCCGACCTCGCGGCGCTCGGCGAGGCGGAGCTCGCGCGCTTTCGCGCCCGCCGCCTCGGCATCGTGTTCCAGCAGTTCCACCTCCTGAGCGGGCTCACGGCGCTCGAGAACGTGAGTCTGCCGCTCGAGCTCCAGCGTGTGCCGGATGCCGAGGCGCGCGCGCGCGAGGTGCTGACCCAGGTCGGTCTGGCCCACCGCGCGATGCACCTGCCCTCGCGACTCTCGGGGGGCGAGTGTCAACGCGTCGCGATCGCCCGCGCGTTGGTGGTCGAGCCCGCGCTGCTGCTCGCAGACGAGCCTTCGGGCAGCCTCGATGCCAAGACGGGAGAGGCCGTGGACCGGCTGCTCTTCGATCTGGTCCAGCGACGCGGTGCCACGCTGGTGCTGGTGACCCACAGCGACCGCTTGGCGGCCGCGTGCAACCGCTGCCTGCGCCTGTGCGACGGCCGGCTCGCGGGCTGAAGCGATGGCGCTGGTGCTGCGACTGGCGTGGCGGGAGATCCGGAACCATCCCCGGTTCGCGCTGTTCTTCGCCGTGAACCTCGCCCTCGGCTTCGCCGGCTTCGTCGCGCTCGATGCCTTCGAGGTGTCCGTCGCGCGCGCTCTCCAGGAGCGCTCCCAGGCCTATCTCGGAGGCGATGTCGCGGTGATCGCGTCGTCGCGTCCCCTCGAAGCGGGCGAGCTCCAGACGCTCGACGATCTCGCCGGACCCGGCGCCCGGACGGCGCAGCTCGTGATCCTCTATTCGATGGCGGGGGCGGGAGAGCGGGCGCGGCTGGTCGAGCTGCGGGCGATCGACGGAGCGTTTCCACTCTACGGCGACATCACGCTGGAGGGAGGCGGTGCGTCGCCCGAGCCGCGAGCGCTTGGCGACGGCGGCGCGTGGATCGACCCGCCGCTGCTCGAGCAGCTCGGCGTCGCCGTGGGCGACGAGCTGCGGATCGGTGCTGCCGCGTTCCGCGTGCAGGGCGTGATCGCGCGCGACGGAGGCCGCGCGAGCAGCGGCTTCTCGATCGCGCCGCGGATCTACATCGGCCTGTCCCGGCTGCCCGCCACGGGCCTGGTGGCGACCGGGAGTCGCGTCGAGTACCGCCGTCTGTACCGCCTCGCCCCGGGCGCGCCGGCGACGGAGGTCGCGGCGGCGATGCGGCGGGCGCTCGAGGACCCGCGGACCACCGCGCGCTCCCACGACGAGGCCACCCGCGATCTCGCCCGCACCTACGGCGCGGTCACCCGGTATCTGGGTCTGGTGGCGCTGATCGCGGTGTTCCTCGCCGGGCTCGGATCGGCGCACCTGTTCCGCGCCCACCTCGTTCGGCGGGTCTCCGATCTCGCGATCCTCGTCAGCCTCGGAGCGACCCGGGCGCGCGCCCAGGCGATCGTCCTCGCTCAGCTCGTCCTGCTCGGACTCGCCGCGGCCGGACTCGCGGCCGGGCTGGGAGCGCTGCTCCTGCCCGGGCTCACCGCGATCGCGGCGGACATGGTGCCGCCCGGCTTCGCTCCGCGGGTCGGACTGCGCAGCGTGGTGACGGTGGCCGCGCTGGCGACTCTGGGCAGCGCGTTGGCGTGTCTGCCTCTGGTGGTCCGCCTGGGTCGGCTGCGCCCGGCGCAGCTGTTCGTCGAGCAGGCCCGGCCCGCCCTCGTCGGTGCGTGGTGGGACGTTCTCTGGTGGCTGCCCGCCGCCGTCGGCTTCTGGGGGCTCGCCTGCTGGCGCGTCGACAGTCTCCCGGCCGGCAGCTTCTTCGCGGGGATGTTCGGTGTCGCGGCGGTGTCGCTGGCGGTCGTCGGCCTCGCATTCGCCGCAGCGCTGGGGCCCCTCTCGCGCCGACGCGGTCTCGCGTCGCGGCTGGCTCTGCGCGAGCTCGCCCGCGGCCGCGTGCGCACCGTCTCCGCCGTCGTCTCCCTGGGGCTGTGCGCGCTGCTGGTGAGCCTCGCCCCGCAGATGCGCTCGGCCCTGGACCGCGACCTCGAGCGCCCGGACGGGGCAGCGCTGCCGAGCTTGTTCCTGTTCGACATCCAGCCCGAGCAGCGCGACGCGCTGGCCGCTCACGTGAAGGCGCACGGAGCCGAGCTGCAGCGCCTGTCGCCGCTGGTGCGGGCGCGCCTCGACCGCGTGGACGGTGAGCCGATCGAGACGACCCCCGAGCAGCGCGCGAGGGGCGGCCGCTCGCGCTTCTCCCGCGACGACGACGAGGATGAGGCCCAGCGGCTGCGCTCGCGCCGGTACAACCTCACCTACCGCGAGAGCCTGAACGACTCCGAGATCCTGCGCGCCGGCCGCGCGTTCTCGGGGAGCTGGGATCCAGCCTCGGGGACTCCCGCGGAGATGTCCCTGGAGATCGATTTTGCGGAGCGCCTCGGCGTGGGTCTGGGAGACACGCTCCGCTTCGACGTGCAGGGCGTCCCCGTCGAGGGCCGCGTGGTCAGCCTTCGCGAAGTTCGCTGGAACAGCTTCCAGCCCAACTTCTTCGTGGTGTTCCAGCCCGGCGTGCTCGAAGACGCCCCGGCCGTGTTCCTGGCGTCGATTCCCGATCTGTCGTCGGAACGTCGCGAGGCGCTCGCGGCCTCGATCCGGTCGGCCTTCCCCAACGTCTCGAGCATCGACGTCAGCCGCGCCGTCGAGCGGATGCTCGGTCTGATCGACCAGCTCGAATGGGCCCTGGCCGGATCGTCCGCCTTGTCCCTCGTCGTGGGCTGGCTCCTCGTCACCGCGCTCGCCCGGGATGCGGCGCGGGAGCGCCGCTGGGAGACCAACCTGCTGAAGGTGCTGGGAGCCGACCTGCGCGACCTGCGCCGCGCCCTCGACCTGGAGTTCGCCCTGCTCGGCGGCCTCGCCGCCGTGGCCGGCACCGGAGCCGGCCTGGCGGCGACGGCGGTCCTGACCCGGTGGGTGGTGGAGGTGCCCTGGACCCCGGCCCTGGGCCCCCTGCTGGCCCCGCTGCTCGGCATCCCGCTCCTGTGCGTCGCCAGCGAGCGGGCGGCGACCCGCGAAGTCCTGCGCGAGCGCCCACTTGCGCTCCTGCAGGCGGCGCCGGCCCGCTGAGCGGGCCGAGCCCGCCGGGCGGTGAACGCAGCTCGGCCTCCCGGCGTCCAAGCCTCGTATTCCATGTGGAGGACGCACGATCGTGTTCGATCGAGACCTTTCGCAATCCGGGGGTGAGGGGCGCGGGATCGGCTCGCTGAGCGAGCCGCGAGGTGCGAGGTCCCGGACCAGCGGGTCCAGGTCGACGCCGCCGCCGCGGTCCGAGGCGCTGCGAGGACGCCGGACCCGTGTGGAGGAGGCCGACGGCCCTCTCGACACGCGACAGCACTACATGAGCCAGATCCAGGACATCCCGGTCCTGAGCCGGGAGGAGGTGTGCGACCTCTCCCGCCGGATCCGGGAGGAGCAGGGGCTGTTCGAGCAGGCCCTGCTGGAGATTCCCGGCGCCGGCCTGCTGCTGGTCGAGGAGTGGGAGTCCCGCCGCTCCCGCGGCCTGGTGACCGCCGTGATGAATCGCAACGCCCGGGACGGCAGCCGTCGCAACTGGGGCCGCCACGTCGACGAGTATCTGTCCCGGGCCCAGCGACAGCTGGCGCGGCGGCCGATTCCGGTTCTGAAGCTCGCCGAGACGCTGGTGGCCGCACAGCTCGCCTTCGAGGTGCTGGTCGAGGTACACACTGCGCTGCGCAAGGCGGCGGAGCCGGACGCCGACCGCGGCGAGCGCCGCCGCTTGGGGCTCGACGGCGCCGGTGCCCGGCGCCGCCTCGCCCGGGCGGAGCGCGCGCTGGCCGAGTACCACCGGCTGGTCCAGATCTTCGCCCATCACAACCTGCGCCTGGTGGCGAAGTGTGCGCATCGCTACCGGGGGCTCGGCGTCCCCTTCATGGACCTCGTCCAGGAGGGCAACCTCGGGCTGATCCGGGCGATCGAGAAGTTCGAGCACGAGCGCGGCTACATGTTCTCCACCTACGCCGTCTGGTGGATCCAGCAGGCGATGATCCGCGCGATCCAGAACCAGCGACGCACGGTCCGGGTTCCCTCGCACATCTGCGAGCAGCAGATCCGCTATCGCCGGATCGAGGGGGAGATGTCCCGGCGGCTCGGCCGCGACGCGACTCCCGAGGAGATCGCCGCCGCGCTCGACATGACGCCCGAGGCGGTGGAGGACCTGATCGCGACGCTGGCTCCGATCCGCTCTCTCAACGCGCCCGCGCCGGGTCTCGAGGACGTGGAGTTCGAGGAGCTGGTGCGGGACGAGTCCACCGTCGACCCGACCGAGATCATGGCTCGCGGAGAGGACGGGGAGGCGCTGTTCCGGCTGCTGAACACCCTCCCGCCTCGCGAGCGGCAGGTGATCGACTGGCGGTTCGGGCTCTCCGAAGGGAACGAGCCCTCGACACTCGGAGAGATCGGCGAGAGGCTCGGGCTGTCCCGGGAACGCGTGCGTCAGATCGAGGCCTCGGCGCTGACGCGGCTGCGCGCCACGGCGCGCGGAAGCGACGCCCCTGTCAGCGTGGGCGTCGACGACGCGGCGTAGACCTTCGCGGGCCCTTGCCCGCTACGGTGCGGGCAAGGGGGCCGATGTGCAGCGAGCCACGGGCGGGCGAAGCTCGAAACGGCTAGACGTCGAGCAATGCCCCCTCGTGTCCAAGCAGCCAGCGCTTGCGGTGCAGGCCGCCCGCGTAGCCGGTGAGTCCGCCGTCACCGCCGATCACCCGGTGGCAGGGAATCGCGATCGCGATCGGATTGCGATGATTCGCCGCTCCCACCGCCCGGGCCGCCTCGGGGCGTCCCACGCGCCGCGCGATCTCTCCGTAGCTGGCGGTCGAGCCGACGGGGATCGCGCGCAGCGCCCGCCACACGGCGTGCTGGAAGTCGGTGCCGTCCGGATCCAGCACCAGCTCGTCGAGAGCCTCGTAGCAGCCGGCGAAGTAGTCCTCGAAGGCCGAACGCGCCTGGTCCAGCACCCTGCGAGCCGCGTCACCGGGCGCGTTCGCAACCGACGCGCCCGTGGCCTCGGGCTGCACGCGGGAGAGCCCGCGCTCGCCTGCGACCAGTAGGTAGCGCCCGAGCGGTGTGTCGATCGAGGTGGAAGCGATCATCGCGAGAACCTCCTCCAGTGTTTCCACACCCTGCTGTGTCGTATTCAGGATGGCGCGTACAGCGCTGGTGGCTGGCGGAATCCGGACGCGACGGGTCGACTCGGATCCGATCCGTTCGCTGGGTCAGGGCGCCTCGGCGCGCGGCACGAGGTGCTGCAGCGCCGCGATCGCCTCGTCGAACTCCGCGCGTACGGAGGGAGGAAGCACGTCGCCCAGGATCCGATGCGCCGACTCGTAGTACCAGCGCATCTGCTCGGGGCTCGCGCTGAAGCGTTCCAGTGTCGCGAGTCCTTCGGCGCGCAGGTCGCCGACGAGCGCGCGCAGGTTCTGCAGCTTGTCGCAGGCAGCGACCAGACGCGAGCGCCGATCCGCCGACGCCAGCCGCTCCAGGTAGCGACTCTTGCGCTGGGCCCAGGGCGATTTCGCCGCCGCGGAATCGCCGGGCAACAAGTCGGTGCAGGTCGCGACGATCGCGGCGACCTCGTGCCCGAAGCGCTCGCGCAGCGCGGCCTCGTCGACCTCGTCCGAGTCCTCGAGACAGTCGTGGAGCAGCGCGGCGACGGCCAGGGTGACGTCTCCCCCCGCTTCGAGGACCAGCCCCGAAACCTGCAGGAGATGGCTCGCGTAGGGAATCCGCGTCCCTTTGCGCGTCTGAGCGCCATGGGCGTCGAGCGCGAAGCGAAGCGCATCCACCAGTCGTCGCCGGTCGGATTCCAGCACGGTCAACCCCACGGCTCGGAATCGAGGCGCTTCGCATCCTCGCCGCCGGTGAATGTGATAGCTTTCGTCAGGGTCGCCGTCTCTCCCACGAGATCCTCCGCAACGCGCCGGGTCGGCCCACAAGGCGCACTGCGACGAGCATCGGAGCCTTGCTTGAGTCATCCGCTGATCGCGCTCGCCAACGAGAAGAACGTCCGCCAGGCCGCCCAGTTCCACCAGGCCGCCGCCGAGCTCACGCCCGAACGTCTGGCCGAGTTCTACTCCGCGGAACGCGCCGCCGCTCCCAGCGTGCACGGCGCCGGCCGAACCTATTTCGTGAAGCGCACCGGGAAGCCGGCCACCGAGCGTCGCACGAACAAGGACGAGGAGCACCTCGGAGCCGCGCTGGTTCGCGCATCCGGAGAGGCGGGCTTCGAGCTGCCCGACGATCTCGGCCGGCTCCACCTGCTGGACTACCAGGTGCGCGCCAAGACGGGCCCCTCCGACGAGCCCCAGACCAGGGGGATCTCGCGCTTCGACGCGATCGGGATCGGACCTGGCGACCGCATCGCCGTCGTGAAGATGCGCTACCTCGAGCCCACGGCGACCCGATGCCGAGTGGGAGACACCCCGCTGCGTCATCTGCTCGAGGGCCTGGTCTACGCCGCGATCGCAGAGGCCAACCGCGCCGCCCTGTCCGAAGAGATCACGGAGCGCTTCGGCCGGACCGTCTCCTCCGAGCCGCCGGAGCTGCTGGTGCTGGCGAGCCCGCGCTACTGGCAGCTGTGTCGCAAGCGATCCACCCAGAAGGGCGCCGCCTGGATCAAAGAGCTGGAGCGCATCGCCGCCGACGCCGCCGAGACGATCGGTATCGCGATCCGCTTCCTGTCGCTGCGCCTGGACAACGACCCGGGCTGGGACTACGGGCCGGAGGGTCCGGTCCTGGACGGGAACGCCCGCATCCTGCCGGCCTGGGAGCCGGGTGCCGGCCGCGTTCGCCCGAAGCCGAAGCCGCGACCCCGCGCGCGCACCGAGCCCGTCGACGAGGTGGTCGAGGCCGACTTGTCCCGACCCGTTCGCCGCTACAACACCTGCGACAGCTACAGCGCCGGCGACCGGATCGATCATCCGAAGCTGGGCACCGGGGTCGTGCAGGGCGTGGCCGGGCCGGGCAAGATCCGCGTCCGCTTCGACGAGCGTCAGAGCGTCATGGTCCACGAGCGCTCGGCCTGACCGCCTTCGTCGGCGGTCACGAGCCCGGCGACCGGATCGAAGGCTTGCGACGGGTGCCCGGCAGGACACCGCGGTTCGTGCCGATCCGCACCGGCGTGCCGGGGCGTCTCGGGTCGTAGAGGACGAAGTCGCTCAGGCCGTCCGCATCGAGATCGCCGAAGCGGATGCGTCCGCCGGTGTCGATCGTCTGGCTCGCGCCGCGCACGTCGTAGCCCCCGTCGGGCCGTCCCAGGTTCACCTCGAGCCGCTTCCCGTCGCCGGATCCGAGCAGGTCGTGGATCCCGTCACCGTTGAGGTCGACTTCCAGCGTCGGTACGAAGCCGAGGGGACGGAAGGTCTCGAAGCTGAATCCGATGCCGAGCTTCCACTGGTACCAGGGTGTGGGGTCGAAGAGCGCGCTGGCGCCGCGTCGGTAGATCGCCACCTGCGCGTCGATCGCGCGAGTGATCAGCACCTCGGCGATCTCGAGCGCCCCGGTCGGAACACGGGCCTGGATCAGCTCCAGGCGCCCGTCGCCATCGAGGTCGATCACGACGGTACCCGTGAGTCCGCGCGCGCCGGGGAAGATCTGGTCCGGACGATCCAGGTTCCAGCCGCCGTCCCGGTTCAGGTGGATCGCCACCCGGGTCCTTGCGTCGAAGAGACCGCCCGAGGAGGAAGCGATCAGAAGGTCGAGGCGGCCGTCGCCGTTGAAGTCCTCTGCGTCGACGCGCACCGAGCCCGAGTTGCGCACGTGGTCCTCGGGCGAGACGAGTCCCAGGGCGATCCTGCGCGAGGGAGCGTTCGGGAATCGGCCCTGCTCGTCCTGGAGGAACACGCGCAGCTCGTGGCGGCTGCTCGCCACCACGTCGCCCCGGCCGTCGCCGTCGACGTCGCCCACCGAGATGCGCGGGTGGTCGAAGTAGATCTCGACCTCGTTCTCGGAGACCATGGGTCCGGGCCGGAGCGGCACGTAGTAGTTGGCGCGACCGCCGACCTCGAGCCGACCCAGCACTTCTCCCGACGGCGAGAGCACGGTCGACTGGCCCAGGCCGGGCACCAGCAGGCGCAGCTCCGGGCCGAGCCCGGCGCGCGCGATCGCGAGATGATCGACACCGCGCTCGTCCGGCACCGCCGCAATCGTCGCGCCCTCGCCGACCATGAGATCCCGCGACGAGGCCTCGCGCCCCGGCCAGGAGAGCAGCGTGAGGCGGTCGCTGCGCAGGAGGATCAGCTCCTCCCCGGCCCGGTCGTCGAGCGGAGCCAGATCGTAGGCCCCCACGCCCCGCGGCAGCGGGCTGCTCCAGTCGGGGCGGGCGGGGAACTCGCCGTCCGGGTGCTGGTAGTACACCTGGATCTCGCGCCGCTCGTCGGGGGGCATTCCCGACGCCCACATCGAGAGCAGATCGCCGCGCCCGTCTCCGTCGAGATCCACCAGGTCGGCCTGCAACACGCGCTCGGCCACGGCGATCGACTGCACGTGGAAGGCGTCCTCGGCTCGCACGGCCTCGGCGAGTGCCACCGCGAGGAGGACCGCCGTCCCCAACCGCTCGCCGCCGCGGCGAGCCGCGCTCATCGCGTCGGGCCCTCCCGCCACACGCCGCCCACGGCGAGAGTGAGGACGCGCTCCGGATCCAGACCCGCGCGCACGACCACCTCGGCGAGGACGCGGGGCGGGAGGTCGAGCGGCTCGTCGGTGAGGTCGAAAGTGCCCCAGTGCATGCCCAGCATCACTTCGGCGCGCAGGTCGCGATACGCCTGCACCGCCTCCTCCGGGTCCATGTGCTGCCAGCGCATGAACCAGCGCGGCTCGTAGGCTCCGATCGGCAACATCGCCACGTCGATGGGACCGTAGCGCCGTCCGAACTCGCTGAAACCGTGGAAGTATCCGGTGTCGCCCGCGAAGAAGTAGCGGCGCCGACCCGAGTCGAGCAGCCAGGCGCACCACAACGCGCGATTGCTTCCCATGTCGATCCGCCGCGACCAGTGCTGGGACGGGAGACACGTGATCGTCCAACGACCGTAGGTTGCGCTCTGCCACCAGTCGAGCTCGATCACGTTCGAGCGCCCGCGCTCCCGGAACCAATCGGCCATCCCCAGCGGCACGAACCAGCGAAGGCCGGCGGGCAGCGCCTCCACCGTATCCGCGTCGAGATGGTCGTAGTGGTTGTGGGACAAGACGGCAAAGGCGTCGGGCGGGACCGCCGCGAGGGGGATCCCGGGCTCGGTGAAGCGCGCCGGGATCAGTGCGCGGCGACTCCAGTGGGGATCGGTGAGCACGACGTCGTCGCCCTCGTGGATCGCGAAAGTCGAGTGTCCCACCCAGGTCACGGTGGCCCGGGGCTCGTAGCCCGCGAGATAGGCTCCGTCGTTCGCCACCACCGGTACGGTCGGCTGCCGGCTCTTGTCGTAGCGGTTTCGCGACAACAGCTGCCAGCGCACGAGGTCCCACAGGTTGCGCGGATCGCGCGACCAGGGCGTGAAGAAGCCGGTCTCGGGGCTTCCGTGAGGGGCGTAGAGGGAGGCCGGCTCGGGGCTCCCCGCCGGCGTCTGAGCGCGCACCGCGTCGCAGGTCACGGTGAGGGCGAGCAGCGATCCCGCGAGCACCGCGACGCCCCGGCGCGACCCGCCGCGCCTCATCCACTGCCTCCCGAGCGCGTGTAGCGCTCGATGGCGACGCGCTCGATGAGCGCGACGAGCTCGTCGGCGAGGCACGCTCCCGTCACGAGTGCCGGGTCCGAGCCGAAGGCCATCGCTTCGTCGGACATCGAGACGAGCTGCGGGTAGAGGACGCGTCGCGGTCCGTAGCTCGCCTGGGGCGGGCACGTCTCGCGGGAGAGGGCGCCCTGCATCGCGAAGAAGGCCAGCACCTGCTGGCTCCGCGACCCTGGCCCGAAGAACGCCTCCAGGGCGCGCACCGCGGTGCGCATGCGTCGCGTCTCGATCGCGTGGGAGACGATCCAGGGCTCGATCTCGCGGCGCAGCGCGTCGTCTCGGAGGTCTTCGAGCAGGGCTTCGGCGACGTCCGCGCGCCCTTCGAGCAGGGAGGCGAGCGGCGCGATCTCGCGCCCCGCGTCGCGCCCCCGCGCGAGGGCGTCCGCGAGCGCAGTGATCGCCGCCTCCAGCTGCCGGTCCCGGTCGCCGGGCGCGAGCGCCGAATAGCGGTGCGCCGCCGCGAACAGCGCGAAGGCCTCGGGGGCGCCGGCGCCGGCCTCGGCCACCGCGTCCCGCCACGCGGACTCGGCGTCGTAGTGCCGGGGGTCGGCGAGGAAGCGCGCCGCGGTCGCCAGCGCGGGGGCCGAGGCCCGGATGCGCTGCATCGGGTTCAGCAGCACACCGCTCGCGTGACGCGCGAGATCGGCCTCGCGACCGGTGTAGGGTCCCAGGTGCAGCATCGGCCGCATCGGCCCGTCGGCGACGGGCACGTTGTCCCACAAGAGGACCGGACGGCGCAACGTGGCTGCCCGCGCCGCCGCCTCGGAGGCGGTGATCGTCGGGCTGACGACCGTGCGTCCGGTCCATCCCACCTCGATGCGCGGATCGAGCGTCGCGCCCAGCTCCTCGAGGTACGGCGTGCCCTCGGTGCCGAGGTAGTCCGTCGGAATCAGCCACAGCGTGACGTCCGGACCCAGTGCCTCGGCCACCTCGTGGGCGAGGGATACGTGAGCGGCGGCGAGCGAGCGGAAGGCGTGGCGGTCCCGCGCGTGCCTCAGCTCGCTGGGGACGTCGTCGAGCGCCAAGGCGAACCAACGGGACCCGAGCGAACGGAAGGCGGCGAGCTTCGCGGCGAGCGCCGCCCGGTCGGCCGCGGCGGCGTACTCGATCGAGAGCCCGGGGGAGACGGCGAAGCCCACCGCGACACCGTCGCGGCCGCCCAGCTCGATCAGCGATGCGAAGGCCTCCATCTCCGACTCCGGGTAGGCCTCGCGCCAGCGCGCGCGATGACGGGGGTCGTCCTTCGGCGCGTGCAGGTAGACGTTCATTCCCCAGCGGCCGAGGCATCCCACCAGCCAGCGCCGGTCCTCCGTCGACAGGGGCGTTCCGTAGAAGCCCTCGACGACTCCCCGATGCCGGAACGGGCTCGCGTCGATGGGGGACAAGCCGGTCAGAGCTCCGCGTCCCTGAAGAACATCGCCGACTGATCCCCCCGGTAGACCTCCTGGCCCTGCTGCCGGAAGGAGAACTCGTAGCGGAGCACCACGCGCCGATCGCCGGCGCGCGTCCGCGTCTCCCGGCTCGCCAGGTCGAGCGGCGGGCCGATGCGCGCGATCCGCCGGAAGTCGGCGCGGTGGATGCGATTGCCGAAGCCCGACCAGCCCTCGTCCCAGCGGCAGCCGTGGAAGAACCAGGCGTGCAGGCAGCCCAGGTTGCCCGTGACCATCAGCAGATCCGAAGCCGACACGTGGGCCGGATGACCGGCGCCGACGCGTTGGTAGCGGGAGACCGGGAGCGTGCGCGTGGTGTCGAGAGTCGCCTCGATGCGGCGCTCGGCGGCGTCGAGCACGCGGATCTCGTCGATCAGGAACGCCTCGCCGCCGTAGAGGAAGGTGTCGAGGAAGCGGCCCAGCTCGTGGGGATCACAGGGGGCCGGGATCCTGCGGTCACTCACGGGCGTTGCTCGATCAGCGTGGCCTGGGCGAGGGCGCACAGCCGTCTTTCCGCGTCGCGGAAGCGCACCTCGATGTGTCCGGTGCGGCCGCTGCGGTGGAGCATGGTGCCGTCCATCTCGAACTCGGGCCCGTGGATCGGCGCGAAGTAGTCCACGCGCAGGTTCGCGGTGGCGAGCCAGCGGCGCGGCTCGCCCTCGGCGCGGGTGGTGTGGAAGACATGGAGCGCGAAGAAGTCCACGAACGTGGGTGTGAAGCCCCCGAACAGCTCGCCGAGCGGGTTGCGCACGGCGTCGCACAGCACCGCGCGCACGCGCAGGCGGCCCGGCGCTCGCTCGAGCACGCGCCATTCGGGGGCGCCCAGGAAGTCGCCGATCGGATGGCCGGGTCCGACGAGCCGCTCGGGATCGTCCGTAGCGACGCGGCGCGCGAACTCTTCGATGTCGAGCTTCACCACCGTTCGGATCTCCCATCGGGATCGGGCGCGCGGCGCGCTACGGTATCGATTCGCGCCCCAGACGTCCCCCGGGCCGGTCCGGTGGATCGCGGCCGGCCCCGGGCGCACGGAGGATTTCCCCCTTGACACGTCCCTTCCGCTTCGGCGTCCAGCTGCAAGGCCTGCCGCCCGACTCCTGGCGCGAGAGCCTGCGCCGCATCGAGTCGCAGGGCTACGCATCGGTGTTCTGGCCCGACCACTTCCACGGCCAATGGGAGCCGGTGACGGCCCTGGCCGCGGCCGCCGCCGTGACCGAGCGTCTCGCGATCGGATCGCTGGTCTACGACGTCGACTACCGCCATCCGGTCGTGCTGGCAAAGGCGGCGGCGACGCTGCAGCTGCTCTCGGGCGGTCGGCACGAGTTCGGGATCGGCGCGGGCTGGATGGAGACCGACTACCGGGAGGCGGGCATGCCCTACGACCGCCCGGGCGTGCGCATCGACCGCCTGGCGGAGGCGCTCGAAATCCTGCGCGCGATGTGGACGCAGGAGCGCACGAGCTTCGCGGGCGAGCACTACCGGATCACCGAGGTGGCGAAGGCGGTGGATCCCCTCCCCGCGAGCCCGCCGAAGGTGCTGATCGGCGGCGGCGGACGCAGGGTGCTTTCCCTGGCCGCGCGCACCGCGGACATCATCGGGATCAACCCGAGCCTGCCCAAGGGAGCCGTGCACGCCGACACGCCGGGCGACCTCTCCCCGGAGCGCGTGCTCGAGAAGGTGGGATGGGTGCGCGAGGCGGCGGCCGCCGCCGGACGCCCCGCGGACGCGATCGAGCTCACCACGCTCAGCTTCGTCGTGGCGATCACCGACGACCCGAAGCCGCTGCGCGAGGCGCTCGCCGGGAACTCGCCGATGAGCGTCGAAGAGATCGCCGACTGCCCGCTCTTCCTCACCGGAAGCCCGAGCGAGATCCGCGACACGCTGGAGCGGCGGCGGGAGAAAACGGGCATCAGTTACATCGTGATCCAGGGCAAGGACCCGACCCTGCTCGAATCCTTCGCCGAGGCAGTGGTGGTGCCGCTGGCGGGCAAGTGAAGGTCGACCTGCCGCCGGCGGCATTCGCCCCGCCCTCGGCGAAGATCCGCGCCGCTGTCGCGTCGATCTCGGAGGCTCCCCTGCGCCTCCAGAAGACCGCGTACGCGAGCCCGGCTCCTCGCTAGTCCACGCCCGCCGTGCCGATCCGCGCCGTCGTCTTCGATCTCTTCGACACGCTCGTCGACCTTCGCTGGGAGAACCTCCCGGCGACCGAGCACCGCGGCAGGCGCGTTCCGGCTTCCCTGTCGCTCCTGCACGAACGGGTCCATCGGCGGGTGCAGGTGGACTTCGACGCCTTCGTCGACGCGTTGCAGGAGGGCGACCGGTCCTTCGCCGAGAGCCACTATCGGCACGACCGCGAGGTCCCCACGGCGCTCCGCTTCGCCGAGCTGCTGAAGCGCCTGGGCGTCGAAGACGACGCGCTCGTCGACGAGCTGACGGGGATCCACATGAGCGTGCTGCGTCGCGGCGTCGAGGTGCTCGAGCACCACGGCGGGGTGCTCGACGCGCTGCGCGCGACGCACCGGCTCGGCCTGTGCTCGAACTTCAGCCACAGCGAGACGGCGCTGGCGGTGCTGCGCGACGCCGATCTGCACGACCGACTCGATCCGAGCGCGCTGGTGGTGTCCGACTCCTTCGGCCTTCGCAAGCCGCGCGCCGAGATCTTCGGCGAAGTACTCGGGCGACTCGCCGTACAGCCGGAGGAGGCGCTCCACGTGGGCGACAGCCTGCGCGCCGACGTCGCCGGCGCGGCATCGCTGGGCATGCGGACGGTCTGGCTCACGCGCCGCATCGCCGATCCCGAGGACGCCCTGGCGAAGCACGAGGGACCGGCTCCGGACCACGTGATCGGCGATCTCGGGGAGCTGCCGGACCTGCTCGCCTCGCTCCGCTGAGGGGGCCAACAGGCCCGCGACGCAGCGAGCCGCAGGGGGCCCCTGCCGGACTAGGGGAAGCCCGCGCCCGGCACCCGCACCTCGGCGACCTCGATGCGCCCGGCGCGCTTCGCGCGGCACTCCTCGGCCTGGAGGCTCTCGGAGGTGCAGACGAAGAGCGTGGTGCGCCGCGCGCCGCCCAGGGCGCAGGCGACCGCCCGCTGCGAGGTCGCGACGCGGTCGGTCACCTCGCCTCCCTCGCGCACGCGCAGCACCTCGGCGCCGATCGGCGAGGCCACCCAGATGGCGCCCTCCGCGTCGAGGCAGATGCCGTCGGGCACCGCCTTCTCGAGCTGGGCCCACACGCGTCGGTTCGAGAGCGATCCGTCCTCGGCGACGTCGAACGCGGTCAGCCGCGCGGCCGAGGACTCTCCGACGACCAGCGTGCGTCCGTCGGGAGTGATCACGGTGCCGTTGGGGAAGGAGAGGTCCTCGGCGGCGACGCGTACCTCTCCGTCGGGGAGCACGAGCGCCATCGCCGTCGTTCGCGGTGCCGCTCCCCCCTGGAAGTCGAAGCCGAAGTTGCCGACGTAGGAGCGCCCACGGGCGTCGGTCACCATGTCGTTGCAGTGGTAGGACGCGACGCCGGAGAGGTCGGCCACCTCGCGCAGGCCGTCGGGATCGAGCCGAAGCAGTCGGCGGTCCCGCATCGATACCACGAGCAGCCGCCCATCGGGCAGCCAGCCCAGGCCCGAGGGGTCGCCTTCGACGCGCACGATCTCCTCGCAGCGGCCGCCGGTGTCGACCGTCTTCACGAGCTGGTCGTGCATGTCGGAGAACCAGAGCGCGCCCTGGTGCCAGCGCGGGCCCTCGGCAAACGCCAGTCCGTCGAGGAGAAGGTCGGTGGTGCTCACGGCCCCAGCATACCAGGACGCGACCTCGGGTTGCGCACCGGGCACCTGGCGAGCGGGTCGTCGTGAGCAGATCGAGACGAGCCGGGGGGCGGCGGTTATGCTCGCGCGTCGGGCGGTGCGAACGCGGGGTGCGTCGGGGAGCTCGCGCCCGACTCGGAGGACGGATGCATTCCGGCTACCGGCTGCGCGCGGCGGAGGAGAGAGACCTCGCGGCGCTGCCCGGCATCGAGCAGCGCGCGTCCGCGGCCTTCGCCGACTACGGGATCGCGCCCTCGGTCCTGGAGACGACGAGGACTCCTGCGGAGCTCGCGCGCGCGCGCGCGCGCGACGCGCTGTGGGTGGCGGTCGACGACGGCGACCGGGTGGTCGGCTTCGCGCTGGTCCGCGAGCTGGCCAGCGGCGTGCACCTCGATGAGCTCGACGTCGACCCCGATCACGGACGGCGCGGCATCGGCACGGCTCTGGTGGAGCACGTGTGCGAGGTGGCTCGCCGCCGTGGATACGAGTACGTCACCCTCGCCACCTACGCCCGGGTGCCCTGGAACGCGCCCTACTACGAGCGTCTGGGCTTCCGCGTGCTCGCGGCGGGCGAGCTTCCGCCCGCGCTGCGCGAGGTCGTCGAGGAGGAGAGGCGCAAGGGCTTCGATCCCGGCATCCGGGTCGCGATGGCGCGCCGGGTGGATCCGCACCGCCCCTTCTGGCGCTGGACCGCCGCCCTCTGGATGCTGGCGCTGTTCCTGCTCTCCGCACTCGCCACCACGCGTCCGCTGGTGCTGCTGCGCTGGACGCCCTACCTGCCGGGCCGCGACAAGACCGGCCACTTCCTGCTGATGGGAGGATTCGCCGGGGTCGCCGTCCTCGGCTTCGCCGGAAGGCGCATCGGGACGCGGCGGATCAGCGCCGAGGCCATCGTCGCGGGAGTGGTGGTGCTCGTCGCCTTCGAGGAGGGCATCCAGTACTGGCTGCCCCGCCGCAGCTTCTCGCTGGAGGACCTGCTCTGGAGCCTGATCGGCGTCGTCTGCTTCGGCGGCATGGCCGCGCTGTGGCGCGCCCACCGCTCCAGCTCCTAGCCCGGCAGGGGCCCGCCTTCGCTCGGCTCCCGGTGCCGGATCGCCGGCACGCTAGCGACAGATGTAGACGTCGAAGGAGCGCCGCCCCTCGTCCGAGGTCGAAGAGCGCGGAACGATCGTGTCGCCCCCCATGTTGGCGGCCTCGTTCCGGGCGAGGTACTCGACCTCTTCGTCGATCTTCCTCGGGTTGCGCGCGAAGATCCAGGCCCGGGGGCTGGTCTTCGCGTGCGTGGCACCGACCTTGTCGCAGGACGTCACCGCGTCGGCGGACGCCACCCGGACCTCACTGCCCGCGTCGGTGAGCTTCACCCACGCGCAGGCGCTGGACGTCAGGGCGAGCGCCGCGCAGAGCAGGACGGTGCGCCGCCGCCCGGGGATCTTCGGAATTCTTCGCACGCTCTCTTCTCCAGGGGGGGAGGTCTCGCGCAGGGTATCGCAGGCGCGGCGCGGGCGGCGGGTGGTAGGATTCGCCCGGTGCGTTCGACCCGAACCTTCCTGTGCGCGTGCCGCTTGGCCTGCCTGCTGGCGATGGCGCTCTGGGCCTGCGCCGCCGGTGATCCGTCTCCCCCGGCGCCGCCCGGGCCGAGCCTGGAGGCGTGCGGGGAGCCGCGCCGTCCGATGTGCACGCGCGAGTACCGGCCGGTGTGCGGTCACCGCTGCCCGGCGCCGCCTTGCGCCGAGGACCAGCGCCGGACCTACGGTAACGCGTGCACTGCCTGCGCGGATCCGGAAGTCGCCGCGTTCTCGCGCGGCTCCTGCGAGACCGGTACCGACGCCCCGCCCGTGCCGCTGCACTGAGCCCGAGGCGACGCCCAGCGTAGATCGGGAGGGTGCGAGCGAAGGCGGTCCCCTGTCGGGCTAGGGTCCCGTGAGCTGCTCGAGCTCCTCGTGGAACTCGGGATCGATCTGCTCGGGGCTCAGGTGCTCGGCGGCATAGCGCAGGTGCACCTTGTCGCGGACGAAGAGATCGTAGAGGCGCCGGTGCCGAGCAGCTCCGGGGGAAGGGTCTCGGTCGCTCCGCACGCGATCACGCCCAGCGCGAGCAGCCCCACGGCGGTTTGCCAACGCACGGAATCCCCTCCTCAACGAGACGTATCGACGGGGCACTGCCGCGGATGAATTCAAATCGTCAGGGTGGGCTTCCGACCTCGGGCGGCCCTCCCTCCGGATGCCGCTGGGAGGCAACGGCGCTAGCTTCGCCGCAGCCCCACGGAGAACCCCATGGCCTCGATCGATTATCTCGCCTTCGACTGCGACAACCACTACTACGAGGCGCCCGACGCCTTCACCCGTCACGTGCCCAAGGCGATGCAGCCGCGCTGCGTGCAGTGGGCGGAGGTGGGGGGCCGCAAGTACCACCTGGTGGGCGGGAAGCTCTCCAGGGCCGTGGCCAATCCGACCTGGAATCCGATCGCCAAGCCCGGGGCGATGTACGAGTACTTTCGCGGCAACCCGCACGGCCGCAATCCGATCGAGATGCTGCGCGATCGCGAGCCGCTTCCGATCGAGTACATGGACCCGGATGCGCGCGTGTCCGTGATCGAGCGCCAGGGTCTCGAGGGCGTGTGGCTCTTCCCCACGCTCGGCGTGCTGTACGAGGAGCTGCTCAAGCACGACATCGAGGCGGTGCGCACGCTGGTGCGCGCCTTCAACCGCTGGCTCCAGGAGGACTGGGGCTGCGACTACAAGGGGAAGATCTTCTCGGCGCCCTACCTGTCGCTCGCCGACGTGGGCTTCGCCTGCAGCGAGCTGGAGTGGGCCCTGGAGCAGGGCGCGCGCGTGGTGGTGATGCGCCCGGCGGCGGTCTGGACCGAGTCGGGTCCTCGCTCCCCGGCCAGCGAGATCTTCGATCCCTTCTGGGCGCGGGCGGCCGAGGCCGGCATCACCGTGGTCGTCCACGCCGGTGACTCGGGATACACCACCCACGGCTACGTGCGCGACGGCTTCGCCTCCACCTTCGAGGGCAGCAACTACAAGCCGTCGGTGAAGTCGTTCCTGATCGAGCGCGCGGCCTACGATTTCCTGATCACGCTCGCCTACGAGAAGCTGTTCGAGCGCCATCCCAACCTGCGCATCGCGTCGGTGGAGAACGGCTCCGAGTTCCTGCCCGACCTGTTCCGCAAGCTCGAGCAGTCGAAGAATCGGATGCCCGGCTACTACAAGGAGGATCCGTCCGAGCTCTTCCGGAGGAACGTCTGGATCAATCCCTTCTGGGAAGACGACGTGGACGAGGTCGTTGCGCTGATGGGAGCCGACCGCGTCATCTTCGGATCCGACTGGCCGCACATCGAGGGCATGCCCCAGCCCCTCGACTACCTTCGCGACGTCGATCACTTCGACGACGTGACCAAACGGAAGGTCCTGCGCGACAACACCGTCGAGCTGAACACGCTGCGTCCTGCCTGAACGTCTGGCGTGCGCCCGCTGGCTCGCCAGGGAGGCGCCCCTACACTGGGAGTCCGCCCGCCGCCGACCGACGGTGGGGTGAACGCCCATCAGGAGGAACGACATGAGGCGAGTCGGCTGGTTCTGGGGTGCGTCGATCGCATTGGCTTGTGGGGCGCTGGCCCTGGGCTGCGGGCGCAACGAAGAGCCGAACGCCGCGACCGTTCCGAGCCCGACCGCGTCGACACCGGCCCCGGTGCCCGGCACCGACGTCGCGGCTCCGGGCGCACCGTCCACGCCATCCGCCGTGGACACGTGTGTCCGGCTCGCCGACCAGCGGGCCTGGGGCGAGGCCCTGGATCCCTGCACCCAGGCGGCAAAGGAGCGACCCGACGATCTGCAGATCCGGCACGCGTTGCAGCAGGCCCAGGCGGCTGCTGCGGACCGTCTCGCGAACTAGCAGGGAGGCGAACATGGGACTCATCGACTTCGTGAAGAGTGCGGGCGAGCAGCTGCTCGGATCCGGCAAGTCCTCGAACGAGGAGATCGCCAAGGCGGTGCACGGTCACGGTCTGTCCGTGGACGGCCTGTCGGTCGTCGTCGACGGCGACGTCGCCCGGATCTCCGGTCGCGCGCGCACCCAGGCCGAACGCGAGAAGGCGATCCTGGTGGCGGGCAACACCGCGGGCATCGCGCGGGTCGACGACTCGATCCAGGTCGAGAAGCCGGAGCCCGAGTCGACCTACTACGAGGTGAAGAAGGGCGACACGCTGTCGAAGATCGCGAAGGCCCACTACGGCGACGCGGGGAAGTATCCCCAGATCTTCGAGGCCAACCGCCCGATGCTGAAGGATCCCGACAAGATCTATCCCGGCCAGGTACTTCGCCTGCCTCCGCTGTAGGCGTCGATCGGGACCGCGTCGGCGATGGCTCTGCCCGACTACGAGAAGCTCGGAGCCTTCTACCTCGGGCGGATCTACGACGGTGAGCACGGCCGCGTGCTGGATCAGGACCTCCTCTACGATGCGAGGCACCTGACCACCCACGCCGTCTGCGTCGGGATGACCGGCTCGGGGAAGACGGGTCTGTGCCTGGCGCTCCTGGAGGAGGCGGCGATCGACGGGATCCCGGCGATCGCGATCGACCCGAAGGGCGACATCGCCAACCTGATGCTCACCTTCCCCGGGCTGGCCGCCGACGACTTCCGGCCCTGGATCGACGAGGCCGAGGCGGCTCGCAAGGGGCTCTCGCCCGAGGCCTACGCCCGCCAGGTCGCCGATGCCTGGCGCGAAGGGCTCGCCGCCTGGGGCCAGGACGGGGAGCGGATCGCGCGGCTGCGCGCGGCGGCGGAGTTCGCCGTCTACACGCCGGGCAGCGCCTCCGGTCGTCCCCTCTCCGTGCTGCGATCCTTCGACGCCCCGCCGCCGGCCCTGCGCGGCGACGGCGACGCGCTCCGCGAGCGCGTCCAGTCCGCCGTCTCGGGTCTGCTCGCTCTGCTGGGCGTGAACGCGGATCCGATCCGCAGCCGCGAGTTCATCCTGCTCTCGAACATCCTCGAGCACGCCTGGACCGCCGGGCGCGACCTGGATCTCGCGGCGCTGATCGGCGAGATCCAGAAGCCCCCCTTCGAGCGCGTGGGCGTGATCGAGCTGGAGAGCTTCTACCCCGCCGGTGAGCGCTTCGAGCTGGCGATGACCCTCAACAATCTGCTCGCGTCGCCCGGGTTCGCGGCCTGGATGCAGGGGGAGCCGCTCGACGTGGGACGTCTGCTCCGCACCGACCGGGGCCGCCCGCGCGTCGCGATCCTGTCGATCGCCCACCTCTCCGAGGCGGAGCGCATGTTCTTCGTGACCCTGCTGCTGAACGAGGTCGTCGCCTGGATGCGCACCCAGGCCGGGACCTCGACCCTGCGCGCGCTGCTCTACATGGACGAGGTCTTCGGCTACTTCCCGCCGACGGCGAACCCGCCCTCGAAGACGCCGATGCTCACCCTGCTCAAGCAGGCGCGCGCCTACGGCCTCGGATGCGTACTGGCGACGCAGAACCCGGTCGACCTCGACTACAAGGGGCTCTCGAACACCGGCACCTGGTTCCTGGGCCGGCTCCAGACCGAGCGCGACAAGGCGCGCGTCCTCGACGGCCTGGAAGGTGCTTCGGCCAGTACGGGCACGTCCTTCGACCGCGCCCGCACCGAGGCGCTGCTCTCGGGCCTAGCCAGCCGGGTGTTCCTGATGAACGACGTCCACGAGGACGGACCGGTTCTGTTCCACACGCGCTGGGCGATGTCCTACCTGCGCGGGCCGCTCACGCGCGCTCAGCTGGCGGCGTTCGGCGGGGGCGACGCCGGGGTCTCGGAGGCCGCTCCGATCCCGGAGGACGCCTCGCCGGCCGTGCGCGTCGCCGGGAAGCCGAGCGCTGGGCGGCCCGTCGTGCCGCCCGACGTGCCCCAGGCCTACCTCTCGGCGGCCCGTCCGCGGCCCGAGGGCGCGACCCTGCTCTACCGACCGGCCCTCCTGTCCAGCGCGCAGCTCCACTTCGCGGACGCCCGGCGCGGGATCGACGTGTGGCTCCCCGTGACCGCGCTGGCTCCGCTGGCGGAGGGGCGCGCTCCCGCCGATCCCTGGTCCGAGGCGACCTGGAGCGATCGGGCGCCGCCCGCGCTCGCCGACGAGGGGGCTCCCGACGCCGGCTACGCACCCCTGCCCAACGGCGCGGCGTCGCCCGAGCGCTACGCGGGCTGGCGCAAGCGCTTCGCGTCGGCGGTCTACCGCGAGCGGACCCTGCCGCTGTTCTACTGCGTCTCCGTCAAGGCCTGGTCCGACGGCGAGCAGGACGAGGGCGCGTTCCGCGCTCGCCTCTGCGAGCTCGCGCGCGAGCAGCGCGACCGGGGCGTCGCGGATCTGCGCGAGCGCTACGCGGAGAAGCTCCGGCGCCTCCAGGAGCGGCTGCGACGCGCGAACGAGCAGATCGGCGTCCAGGAGGCGCAGGCCGCCGAGCAGACGCAGAGCACGCTGATCTCGGCCGGCACCGCGCTCCTGGGGGCGCTGCTCGGCCGCAAGGCGCTCAGCGTCGGCAGCGCGGGTCGTCTCGGGACGACGCTGCGGCGGGGCAGCCGGATCGTGAAGGAGCGCGCTGACGTCGAGCGCGCCCAGCGCGACGCGAACGCCGTGCGCGAGCAGCTCGCGCAGCTCGAGACCGAGCTCGCGCAGGAGGTCGCCGAGCTCGAGGAGACACCCGACCCGGCCTCCTTCGACGTGGAGGAGCGCCCGTTGCGCGCGCGCAAGGGCGATCTCTCCGTCGCCCCGGTCACCCTGGTCTGGACGCCCTGGGCGCTCGGCGCCGACGGAACGGCCACACCCCTGCTCGAATCGTAGGATCAGCTGCGCTCGAAGCTCGCCAGTCGCTGGAAGCGGTCGACGTGGTGGTCGGCGTCGCCGAACAGGCTCTGGAGCACGCGCAGGCGCTTGAAGAACAGGCCCTCGTCCTGCTCGTCGGTGATGCCGATCCCGCCGAAGAGCTGGATCGCGTTCTCCTGCACGAACCAGCCGCCGTCGGTGAGCTGGACCTTCGCCGCCGAGACCTCGGCGGCGCGCTCTTCCGCGTCCTCCGAGTCGGCGCGGATCGCCGCGGCGATCATCGTTCCGCGGCACAGCTCGGTCTCGGCAAACATTTCGGCGGCGCGGTGCTGGAGGGCCTGGAAGGTCCCGATCGGGACGTCGAACTGCTTGCGCTGCTTCAGGTAGGCGACGGTGCGCTCGAAGAGCTCCTGGATCAGACCTTGGCCCTCGGCGCAGGCGGCCGCGGCGCCGCGGTCGATCGCCCACTCCACGTGCGGCAGCGCTGCACCTTCCTCGCCCAGCAGGCGGTCCGCGTCGACCTGGACGGCGTCGAGGTCGAGGAGGCCGGTGCGATGGCCGTCCATGCCGTTCACCGCGGTGCGGGCGAGGCCCGGCGCGTTCCCGTCCACGACGAAGAGCGAGAGCCCGCCCCGGTCGGCCCGGCCTCCGCTCGTGCGGGCGAGCACGACGACGTGATCCGCCGCGTGACCGTTCAGCACCCACGTCTTCTGGCCGCGCAGGACCCAGCCCGCGCCGCTGGACTCCGCGGTGGTGAGGCAGTCGGCGAGGTCGTGGCGGCTCTGGCGCTCGGCGTAGGCGAAGGCGAGGCTGGCCTGGCCGACGATCATCGGCGCCAGGAACCGCTCCCGCTGCCCCTCGCTGCCCAGGCGGGAGAGCAGACCGCCCGCGAGCACCACCGACGGGATCACCGGCTCTGGCACGAGGCCGCGACCGAGCTGCTCGAGGATCAGGGCGAGATCGACGAAGCGCCCTCCGAAGCCTCCTTGCTCCTCGGGGAAGGGCACCGAAAGCCATCCCATCTCGCCCATCCGCTCCCACATCTCGGGCTCCCATCCGCGCTCGATCTCGCGCAGCTTCCGGAACCGCTCGGTGCTGGAGTCGTTCTTGACGAACTGGGCGACCGTGTCGACCAGCATCTGCTGTTCTTCGCTGAGCTGGAAATCCATGGGGTGGGCTCCGGGGGTTCAGGCGGGCAGGCCGAGGATGTGCTTCGAAATGATGTTCTTCTGGATCTCGTTGGATCCGCCGTAGATGGTCGCGGCGCGCAGGTAGTTGAACTGCGACGCCACCCAGCGCTCGTGCTCGGGGAGCGCCTCTTCGGGCGAGTCGAACCAGCCCAGGGCGTCGTGTCCCAGCGCGTCCATCGCCAGCTCGGTGAGCTCCTGCTGCAGCTCGGTGCCCACGATCTTGAGGATCGAGCTCTCGGGCCCCGGGGCGTGCCCCAGCTGCGCGCCGGAGAGCGTGCGCAGGTTGGCCATCTCGACCGCGCGGAAGCGCAGCTCGAGCCTCGCGATCCGGCGGCGGAAAGCCGGGTCGTCGAACAGGGTGCCGGCGCCGACCGGCGTGTCGCGTGCGATCCGCTTCACGCGCACCAGCCACTTCCCGCTCTCCGCCACACCGCCGATCGAGGTCCGCTCGTGACCGAGCAGCGCCTTCGCCATCGCCCAGCCGCCGTTCTCCGGACCGACGCGATTGCGCTGGGGGACGCGGGCGTCCTGGAACCAGGTCTCGCTGAAGGCGTAGGTGCCGCCCGTGGTGAGGAAGGGCTTCACCGTGATCCCGGGTGTGTTCTTCACATCGGCGAGCAGGAAGGAGATGCCCTCCTGCTTCTTTCCGCCCGGAGCGGTGCGGCACAGCACGAAGATCCAGTCGGCGTACTGGGCGTAGGTGGTCCAGGTCTTCTGGCCGTTCAGGATATAATCATCGCCGTCCTTCTCCGCGCGGAGCTGGAGGTTGGCGAGGTCCGAGCCCGCGTTCGGCTCCGAGTAGCCCTGGCACCAGACCTCCTCGCCCGACAGGATCTTGGGCAGGAAGCGCCGCTTCTGCTCGTCCGTGCCGAACTGGATCAGCAGCGGACCGACCATGGTGAGCCCGAAGGGCGAGAGCTCGGGCGTGTTCGCGCGTACGAGCTCCTCCTGGAAGATCGTGCGTCGGCCGACGTCCCAGCCGGTCCCGCCGTGTTCGGCCGGCCAGTGGGGCGCGATCCACCCCTTCGCGTACAGGATGCGATGCCACTCCATGGTGTCATCGTGGGAGAAGGAGGCGCCGGCGTCGGCCCGCCGCCTCATCTCGGGGGGCATCGCGCTGGCGATCCAGGCGCGCACCTCGTCGCGGAAGGCGAGCTGCTCGGGGGTGTAGGCGAGATCCATGAGGTCCTCCGGGCGCGGTTCGGGCGGGGCGGAATCTATCCCCACCGGGAGGACACTGCATCGTGACTCGCAGTCACGAATCTGCGCGCGCCGGGTACCCGTCCCGGCGTCCTCTCGAGAGGACACCGGCGCTCGCCGCCGGCGAGCTCGAGTAGGGGGAGCCCTATGCGGAGGTGCACGAAGTCAATCGCCGGACGATCGCGGAGCGTCGCGCATCGCTTCGAGCAGACGGGTGCTGTCGCTGATCCAGCCGCACAGGTGCCCCTCGCTGGCGATCATCCGCATCGTGGCTTCGTGCAGGTCGGGCTCGAAGGCCGCGGTGCCGTCCCGGATCGTCAGGCAGTAGTAGCCGCGGTCCACCGCCTCGCGCAGAGTGGAGAACACGCAGCCCTGCGTGGTCACACCGGTGATCGGCAGGTGCGTGATGCCGCGGATCCCCAGGCGCTCGCGCAGGTCGGTGGCGTGAAAGGGGCCGAAGCCGGACTTGTCGATCACGAGCTCCCCCCGCTCCGGGCGCAGCTCGTCGACGAAGTCGTGACCGTACTCTCCCCTCACCAGGAAGCGACCGAGCGGTCCCTTTGCGCCGATCTCCGCTCCCGACGCCGCGGAGCGGCTCCCGCTTGGCGGGGCTCAGGTCGCTGAGGTCCGGCTCGTGCCCCTCGCGCGTGTGGACCACCAGCAGGCCGCGCTCCCGCGCGGCCCGCAGGACCCGCTGGAGGTTGGGAACGATCGCCTGGGCGGCGGCCACGTTCTCCCCGCCCTCGTGGGCGGCGCCCCCGGGCGCGACGAAGTCCCGCTGCATGTCGATCACCAGCAGCGCCGTGTGGGCGGCCGAGAAGGAGAAGCGGCGGTCGCGCTCGCAGGCGACGTCGATCATCGCGTCGCGGTCACCGCAGCGTCCGGCATCGGCCGCGAATCCACGCAACTTCCGTGCCCGCCCGAATCCGCCCTCCCGGGTCCGAGGCAGCGCGTCGCAGCGCCGACTTACACACCCGGGGTGCTTCGGATGCCCATCGGACGAGCAGCCGAGAGCCGAGACGATGAGCTGGAGAGGGCGCCGCGCCTACTCCTCGAGCTTCTCCTGGAGCGAGTCGACGGCCTCGTCCGTCTTGCGACCGGCCTTCTCGAGCGGACTCTCGTTCGGGTGGGCGACCTTGTCGATCGTCTCGTCCATCTTCTCGCCCGCCTTCTCCATCGTTCCCTGCTCGCTGCACGCCAGCAGCGCCGGCATCAGCAGAAACGTCGCCGCGATCCCGATCAGCATCGTCCTCATCGCTCGTGTCCTCCCCTGTTTCGAGGCGCCCATCGTATCCGGATTCTCCGCGCCCGCGAGTGGGGTGGAAGTCCAGCATCCCGGGAGCGAAGCTCCGGTCGCGACGAGATCGGGATTCTCCCGAAACCCGAACCCGAGGAGTCCCACATGACCGCGCCTTCGAACCGACATCGTCCCGCCCGGCTCGCCGCCTGCGTCGCCCTCGCGGCGTCGCTGGCCGCCGGAGCGCCCGCAGCGCGCGCCGGGGCGGAAGGCCCTCCCGACGACGAGGCGGCCGCGAAGAGCGAGGTGAAGCCGAAGGGCTTCCTGTATCGCGAGATCCCGGTCGATCGGGGGACGGCTCCCACCGGCGATGGCGCTCAGGTGACCATCATCGGGAACCCCGTCGTCCTCCACGGTGAGCGGGTCCGGGTCGGCGAGAAGCTGCGGGCGGCGACGCTGCGGGATCCCGCGTTGGAGACCGTGGAGATCGCGGGCCAGGGGGGGCGGGTGCGCATCCTGAGCATCGTCCCCTCGCTGAAGACGAAAACCTGCGAGCAGCAGACCCACTACCTGAGCGAGAAGAGCGGCGACCTCGACGAACAGGTGGAGCTCGTGACGATCAGTCTCGACAGTCCGAAGACGCAGGGGCGCTTCGCCAGGGACGCCGGGATCGAGAACGTCACCTTCCTCTCGGACGAGAGTGCGGCCGACTTCGGTCGCGCCCACGGGCTCCTGATCGAGCAGCCGCGGATGCTGGCTCGCGCCGTCATCGTGGTCGACGCCGACGACGTCGTGCGTTACGTCCAGGTCGTTCCCGAGGTCTCCCACATGCCCGACATGCAGGCCGCCTTCGACTTCGCGCGCAAGCTCGTCGAGCAGGGCTCGGCCGGCTGATCTCCGGCCGGGCCCCCCGTCGCGTTCCGTGCCCGTGCCAGATCAGGGCGCCGGCGGCGTCCAGAAGTCGCACTGGTGATCGGCGGCGAACTGGGTGGTCACCACGGGGCCCGTCGTCGGCGCCAGAGACAGGAAGCGATCCGACTCGGTCCTGTAGCGCGGCCAGAATGGCGTCTGGAACCAGTTCGGGTTTCCGAGCCAGGCGAACTGGGTCCAGTAGCGTGTCATGTCGTCGGCGAGCGACTGCCGGTCCTGGGAGAGGAAGTCGAAGGACGGGGTGCCGCTCAGGTCGAAGAGGAACTGCAGCTCCGAGGAGTGGAAGGCGCCCAGCGGGAAGCTCAGGATCGGCGGCAGGATCCGTTGCGGCGCGTCCGGGTCGTCGAACTCGTAGGCGAAGGTCGGCACGTGCGCCGACAAGAGGCCGAGCGACACGCGGCTGTTGCACGCGAAGATCGCGTCGGTGCCGAGGGCGCCGAGCGCGACGCTCGGGCTCGGGTAGGACGCCAAGGGATAGAGCGTCGCGAGGAATCCCGCCGTCGCGGCGTCGACGCCGAGGGTCGAGGAGATGGCGTCGACGTAGTCCTCGGGCGCCAGCGGCACCAGCCCGGCGGCCAGCTCGTCGAGCGCGACGAACAGCCGCCACTCGTCGTGGGTCGTTCCCTCGATGACCGGCACGCGGTTGAAGGCTCCGCTCGCCAGCGCGCTGCGGATCGTCTGGGGCAGCACGAAGCCGTCGAGGTTCGGGATCGTATTGCCGGGCTGGTTGGCCAGGATCGTCGCGACCGGCAGCGAGCGCAGGCAGCTCGCGCTCTGGTCCGAGCAGCCGGCCGCAGCGGCGAAGGCCTGTCCTCCCGCCTCGGCCACCGCCAGCGGCGGCTGGTCGAGCGCGTAGGCACCGCTCTGGATGATCGCCCGCCGGAAGAGCCGCTTCGACTCGGGAGACGCCAGGTGGGTGTGCACGCTCAGACCGCCGGCGGACTCGCCGAAGATCGTCACGTTGCGGGGGTCGCCGCCGAAGCGGGCGATGTTGCGCTTCACCCAGCGCAGCGCGGCCTGCTGATCCATGATCCCGTAGTTGCCGGAGCCGCCGTAGCTCGACTCGGCGCTGAGGGCGGGATGGGCCAGGAAGCCGAGCTCGCCCAGGCGGTAGTTGACCGTCACCACCACGACCTCGCCGTCGAGCAGGCGCTCGGGGCCGTAGTCGTCGCTCTCGCCGAGATACAGCGCCCCACCGTGGAACCACACCATCACCGGGCGCAGGATCGGCCAGCCGTGCACCTTCCTGTTGGGGGCGTAGACGTTCAGGTACAGACAGTCCTCGGTAGCGCTCGCCACGCCGAAGGGCGTCGCGGGCTGCGGGCAATGGCTCGCGAACGCCGTCGCGTCACGCACGCCCTGCCAGCTCTGCGCCGGCTGCGGCGGCATCCAGCGCAGGTCGGCCACCGGCGGAGCGGCGTAGGGAATCCCGAGGAAGGACCGTGTCGTGTCCGTCGAGCTTCCCTGCACGAAGCCATTCTCGGTGAGGACGATGTCGCCTCCGAAGATCGCCTGGGCGTCCGAGGCCAGCAGGGCGGCGGCGACGAACGCGGTGAGCGGAGTCGCGAGAGAGCGAAGCGGTCGCGAGAGCATGGTGGTCATCCTCGTTGCGGGTGGACGGGCGAGGGACGCGAGGAGCGATCGGCGGGGCGCGGATCGCGAACACCTGGGCGAGTCCCGCGCCGATTCTACGGCCGCCTCCGACGGAGGGTCAACGAGAAGCTCGCGGAGGGGCGCGCTTGTCAGCGTTTTGTCAGAACCTCATCGACTCCGCCGCGCCGTAGCACATCGGGGAGGACTGGCATAACAGCGGCGAAGCTCCTCGGCACGAGAGCCCGGCGCGCCCTCCGCGCTCACGGCTGCGGAGGGCGCAGAGCCTCGACGGCGGACTCGGCCACCTGGTGTCGAGCCGCTGCATCCATCAGCAGCAACGCGTTCGGGATCAGGCTGATCCTTCCGTCCGCGTCGATCTGAACCGGCGGCTGGTAGGGGACGATCGACTCGAGGAGCGCGTGGTCCGCCTCGGACAGCGCGACCAGCACGAGCGACAGCGCGTCGGTGGTGCCGCTCCAGTTCCTGCCCGTGCAGCGCTCCCAGCGGCTGGCGTCCGACGGGTCGTAGCCCGCGGCACCGCGCGCTCGAAGCCCGCGTCGTCCGCCTCGCGCTCCAGCTCGCGCGAGTAGCCGCCCCAGGCCGCTGCCAGCCAGACCCGGTCGAGGTCCGAGAGGGCGCGGAGCGTCTGCTCACCGGGGTGGATCCCCGTCGCCGCCATGCCGAACATCACGGTCATGCCCTTCGCCGCCGAGAGCGCCTCGATGCGCCGGCGGTCGTTGACCGCCTGTCGCTGCGCGCGCACCGCGTGGCGATGGGTGTAGTGCGCGATCTCGTGGCTCAACACGGCCGCGAGCTGATCCTCGCTCGCGAGCGTCGTCAGCAGCCCCGAGAACACGTAGATCGATCCCTCCGGCAGGGCGAAGGCATTGACCTCGGAGTCGGTCAGCATCCGCACGCGCGGAGTGGTCTTCAGCTTCGCGGCGTCGCTCCCCAGCAGCCGGGTCACGATCCCGTCCAGGAGCGCCTGGAGGTCGGGGTCCTCGACCGCGCCCTCGTCGAGCCGGACCGCCTCGTCCCGGGCCCCCTGTCACATGCGGACCTCGTCCTCCTCCAGCTCGAAGGGGACATGGGCGCTGTGGAGCGGCGGCAGGTCGGTCGAGACGCAGGCGCACACGAGAGCCAGGGGAGACGCGATCGGTGCGGCTTTGAGCGCGCGGCGCTGCGAAGGCCAGGCTAGGCGAGCAGCCGCGCGTAGTATCGACTTCCCAGAGATCTCGATGAACAACACTCTTGGGAACCACAACTAGGGGGTGGGCGGCGGGTCGTCTCCGTTCCAGAGCGAGCCGAGGATCACAGGGCGATCGGGATCGCCGTTCAGGAAGCCGACGAGAACCTCGTCGCCCACTTCGGGAACCACGAACTGGGCGAGCCCGCCGGGGGGCTGGGCGACGCGGATCCAGCAGCTCGCGCTGTCGTCGAGGGAGCTCTCGCGGTCCCAGGGGAAGCGCGCCTTCACGCGCCCGTAGCCGTCGGTGAAGACCTGGGTCCCGGGAGCTCCGGTGACGATCGCCGTCTGGGGGCCCGGGATCACGGGCTTCGGCGTCGTGCGTCGTGGGCGGTACACGACCGACGCCGGGATCGCACGGAACTCGTTCGCGTAGGCGAGGCAGGCGTTCGCCTCGTCGTACAGCAGCGCGTGTCGCGCGCTCGTGATCGCGTAGCTTCCGTCGAAGCCCGCCGCCGTAGCGTCCTCGACCGTCACTGCGCGGCCGGCACGCAGCGTGAGCAGGTTGCTCGTTCCCGCCTGAAGCGCGGACCGGCTCGTCGAACGCTGGAGGTCCACCGTCGCTGCGGCCTGCGCCTGCGACGCGCCGTCGATCGTCTCGTCGTAGCGAAAGTGTTCCCCCGTCGCGGAGGAGTCGGTGTGGCTGGCGCTGCCTTCGGGCGGCGCCAGCGGCGCCGCGATGTCGTAGCCGCGCACCGTGGCCGTCTGGCTGTGGTGCTGCGCGAGGGAGCCGAAGCTGCGGATGCGGTTCCCCCCCCCTGCGAGCGGAGCGAGATGGCCCGCGTAGACGGCGCTGCCCGCCGCGTCGTAGAAGGCGCCGTCGGAGAGGACGATCTTCGGCGCTCCCGCCGTCTCGGCGACGAAGAAGAAGATCCCTTCCTCGTAGAGGAGACGCGACACGAAGGCGAGATCGCTCTCCTGATACTGCACCGCGCACTCGCGGGGCGAATAGCTCGCCCCAAGCCGCAGCTCGATGGCGGACCCGAGATCTCCGAACACGAGCTGCGCCAGGTCCGGGGCCGCCTGGTCCCGGTACATGCGCGTCGCTGCCGCGTGCCGCGCCAGCGCCAGCGAGGGCTGGATCCACACCGCGTAGGTGGAGAGGGTGCCGTCGAAGCCGACCGCTCCGAAACGCGTGACGATGCCCGAGAAGCTCGCGGTCTGCGCCTGGCGCGTCAGCTCGAGGCGCGCGTCGGCGCCGAGGTAGGCGCCGGGCGCGAGGCCGGTCGGAGCGAGCACGGCGACGACGTAGCCGATCGAGGGATCGGCCGCGTCCGAGAGCGCCTCGTTCCCCAGCATTCCGACCACCGTTCCGATGGGCGCGCCGCCCACGAGGAGGTTCGCTGAGACTCCCTCACCCGATGCCGTGCAGTCGTCTTGCTCGGGAAGACCGTAGGCGAGCCCGTCCTCGAAGCCTCCGACACCGAGCTGTGATGCGAGGGAGGCGGTGCGTCCGGGCAGCCCCGGCGGACCCGCTGGACCCGCTGGCCCCGGCGGGCCTTGGGGGCCCGACGGACCGACCGGGCCCGCGGGACCGGTCGCCCCGTCGGCGCCGGCGGGTCCCTGCGGACCCTCGGGTCCCGCCGGCCCGGGCGGCCCCGACGGTCCCTGTGGACCTTCCGGGGGATCGCCGCACGCCCAGCTGGCCGTGCCCTGGATCAGGGTCTGTCCGGGCAGGCAGATCGCGGCGAGCCGATCGGGTACGAGAGAGCCGGCCGGCACGTCCTCGGCGACCCGCGCGCGCAGCGCGAAGGCGTCGGCGGCGAGCTCCACCCGCGGCAGCAGGGCCTCGCCGTCCACCCAGACCTCGAGCCAGAGCTCGGAGGCGTCGAGCAGGGCGGGGGTCAGCGGCGTCGCGCTTCCCAGCGACACCGAGACGAGCCCTCCGATCGCAGTGACACCGGGGTGCGACTCGGTCCACAGCGCGGGCTCCGGGCCCGATGCCGCGGGATAGAGCCTGAATTCGAAGCCGAAGCTGCCGTCCAGCAGGGCACCCGACGCGTCGCGCAGCACGGCCTGGTAGTGGATGCGGTCGGGCGTCGCTGCGCGAGAGGTCCAGGGCAGCGCGAGCGCAGCGATCGCGAGCAGCGCCGCGCGCGAGCGCCGCCGCCGCCCGCGCAGGCCCGCCAGCGCCGAGAGCCAGGCGACACCGGCGAGGAGAGCGGACCCGACGCCGGGCTCGGGCGCCCGGATCAGCGCGCTGGTAAAGCCGCCGATCAGCCGCCGCTGCCCGTCGCCCGTCGCGAGCTCCGGCCCGCTCGCACTCTCGCCGACGGCGAGCTGGTGGCGCACTCCGGACGCGGCCTGGCGCGTCCCACCCCCCGCCGCGAGTCCCGTGGCGTCCGCCTGCGTCTGGGCGGCGGCGGAGGTGGCGAGAGCGATCCAGAGGCCGGCGAGAGCCCCGCCGCCGCGGAGTCTCAGCAATCCGGAACCGTGCACTCGCCCATTCTATACACGAGGAGCCGACACGGGGAGCGAAAAGGGCGTCGATTGCGCTTCACGCCAGCAGCCGCGCGTAGTCCGCCTCCATCTGGGCCAGGTCGATCTGCTCCAGGAAGCTGCCGTAGGCGAGCCAGGCGGCCAGGCCGTTCAGGTCGGCGAAGGGCGGGGGCAGGTAGAGCGGCGGGACGACCACCTGCTGCTCGACCAGGTCGGAGAGCGTGCCCACGTCCTCGAGGGTGAGCTTCCCGCAGAAGAGCAGCGGGATCCGCTCGAGCCGGCCGCGGCGGATCGCGAGCTGGAGGAAGCTGTAGATCGATACAAAGCCCTTGTGATAGGCGAGGTCCTTGGTGAAGGGGGCTCCGTCGGGGGTGCTGCCGCGGAACACGCGCACCGCGGTGGCGTAGGCCTCCTCTTCGGTGCGCCCGCGCCCGCGCAGGTCGTCGAACACCTCGACGAAGTTCGCCCCCGACTCGGCCCGCGCGATCGCGTGCACGCGGTCGGTCACCCGGCGCAAGCGCGCGGGGTGCGAGGCGCCGGCCAGGATCTCCACCAGCAGCGCCAGTCCCTCCTGGGTGATCGTCGTGGAGGGAGTCCCCTTGGCGAGGAAGGTGCAGTAGGGCTGGCGCTGGCCGTTCAGCGTGGTGCCGACGTGCACCCAGCCCTCGTGCGCCTCGAGCACGCGCAGGTCGCGCTCGCTGAAGGTCGCCTCCCTGCGCAGCTTGATGTAGTCCGAGCCGGCGGCGGCGTCGGCCACGATGCCGTCGCTCTCGGTCACCCGCACGCGCGCCTCGGGATCCGTGAACACCCGGTCGAGCCGCTGCTGGAGGCGCTCCACCGCCTGCGGGGTGGGGATCTCGTGGGGGTCGCGGTCGAGGAAGGCGCTCTCGTCGATCGCGCGCAGCGCGCCGTCGAGCGACTCCGCCAGGTCGGCGAGCGACGGCCCGCCGGCGTGGAAGGCGTCGGAGGCGCTCCCGTACAGGTGCTTCGAGACGTCGCCGAACTCCGGCGTGCCGCGCGCCTCCAGCAGAGCGAGCACCTCGAGATACTCGTCGCACATGCGGTCCATCATCTGCCCCGCCGGATTGGCGCGGCCGAGCTGGGCGGCGATGTCGCGCTGGATCTCGCGCAGACGCGCCCGCGCCTCGGCCGGATCGACCGAGAGCGGCTGCTTGCGGTAGTAGGCGGCGTCGACGGGGGGGAGCTCGCGCGCGCCCGCCGCGAAGAAGGCCGCCTGCACCTCGTCGCCCCACTTGATCGCGTCCAGCACGCGGATCCCGCGCTGGGCGGCGACGATGCGGTCCGAGAGAGCGCGCACGCGCTCCGCATAGCTCTCCTCGCTCACGCCGCCCGCTCGCCTCCCGCGACCTGGGGCCCTTGAGGCTCGACCACCAGCGTGAGCCCCGACACCGAGCGCACGCGCACGCGCGCGCCCGGCTCGACGGCGTCGCAGCCCGGCCCGAGGCGCGCGCGCCACAGCTCGCTGCCCAGCCGGACGTAGCCCTCGGGCGCGAGGCGATCGCGCGCCAACCCGGTGCGTCCGACCAGCGCGGCGGTGGCGTCGGGATCGCCGACCTCGTAGGCGTCGCGCAGCCACGGGTAGAGGACGAAGTCCTTCGCGATCCACGCCCCCCCGAGCAGCCAGGCGATCCAGGGGGCGAGGCCCGCGCGCGCGACCAGCAGCCAGAGCAGGGCGCCCGCGACCACCCAGCCGGGCGCCTCGAGCGCCACGTAGCGCAGGAAGGTGCGCGAGGGGCGCCGGTCCGCCGCGCGCGCGCTCACTCGGCGTACCTCACGGCGACGACCTCGAACACCGCGTCGCCCTTCGGCCGCCGCACCACCACCTCGTCGCCGCAGGCCTTGCCGAGCAGGGCGCGACCGACCGGCGAGTCCATGCTGATCCGGCCCGCTCCCGCGTCGATCTCGTCGGGGCCGACGATGCGGTACTCGACCTGCTCGCCCCCTTCGTCCTCGAGCCGCACCCAGGCGCCGAAGCGGACCACGCCGTCGCCCGGATCCTCGGGCGTCACCACCACCAGCTCCTCGAGGCGCCGGGAGAGGAACTCGAGTCGGCCGTCGATCTCGCGCAGGCGCTTCTTGCCGTAGATGTACTCGGCGTTCTCGGAGCGGTCGCCCTGCGCCGCCGCCTCGCTCACCTCGTTGGCGACCTTCGGCCGCTCCACCGACCACAGACGCTGGTACTCCTCCTGGAGCCGCTGCCAGCCGGCCGGCGTGATGTAGGCCGAGCGCGGCGGGCGCGGCGTGGGGCGGCGGCTCACGGGCGGCTTCTCGCTCGCGGCGCGCGGTCTGCCGTATGCTGCCCGCTCGTCACGCGCACCCCCGAGGAGCCCATGAGCCGCAAATCCCTGCCCGCCACGCGCGCCCACCTTCTCTTCCTGGTTCCCATGCTGATCTCGCTGGTGGGCGGCGTCGCCCGTGCGGAGGACGAGGCCCCCGCCCGCGACCCCGACACGCAGCTGCTACTCGCCACCACCACCAGCGTGCGCGACTCGGGCCTGCTCGACGCGCTGCTCCCCGAGTTCCGCCAGCGTACCGGAATCGCGGTGCAGGTGGTGGCGGTGGGCACCGGTGCGGCGCTGCGCATGGGCGCCGAGGGCAACGCCGACGTGCTGATCACCCACGCCGCGGACGGCGAGCGTGAGCTCGTGGCCTCGGGAGCGGCGGTGGCGCGGATTCCGTTCATGGAGAACGACTTCCTGATCGCCGGTCCGCCCGAGGACCCGGCCCGCGTGAAGGAAGTGGCCGGCGATCCGGTCGAGGGCTATCTGCGCATCGCGGCCGCGCACGCTCCCTACGTGAGCCGCGGCGACGACTCGGGTACCCACCGCCGCGAGCGCCAGCTGCTCGCCGACGCCGGCCTCGAAGGCGAGAAGCCCTGGCCCGGCTTCGCGAGCACCGGCTCGGGGATGGGCCTCACCCTCCAGGTGGCGGGCGAGCGCCGCGCCTACGTGCTCAGCGACATCGGCACCTTCCTCGCCTACCGCGATCGGATCGGCCTCGTGCGTCTGACCACGCGCTCTCCCGAGCTGCTGAACGTCTACGCGGTGCTGCGCGTCGACCCCGAGCGCTTCCCGGGCCGCGTGCGCGCGGACAACGCGCGCCACTTCGAGGCGTTCCTGGTCGATCCCGCCACCCAGCGCCTGATCGCCAACTTCGGCCGCGACCGCTTCGGCGAGCCGCTGTTCCGACCGCTGCTCCTCCCGGCCTCCGAGGCGTCCGGGGGTGGTGCTCCCCCGGCGCCGTGACCGGGCTCGGACGGGGGGAGCTGATCGAGATCACGCTGCGCACGCTCGGCGTGTGCGGCGCGGCGCTGGCGATCGCGCTGCTGATCGGGCTGCCGATCGGCATCGCCCTCGGGCGGCGGCGCTTTCCCGGCCGCGCGCTGCTCGTGTCGGCGGTGAACTCGGGCATGGGGGCGCCGCCGGTGGTCGTGGGTCTGCTGGTGGCGCTGCTCCTGTGGCGCAGCGGTCCGCTCGGCCCGCTCGGCTGGATGTACACCCCCACCGCGATGGTGCTCGCCCAGGTGGTGATCGCCCTGCCGCTCGTCGTCGGCATCACGGTGGCGGCGGCGGGCTCCCTCGCCGACGACTGGGAGCTCCAGGTGCGCACCCTCGGCGTCCCGGCGCCCTGGCGGCTGTGGCTCCTGCTGCGCGAGATCCGCGTCGGCCTGCTCGCCGCCGTGATCGTCGCGCTGGGCGGCATCCTCTCCGAGGTGGGCGCGGTGATGATGGTGGGCGGCAACCTCGCCGGCGAGACGCGCGTGCTCACCACGGCGATCCTGATGTACACGCAGATGGGCGCCTTCGAGGCCGCGATCGGCCTCGCCGCCGTGCTGCTGGGTCTGATGGCCGTGCTCGCGGGACTGCTCACGGCGGTGCAGCTCGGCGGACGCCGATGACGGCGGGCCCCGAGGCCGTTCTCGTCGCGCGCGGAGTGGAGGTGCTGCACACCTCGCGAGGCGGCTCGTTCCGGCTCGCCGTGGAGGAGCTGTCGCTCCGCCGCGGCGAGGTGCTCGCCGTGATCGGTCCGAACGGGGCGGGGAAGAGCACGCTCCTTCGCGCGCTCGCCGGGCTCGAGGCGCCGCGCAGCGGGGCGATCGAGCGCCGTGGCGTCGGAGCCGTGACGCTGGTCTTCCAGCGCCCCGCGGCGCTCGCCGGCAGCGTGGCCCACAACGCGCGCGCGGGCCTGCTCGGCGGTCCGCTCGGCCGGCGCGCGTCCCACGCGCGCGCGCGGGCGGAGCTCGAGCGCTTCGGCATCGCCCACCTCGCGGCGCGCCGCGCGGCGACCCTCTCGGGGGGCGAGCTGCGCCGGCTGGCGCTGGCGCGCGCCTTCGCCCTCGAGCCCGCGGCGCTGCTCCTGGACGAGCCCTACGACGATCTGGACGCTGCGGGGCAGGCGGCCCTGACCCGCGACCTGCGCCGCGCGATCGCGCAGACCGGCGTCGCGGTGGCGGTGGTCACCCACGACCTGCGCCGGGCGCTCCTGCTCGCCGATCGGATCGCGGTGCTGATCGAAGGCCGCCTGCGCCAGGTGGGACCGCGCGCGGAGGTGCTGGCGCGCCCCGGCGATCCGGAGGTCGCGCGCCTCGTCGGGATGGAGAACCGGCTGCCCGCGGAGGCCGAGGCCGGCGGCACCGCCCGCGTGGACGATGAGCACCGGGTGCCCCTGGCGTCGGTGCCGCCCGCCGGCGAGGTGGGATGGATCGGGATCCGCCCCGAGCACCTCAAGCTGGACGTGGGGCGCGGGGAGGGCGAGCCGATCGGGAAGGGCGTCGTCGAGAGCCTGGTCGACGACGGCATCGCCACCCACGTGGCGGTGCACTGGGCGGGGCACCGGCTCTCCACCCACCTGCTCGCCGGTCGCGGTCTGGCGCGCACGCTCTCGGTCGGCGACCCCGTGTCGCTGTCCGTCCGCCCCGAGCGCGTGCACTGGATGCCGGCCTCCGAGCGGGCCGACGGAGGGGCTTAGGCGACGCCCTTCGCGCGCAGGTTCGTCAGGATCTCGCGCGTGGCCGGCGAGCGGTTCAGCGTGAAGAAGTGCACGCCGGGGACGCCGCGCTCGAGCAGCTCCTCGCACTGGCGCGTCGCGTAGGCGACGCCCACCGCCGCGACCGCGTCGTCGTCGCCCTCGACGCGCGCGAGCTCCTCGCCGAGCACCTCGGGGATGCGGTTGCCGTTCATCGCCGCCATCCGGCGGATGCCCCCGACGCTGGTGGCGGGCATGATCCCGGGCACGATCGGCACCTCGATGCCCGCGCTCCGGGCCCGGTCGACGTAGGCGAAATAGTCGGCGTTGTCGAAGAAGAGCTGGGTCACCAGGAATTCGCAGCCCGCCTCCACCTTCGCCCGCGCTCCCGCCATCTCGCCCTGCCAGTCCGTCGAGTCGGGATGCATCTCGGGATGAGCGGCGCCGCCCACCGAGAAGCCGAAGCCGCGGGTGAAGCGCGCCAGGTCCGAGGCATGGGGGAAGTCGTGCAGCGCGCCGGCGGGCACCTGCTCGGGCAGGTCTCCGCGCAGCGCGAGCACGTTGTCGATCTCGTCGCGGCGTAGACCCTCCAGCACCCCCTGCACCTCGTCGCGCGAGTAGAGCACCGTCACGAGATGGGCCATCGCCTCGATCCCCAGTTCGCGCTGGATCCGGGCCACCAGCTCGAAGGTGAGCGGGCGCCGCGGCTTGTCGAGCGGGCACGTCACGGAAACGAAGTCGGGCTCGAGGCGCGCCAGCTCCTCCAGGGCGCGGAACAGGGACTTCACGCCGACGTCGGTCTTCGGCGGGAAGAACTCGAAGGAGAAGACGGGTCGTTTTCGGCGGTAGAGTTCGGCGATGTGCATCGGAGCCCCTGGGGGCCAAGCAGTATAGGGACAGATCGGACCACGGAGCGAACCGCATGAGCAGTGAGCGATGGCCCTGGAGCGCCGACGCCCTCGAGGCGGCCGACCGCCGCGTCGCGATCCACCCCTTCGCCCGGGTTGCCGAGCGTTCCCGGGACGGCGCGACGCTGATGCGCGAGGCGCGCGGCGTGTGGCTGCGCGACGTGCGCGGGCGCGAGTACCTAGACGCCAACGCGGGCCTGTGGTGCGTCAACGCGGGCTACGGCCGCAGCGAGATCGCCGATGCGATGGCGGAGCAGGCCCGGCGCCTCCCCTTCTACCACTCCTTCGGCCCGCTCGGCAGCGACGTCGGTGCGCGGCTCGCCGAACGCCTCGTCGAGCGCCTGGGCGCCGGCGCGCGGCGGGTGTTCTTCGGACTCTCGGGATCCGACGCCAACGAGACCCAGCTCAAGCTCGCGCGCCTCTACCACCGGGCGAAGGGACGCCCCGGGCGCACCCGGGTGCTGGTGCGCGAGCGCGGCTACCACGGCTCGACGCTCGGCGCCGGCAGCGCCAGCAGGCTGCCCGGTCTGCATGAGAGCTTCGGTCCGCCGCTGCCGGAATTCATCGCGCTGCGCGCCCCGCGCTGCGGCGGAGCCGACGACGCGGCCCACAGCCTCGCCTTCGCCCGCGAGCTCGAGGAGACGCTCGAGCGCGAAGGCCCCGAGACGGTGGCCGCCTTCCTGGCCGAGCCGGTGATGGGAGCGGGCGGCGTGCTCGTCCCGCCCGAGGGCTACTTCGCGGCGATCCAGCCGATCCTGCGCCGGCACGACATCCTGTTCATCGCCGACGAGGTGATCTGCGCCTTCGGTCGCCTGGGGCACTGGCTCGGCGGCGAGCGCTTCGGCATCGAGCCCGATCTGGTCACGCTGGCCAAGGGGCTCACCAGCGGCTACGCGCCGCTGTCCGCGTGTCTGGTCGGGCAGCGCGTGGCGGAGGTGCTCGAGGCGCCGGGAACTCCCTCCTTCGCCCACGGCTACACCTACTCGGGTCACCCGGTGTCGGCCGCCGCGGCGCTCGCCAATCTCGAGCTGCTCGAGCGGGAGGGGCTGATCGAGCGCGCCGAGTCGCTCGGCGCGCGGCTCCAGAAGGGGCTGCGCGAGCGGCTCGCCGACCGGTCGCTCGTGGGCGAGGTGCGCGGCGTGGCGATGATCGCCGCAGTCGAGCTGGCCGATCCGGAGACGGGAGAGCCCTTCGACCCGGCGCGCGGGGTCGCGGCGCGCCTGTTCCACCACCTGTTGGAGGAGGGCGTGGTGTGCCGGATGATGGCCGGCGACACCTTCGGCTTCTCGCCCGCCCTGGTCGCCAGCGAAGAGGAGATCGACGAGATGATCGTGCGCTTCGCGAGCGCCCTGGAGCGGTTGGAGGCGGAGCGATGAGCGCGGAGCCGGTCGAGGTGCCGCCCGACGCGCTTCCGCGCGAGCTGCTGCGGGCGCTGGTCGAGGAGTTCGTCACGCGCGACGGCACCGACTACGGCGCCGTCGAACGCTCGCTCGAGCAGAAGGTGGCGGACGTGATGGTCCAGCTCGCCCGAGGTGACGTGCGGATCGTCTTCGATCCGGAGAGCGAGACGACGACCCTGGTCGCGACATGAGCGGGTCGCTGGCGGCGGTGACGCGGAGCCAACGGCAGGCCGTTGGCTCCGCGTGCGGGGCGACAGCAAGAGCCCCTTCCCGATTGCACCCAGTGTCGCCGCTCGGGGCGAAACGGGTCAACAGCATTCGCGCCTGCGGGCCTCGCGTCGGCCCTCCGGACGGCGCCACGCCGGTTGCCCACGGCGGTGACCGAACAGGGAGGAAGGTCGTGAAGTCGACTGCTTGGATGGTGCTTCTGCTCGTCGGAGTCGGCGCGGGCGCGGCGGCCCGGGCCCAGGCGGACTGGACGCCCTTCGCCGACATCCAGGTCGTCCAGATCCTCACCGACGACGAGGACGGCGAGCGCCGCGAGACGAGCGTCTGGATCACCGTCCTCGACGGGCGCGGCTACGTCCGCACCAACGACTCGCGCTGGCTCGCCAACATCCGGCGCGGCTCGCCGGTCGCACTGCGCGCCGGAGATCGGGAGCAGGCGGTGGCGGCCCGCGAGATCGACGATCCCGAGCTCGCCGCCCGCGTCGAGCAGGCGTTCCGGGAGAAGTACGGCCTCCTGCAGCGCGTGATGAGCGCGCTGCGGATGCGCGAGCCGACCGTGCTCGAGCTGACGGCGCGCTGACCCGGCGCGATCCGCATTGCGCCGAGACCCGCACACGACGAGAATGGCCGCAGCGCCCCGGAGGTCCCGCCCATGCCTGATCGCACCAACCGCCAGTGGCTCCTCGCCGCACGCCCCGACGGCATGGTCGGCGAGGCGAACTTCGAGCTCCGCGAGGTCCCGGTCTCCGAGCCCGGTCCCGGCGAGATCCTGGTCAAGAATCTCTATCTGTCCTTCGACCCCGCGATGCGCGGCTGGATGGAGGACCGACCGAGCTACATCCCGCCCGTCGGGCTCGGCGAGGTGATGCGCGCCGGCGCCGTGGGACAGGTGATCGAGTCCCGCGATCCGGACTTCCCGGTCGGCAGCTTCGTCCAGGGTCTGTTCGGCTGGCAGGAGTACGCCCTCGCCGGCAAGGGGCGCGCCACGCCGATCCCCTCCGGCACGCCGCTCACCTGGCCCCTGGGCGTGCTCGGCATCACCGGGCTCACCGCCTACTTCGGCATGCTCGACATCGGGGCGCCCCAGCCCGGTGAGACGATCGTGGTGTCGGGCGCCGCGGGCGCGACGGGTTCGGTGGCCGCGCAGATCGCGCGCATCCGCGGCGCGCGCGTGATCGGCATCGCCGGCGGCGAGGAGAAGTGCCGCTGGCTGCGCGACGCGGCGCGCCTCGAGGCGGCGATCGACTACAAGAGCGAGGACGTGCCGGCGCGTCTCGACGCGCTGTGTCCCGACGGCATCCACGTCTTCTTCGACAACGTGGGCGGGGAGATCCTCGACGCCGTGCTCGCGCGCATCGCGCTGCGCGCGCGGATCGTGTTGTGCGGCGGCATCTCCGGCTACAACGAGAAGGAGCCGCCGCCCGGGCCCCGCAACCTGATGAACCTGGTGCGTCAGCGCGGCCGCATGGAGGGGCTGATCGTGCTCGACTACGCCGCGCGCTTCGCCGAGGGCGCCGCGCAGCTCGCGAAGTGGGTACAGGCGGGCGAGATCGCCCACCGCGAGGACGTGCAGCACGGGATCGAGAACGCGCCGAAGACCTTCCTGCGCCTGTTCTCCGGAGCCAACCGCGGCAAGCAGCTGCTCCAGGTGGGCGAGCCGGAGTAGAGCGCCCCAGGGAATCGGCCGACGCGTAACGCGGCGCCCCTCCGCCGCGTTCTCCCGAGCGAGACGGCGAAATGGAGAGCGCCCCGGACACCGCGCGGCCCGATCGAGCTTCCACAAGGTCCATCATTCGCTGGACCCGCGCCTCACCGACGCCAACTACGGGAACCTCGTCTCCTGGTCGGATCGCCTGTTCTCGACCTTCACGCCGGCGCGCGAGGGGGCGCGGATCGACTACGGGCTCGAACACTGGGACGAAGACGCGCGGCAGACGTCGGTGGCGCTGCTCGCGGCTCCGTTCCGTCCGCGTCTAGAAGTACAGGTTCGCGCCGATGCCGGCATAGCGGATGTGCCGCTCGTAGAACTGGCCGTTGGGCGAGCTGCCGGTGAAGAAGTTGAGGAGTAGCTGCAGGCGCAGCCCTGAGATGGCCGGGTTCTCGAGCTGGATGCCGGCGGCGATGTTGAGGTTCTCGTGCCAGTGCCGCTCCTGGGCCGACTGGTAGTCGAGCGCCGCGATCGGCCGGACCACGTCGTCCAGGTAGGTGGCGGGGCTCTGGATCTCGGCGCCGGCCTGGATCGAGAACGGATCGAGGCTCGGCTCCGAGTGGAAGATCGCGCCGCCGCCGAGATAGATGCGCAGCCAGGGCTGCACGTCGGCCGAGGCCAGCAGGTCCACGCCCTCGTAGCTCAGATTGATGCGGTTCGTGCGGGTGCGCAGCAGGAACTCGTCGCCCAGGTGCGAGCTCTGGTGGTAGAGGCGGACCTGTCCCGAGAGCCAGCCCCGGCGCCCGGAGGCGGTGAGGCCTCCCAGGTAGTCGGCGTTCACGAGATCGAAGGACTCGGCGTCCATGTCGAAGATCGAGAACACGCCGCCCAGGATCCCGAACTCCCAGCGGCCGTCGCCCACGGGCCCGCCCAGCAGCGCGAAGGTCTCGCCGAAGTTCGCGCTGGCGACGTTTCCCAGCTCCTCATCGTCGATGTAGCGCTGATAGGAGACGGCGAAGCGGGGCTGGCGCGGGTCGGCGATCAGCGGGGCGAAGAGCTCGACGCGGGGGAATGGCTCCACGTCGGGCTCGTGGTCCTCCTGCGGCTCCTCTTCGGCGGAGGCGGCGGGATTCGCGAGCCCGTCTCCGCTCTGCTCGGACACCTCGACGCGCTCGATCCCCTCGATCTGCGTGAGGGCCGCCGCCACCCGCTCGGCGGGCTGGTCGCCCAGCGCCTCGACCACCACCCGCGCCACTCCGTCGCGGACGTCGATGCTCACCACCTGGAGGCCGAGGTCGCGCTCGATCACCGCGGTGGCGTAGCCGGCCAGGCGCTCGTCCTCGGGCGACGCGCCCACCGCCGCCGCCACCAGCAGCACGAGCGCCGGGGCGAGCCGCGCAAAGCCCGGGCCGTTCATGCGCGAGAGGCTATCGGCCTCGGAGACTCGGAGGTACACGTATCCGTCCGATGGTTAGAAGTGAATGTGGGCGCCGATGCCGGCGTACTTGATGCGATGCACGAAGAACTGGCCGTCCGGCGAGTTGCCCGTGAAGAACTCGCCGAGGATCTGCAGGCGCACCCGCGAGAGGCGTGGACTCTCGATCTGGAAACCGGCGGCGACGCTGATGTTCTCGTGCCAGTCGAGCTGCTCGGCCGACTGGTAGTCGAAGGCCGCGATCGGCCGGACGATGCCGGAGAGGTAGGCGACGGGGCTCTGGAGCTCGGCGCCGGCCTGGATCGAGAACGGATCCAGATTCGACGTGGAGTGGAAGATTCCGCCGCCGCCGAGGTAGACGCGCAGCCAGGTCCGTACGTCGGCGGAGAGCAGGAGATCCGCCCCCTCGTAGCTCACGTTCACCCGCTTGACGTCGTTGTGCAGCAGGAACTCGTCGCCCAGGTGCGAGCTCTGGTGGTAGACGCGGATCTGCCCCGAGAGCCAGTCCTTCCGCCCGGAGAGGCTGATGCCGCCCCAGAAATCCGTGTTGATCAGGTCCGAGGAGTCGGCGCTGAGATCGAAGAGGTCGAAGATCGAGAACACGCCG